>CALXLE010000141.1 GCA_944389115.1 uncultured Spirochaetaceae bacterium
TACTGCGGGCAGAATCTGAGGACATGAGAGATGCTCGAGCTTGTTCCTTCATAGAAGGAGTATTGATTACTTCCCGTTAATAATCCAGAAGCCTCCCGTAATCATTCCAGCTACCATACATTCTTCCCTTTTTTGTCTCTTCTATTACATGAGAAAGCATCCTTGCGTAAGAAGAGGGATGCCTGACCTTGCAGAAGGCGAGGTTTGAAAGCCTGATACGCTGGTACAAAGGGTGGAATGTTCGGAATTTTGACCAGACTCTTGCTTCTTTCAATGCGGCCACAACTTCATTGTCTGGGCTGAAGCTTTTCTGCCCCATCGGAGGAAGCACAGCTCTACCCGCTTCTGTCATAAGTCCGAGTTTTTCCAGTCTTCGTACCCTCTCTTTGTTGAGCTCTGTCCAGCCTGATGTTGCTCTTCTTGGCGAGAAGCGCTGCATGGCCTTTCCTGATATCATCCGGATGGTACTATCAATCCAGCCGAAACAAAGGGCTTCTTCCACAGCATCGAGATACCAGAAATGCTCATTGTCCACAGGTTTTCCTCTCGTTAAAAGAAGATAGCATTCAGATTCTACAGATGAATTCTCTTCAAGCCATTTCCTGAATTCGTGCCTTGTGGTAATAAATGCGAGGATATTCTGATATTCCATATGCTTAATTATAGCAAATCCTGCTTATCACAGAACAAGCCTCCAAACCCCCAGCAGATTCTATCGTTTTCACACTATTTGGCAAAGCTCGATACAATTGAGTGAAACTCCGAGAGATGTGGTTAAAATTTCCAAGGAAATACAGAGGTTGCCGGAATAAGTCTTGAGAATGCCTGATTCCTGGGCTGCTGATAGTCTCCAGCCGATAACCTGATTCTGAAAATTGCATATGAAAGAAATAAGGAGCGGCTCCTTGGAATACCACTCCTTGTTTAATAAGAAAAGGCTTAACCTTTTATGTTTATTGATGGGCCCTGCTGGATTTGAACCGGCGACCCAAGGATTATGAGTCCTTTGCTCTAACCGCTGAGCTAAGAGCCCTGGCAATAAATACCGTTCAGTACTTTAACAAGTATGTACACTGAAAGTCAACATATCCATAATGTACGCTAATCCTGTCCAAAGTATCTCCCCTTTGATATAATCCTCGCAATAAGGAGGAAATCATGGCAACAAGAGAAGAAGCTCTTGAGCTTTTCAGAAAATACAATAAGTCGGAAAGCCTTTACCACCATGCACTCGAAGTAGAGGCTGTAATGAGAGAGGGTGCGGTTAAATTCGGAGAGGATCCGGAATACTGGGGAATCGTAGGTCTTCTTCATGATATCGACTGGGAGATGTTCCCAGAGGAGCACTGCAGGAAGGCTCCGGAACTTCTGAAGGAAATCAATCTTCCAGATGATATGATCCATGCAATATGCTCCCATGGCTATGGTCTGGTTACAGACATCAAGCCGGAGAGGCAGATGGAGAAATTCCTTTACACTATCGATGAGCTTTCAGGTCTTGTACATGCAACAGCGCTGATGAGACCGGAGAAGATGAAAGGCATCACAGTCAAATCCGTAAAGAAGAAATGGAAGGAGAAATCCTTTGCAGCCGGCGTCAACAGGGATGTGATAGCAAACGGAGCGGAGATGCTCGGGATGGATCTCTCTGAACTTATGCAGATCACAATCGATGGCATGGCAAAAGTTGCACCAGAGACCGGACTATGGCCGGAGGGCTGAAGGATATACATAAGGGAATCATATGCATAATCATCTCGGCATTCAGTTTTGCCGTGATGAATATGCTTGTGCGTCTCGCTGGTGATATCCCATCAATACAGAAGAGTTTCTTCAGGAATGCGGTAGCTGCGGTCTTCGCACTTGCCATCGTTCTGAAGGACCGGCATGATATCACAGTTGACAGAAGGAATATTCCCCTTCTCATCCTGCGTTCTGTGCTTGGTACTGTCGGAATCCTATGCAATTTCTACGCCGTCGACCATCTCGTTCTTGCTGATGCATCAATGCTCAATAAGCTATCACCATTCTTCACGCTGATATGCAGCGCAGTATTCTTGAAAGAGAAAGTAAGCATAAAGGAAGCATTGATCGTAGCCGGAGCATTTGCTGGAAGCCTCCTTATTATAAAGCCCTCATTCTCAAATACCGATCTCGGGACATCGCTGATCGGTCTTCTTGGAGGGCTGGGAGCAGGAAGTGCATATACCTGTGTCAGAGCACTTGGCAAACGCGGGGAGAAAGGCCCGGTTATCGTGCTGTTCTTCTCTACGTTTTCCTGTCTCGTCACCCTGCCATATCTGCTCTTCAGATATAGCCCGATGACTGCAGGACAGGTTCTTATACTCATGCTTGCAGGCGCGGCAGCAGCTGCAGGACAGTTCTCAATAACAGCGGCCTATTCATTCGCTCCGGCAAGGAAGATATCGGTCTATGATTACTCACAGATTCTCTTTGCTGCGCTTCTGGGATATTTCATACTTAATCAGACACCAGACATCCTGAGTGTCCTTGGTTACGCTGTCATTATAATGATGGCAGTCATTATGTTCCTGATGCAGAAAAGCCTTGAAAAGAAAAAAGACAGCAGGTAATCTTCAGGTTATGCGCATTACAGGCGGAAAATATGTTAGGCGGCAGATAGCCTGTCCTCCAGGTATCATCCGTCCAGCTATGGATATGATGAGAGAGTCTATGTTCTCGATTCTCGGGGATATCGAGGGGGTCTCATTCCTGGATCTCTTCTCAGGCTCTGGATGTGTAGCAATCGAGGCCGCTTCAAGAGGAGCCTCCCCCATACATCTTGTCGAGATGGACAGAGGAAAGAAAGAGACCATCGAGAAGAATCTGGCATTTGTCGAGGAACCACACAGATTGTTCATGATGGATGCGATGAGATACATCTCATCCACACCGTATAAATACTCTATAGTCTACGCCGATCCTCCGTTTCCCATGGAGGAGAAACCCAAACTTGCCGAGGCTTGCAGCAGATATGGCATAGTCAAGGATACTGGGCTCTTCATCATCCACCTTCCCCGGGAAGAGAGAAAAGCATGGGAACCCAGAATCGGTGATTACCGCCTTGTTGATGAAAGAAAGTACGGAAGATCCATTCTTCTGTTCTATAGACCGGAAAAGGACGAGGAAAATGAGAATAAGCAGTGAAAATGTCGCCTACGAGGATTATTTTGTACGTGCAACAGATACGGACATGTTCTACGATGCAACGATTCCTTTCTATTTCTCAGCTATCCAGGAAATGGGGGGAGAGCATGCGTCGAAGCTTGGAATAGCTATCGATGATCTGCAGAGGGAGAAGGGATGGACATGGATAATTACAAGAACGAGAGTCCTATTCTATGGCATATCGTCGTGGCGTGATACCCTTAACCTTGAGACTTGGCCGCAGGAGCCATACAGGCTGCATTGTCCTCGTGTCGTGAATGGATACTGCAATGGCAGCAAGATCTTTGCGGCAATGACCCTCTGGGCTGTAATCGACATGAACAGGAAAAGGCCTATCAGACCACAGGAGGTCATGGGCAGCATACAGCCAGCACCTGCTGATAAGTATTTCATCAATCCTGATATCGGGAAGATCACTAGATACGATGATGCCGAGAAGATCAAGGAGTATATGATATACCGCCCCACTCCTGCTTATTATGACATCGACTACAATAAGCATGTGAACAATGTCGTATACCTCAGGTGGATAACAGAGGCCATGGATGAGGATATTCTGAAAACCTACAGGCCATCTATGTTCGATGTACAGTGGGAGCATCAGACGTTCAGCAATGACAAGATCTATGGCCAGACGGCATTGACAGCAGAGACTGATGGTAAACTATCATTCGCCCACAGACTTATGAAAGAGGAGTATGGAAAGAACGATACTGTCCTCTTTGAAGCCTGCTCAGAGTGGGTCAGAAAATAAGAAAGCGATGGCAGCTCCGATAAGGGGCTGCTTTTCAATAGTGCGGCGGCTTGCGGTTAGGCCTGCTTTCACCCGATTCCTCAATCAGATCCTCAACATTCAGCTCCAGCTTCTCAATCCTCTTAAGCAGTTCGGATATTGTCCTATCGCACTCAAGGACGGCTTCATTGAGTTCCGCATTCTCTTTCTCTAGATAGCTCAGACGTATCTCGAGTTTCTCAAGATCTTCATTCATATCCACACTATACCACAGAGAACTAAATCTATGAAATGAACTAGTTCCATGCTAGAATTCCTAACATGAAAGGTGAACGCATCGCGCAGCTAGAGCTTCTGCTTCGATCCCATCCCGAGGGCATAAGGAGAGCAGAGATAGCACGGCGCCTTGGGGTGCATAGGTCCACTATATCACGATATGTTGATGAGCTCTCGGGGCATATCGATATATACGAGGAGAACAATCTCATAAAGCTTAAAAGCAAAGATGAGGATTCTTCTCCCCGAGAGCTTTCCGTATATGAAAGCCTGGCATTCAATATGGGTGCCGAGGCTCTCGCATCAACTGCTGAATTCAAAAGCCCTCATCTTGCATCCGCACTGCGCAAACTTGCAGTAAACATGCGTTCATACGCTCCAAGAATCAGTGAGAATGCACTGAGCATAGCGGATCAGATTGAGGCAGCCATACAGAAAGACAGGGAAAGCGCCGGGCTGTATAACCAAGTACTTGAAGTGCTGATTGACTGCTGGGTCTCCGGAAGGATAGCAAGGATATCCTCAACGGAGAAGGATATGGAGGAGATTGAGATCGCCCCCTACTTCATCGGCTTCAAGGAGGACCAGACTGGCAGAAGGCCTATCACCGTAACGGGACGACTGAGACATACAAAAGATATCATCACACTTGATATCGCCTCGATAACAGATGCGAAGATGCTCGATGAGACATACACAATCCCTGATAACCTCAGGCCTTTCTCCCATAAAGAGGAGGAGAAATATGATGCCATCGACATGATTCCGCTCACATTGATCCTGAATGAGAAGAGCGCACTCAATTCATTCTCTGAGATAATACATGGGAAGCCGGAGATAAGCAGGCAGAGCGATGGAAGCCTATTGTGCCATATGGAGGCAGAGAACTCGATAGAGCTCATGCTGAGGATCATCCAGTGCGGTACATCCGTCAAGATTCTGGAGCCTGAAAACTACAGGAAGAAGATGATCCAGATGCTGGAGAGCATAATCGCAATGTATAAATAGCATGTATACGATACTCCTTGTTGAAGACGAAGAAGCTGTAAGGCACTCGATAAAAGACCTCACTCCATGGCAGGAATATGGTTTCTCTGTCATGGGAGAAGCCTCAAATGGCATGGAAGCGCTTGAGATTATCTCAGAGACGATGCCAGATGTCATCATCACGGATATCCGCATGCCATATATGGATGGCATACAGTTCATACAGGAAGTCAGGGAGAAGTATTCACAGACCGTTGAAGTCATATTCCTCTCAGGATATGACGAATTCACATTCGCCCAGACAGCTCTCAGTCTCAAGGCTGCAGAATATGTCCTGAAGCCTGTCAGCATCGATTCAATGAGAGCCCTCCTAGGAAGAATACGGACAAAGCTCGATGAGGATGTCGCCAGAGTATCCGACAGGACGAAGCTGGAAGCTTTCTACAGGGATGCATTTGATGTCTACAAAGAGAAATTCCTCGTCTCTCTCATAACTCCGACAAGGAAGAAGGATGAAACACTGATTGCGGAGAAAGCCAGCGAGTACGGAGTCCCTCTGGCAGGGAATATCTTCGCTGTCTCGGTAATCGACCTTCCTCTTGAGCCTCTGTCATCGGTTGCAATGGAGGAAATCATAGAGGAGAGCACAGAAGACAGTGGGAATATGCTGTCTTTCCAGTATGAGAATCAGATTGTTCTGATCTTCTCATCTGAAATGGGAAAGGATTTCACGGCGCTGTTCATCAAGCAGATATACCGCTCTCTATCCCTGCTCCAGTCCAGGCTTGTCCATTACTTCTCCCACCCATTCAATATCGGAATCGGAGAGGTGATCTTCCAGATAGGCTCCCTGCCTCTTTCATACAGAAGCGCAATGGAGGCTCTGAACTATACCCATATCTATCCTGAGCAGCATATCATATCGATAAGCGACGTCGAAAGCGTCAATAGCGCAAAGGATGAGAAAACAAGGAGTGATCTGAAGACGGAGCTTGTAATGGCTCTGAAATTCGGTACGGCGGAAGAGACAGAGGAGAAAATCCATGATTTCTTCACGGGACTCGCCGAGACTGCGGATATCCAGAATACAGTGCTCTCAATACTCTCGATAATCTCTGAGATCTGTACATCATATGGAAGGAATATAGCGTTGCTTCTTGAGGGAGAGGACCTCTTTCTTGAGCTCTCGCATGCAAACACATCCGCAAGAGCAGAAGAGCTGGCAAAGCGACTAGCGGTATCTGCCAATGAAATGGCATCCGGAGTAAGAGAGAACTCCCATATACAGTTCGTGGAGAATGCCAAGAAAATCATAAAGGAACGCTATTCAGACTCGTCGTTCGGACTTGACCAGGTCGCAGATGAGATTTCCGTATCACCAGCATATTTCTCGACGACATTCAAGAAGGAGACGGGGCTGTCATTTGTGCAGTATCTTACGAACATCAGGCTGGAGAAGGCAAAGGAACTGCTGAAGAATACAGACAAGAAGACATATGAGATTGCAGAGGCAATAGGGTTCTCTGAACCCAATTACTTCTCGTTCACATTCAAGAAAAACATAGGTATGTCACCTTCGCAGTTCAGAGCAGGAAACAGGCAATGAAAATGCGGGCAATATCCATCAGAACAACCATTTCCCTGCTGATGGCGCTGATGCTTACAATACTGATCCTGGTTGTGAGCATCACTGTGAATGCATTCCTTACAAATGCAGTGACAGGAATAATGGTACGCAGTACTACAGAGGTCATAACCCAGATAAACAACAATGCTGAGACATACATAGATGGAATCACAGGCATAGCCGCATACGCCCGAAATCTGGCACGCGACACATCGGCTCTGAATGCAGAAGCTATAACAGAAAGGCTTAAGGCAATAGTCTCATCCAGAAATGACATTGTCCGCATCGATGCCTTCGATCTGGAGGGAAATCCCCTGCTGACCACAGCCCCTTCAATCGCTCCGGCGTCAAGGGACGAGCTCTGGTTCTCAAGAGCGGTGAAAGGCGAAGGTGATTTCTTCTTCACGGGCCCAAGGCTCCAGACCCTTCCTTCAGGCCAGACCGGCCTCGTGATAACATTCTCCCAGCTCATCAGCTACGGTGATATGAACAGGGCAACAAGCTCCGCAGTGCTCTCCATAGACCTGAATTTCAATTCCATAAGAGAGCTATCGGAAGATGCCAATCTAGCAGCCTCGGGCTACATTTACTTCATCTCCAATGATGGCGAGATAATTTACCATCCGAATCAGCGAGAAATCGACAATGGGGAATTTCAGGAGGATCTTGATGGTGTTGCAGACCATGTATACGGTACTTATATCTCACAGTTTGCAGGGCATGAGCGCCTTACAGTCATACAGACAGTAAACCAGACAAGATGGAGAATTGTCGGAGTCGCAATGATGGATGAGATTATGGATGATCTTGGTTCCTTCCAGACAGCGCTACTATTCATTTCCGCTGTGATGATCATTATCTCCATAATAGCGACAACAATAATATCAAAGCACATCACGAGACCGCTCAGGAGACTGGAAAGCGAGATGCGGAAAGTAGAAACGGGAGATTTTGAGGTATCTCTCCCTCAGAGCCACTCCATAGAAGTCGAATCATTATCATCATCATTCAGGATCATGGTCGCCAGAATAAAGGTTCTCATGAAGAGGATAAAAGCGACAGAGGAGATAAAGAGGCAGAGAGAACTTGATGCCCTTCAGGCAAAGATCAATCCTCACTTCCTATACAACACGCTCGACAGCGTCATATGGATGGCAGAGACCGGAGACAATCATGGAGTTGTGAAGATGGTATCAGCCCTCGCTCGTCTATTCAGGATATCAATAGCGAAAGGGCATGATGTCATCACATTATCGGAGGAGCTGTCCCATGTGCAGAATTATCTTGATATCCAGTCAATGAGATACAAGGATAAGTTCACTTATTCTATAACCATCCCCCGAGAGCTTGAAAACGCACCGACGATAAAGCTCATAGTCCAGCCCATCATTGAAAATTCGATTTACCACGGCATAAAGTACCTCCAGGAAGAAGGACGGATTGAGATAAAAGCCGAGGCGGTGGACGATGGGATAAAGATAATCATCTCCGACAACGGTGTGGGAATGAAAAGCGAGACTGCTGCGACAATTCTGAATCCAGATCAGGAGAATACGGCATCATCAGGCAATGGTATCGGGCTGAGGAATATCGACGAGCGGATCAAACTATCATATGGTGAAAAATACGGGCTCTCAATCTGGTCGGAGCCCGATGAAGGAACTACGGTGACGATACTGATTCCGCATCTGCCACCGATAGAGCCTATAATGGTTAAGACCTAAACGTCAGGCCTTGAAATCATTGCTTATGTCGATATTCTCTCCAGAGAGTCCTACATAGGCGCCCTGCTTAGCCTCAGCTGTATCAGGATGCGCGATAAGCCACTTATTGCGCGCCCAGAGATACTGATCTTCCGGAATCCTGTTCTCAATCACAGGCTTGTCGGTATTCGTTCCTTTAGGCAGTGCTACGATGACGCGGAAATGTCCGCAAGGAGCATAGTGGAGCGTTGTCTCGTATACGAGCACAGGAACACCTGCTGGAACCCTGAAGGCCTTAACATTGGCGGTATCAAGCTTTCCGCCGACAATCTCATCAATTTTTGCAAGAAGCAGCACGAATGATGAAGATGACACATTCACCTCGCTGCCACGATGCCATTCAAGGCAGTTCAGCTTATAGTTGGTTCCATTGCAGTAGCCAATCTCGACAGGCATACCACCATAGACATGATCGCTTATGACGCTATATACAGACAGCTTCTCAAGCTCAGGAACAGATGGGACATAGACAGTTCCATCATCAGGACACGGCGACTCTGTATCAAGGACCTGAA
>CALXLE010000142.1 GCA_944389115.1 uncultured Spirochaetaceae bacterium
GGTTTTAATATCATTGGGCAGCAAAGGCTCTGTATGCTTTGACGGCAGTACTGTGATAAATGCGGAAGCTGGAAAGGTAAAGGTTGTCGATACCGTTGGTGCCGGCGATAGTCTCTCTGCAGCGTTCTTGTACTTTCTTTGCAGAGGTGATGATACAGCTGCCGCTCTCGCAAAGGCCTCAGCTCTCGCTGATTATGTTGTGACAAAACGTGGTGCGATACCAGATTATGATGAGAGTATAAGAAGAAGGCTGAACTCCTGATCCGTAGACGAAAATGCTCCGCTCTGGTATAGAAATGCTGTGAATATCCTTTTTGTCTGTCATGGGAATATATGCAGGTCGCCGATGGCTGAGGCTGTATTCAGAAAGCTTGCTGATGACCGCGGGCTTGGCAGCCGGTTCAATGTATCCTCGTCTGGAGTAAGCAGTGAGGAGTCCGGCAATGATATCTATCCACCTGCGAAAGCAGAGCTCAGAAGAAGGGGCATACCGTTCTCCAGAAGATCTGCAAAGCGAATAAGCGATAGGGAATTCGAGGATTATGATCTTATCATAGCTCTTGACCGTTCCAATCTGGCAGCTCTAAGACGCCGTTTCGGTGATAGCCCGAAGATCAGGATGCTGCTTGACCGTGATGTGGATGATCCATGGTATACCGATGACTTCGCCACAGCATATGATGATATATCAAAAGGGTGTGAGAAGCTCCTTGATTCCCTTGCATAGATAATGAGGCATGGTATCATCAGGATATGAAGAAGGTCCTTGCTGTTATCATGCTGTCTCTGGCAGCTATCAGTACCGTATTCTCCGCACCAAAGGATGCCGAGCCACTTGTGATACTATCGCTGGCAGCTCCGGCTTTGATTGCCGCTGAGAATCCCGGAGGGGATGTTGATCTGTCCATGACGGATCAGGCTGTGCTTTTGATGATACCCGAAGAGATCAGGCGTTCAGGTATCAGGCTTGCTGGAATTCTTTCCGATAATATCATCACAATAGCGAATGAAGGGCTGAAAGCTGCTATGCTTTATGCCGGATTCGATGATGCGGATATCATAGGAGCAGAAGGCAGTGTTTCTTCTTCCCTTGATATAGAAGGTATTGAGAAGGATGGTTTCCTCAGAACCCGGGTTGCGTTCAATGATGCCAGCGCAATATACAAGTTTGGATCAAGGACATCCAGTACGTCGCTTAATGGCACGATCCTTCTTTCGCTTTCCATCTTATCTGATCCGCTTTTCTCATTGTATATCGATACCGGGGATATAACGATTTCTGGTGATGGGGCCTATCAGGGCCATGTGCTGGAGATCAGGGTCGATCTCAACGAGGATGCTGTCCATTCCTATTTCGATATGGCAGGTATTGGACTGCAGGAAGCGAGGATGAATGCAATCATGATGTTCCTGATGATGGGGGGCGCGGATTATGATGATGCAATAGGAATGGATCTCTCTTCCATGGACTACAATGAGATAGTATCGGTCCTTTCCGAGGAGAATCTTCTGGATGTTCTTGATGCAGCAGCATTCTTCCTTGAAGCGAGCAATGATCCTGCAATGGATATCCCAGGGATTGCTACCGTCGCGCTGAAACCTTCCCTCTACCTCAATGGCAGTCCTGTCCCCGGCGTGGATCTTGAGAAAGCCATGAACCGCTTCATGGATATCTACAGCCTTGCTGAGATGATTGGGTAGGTGGTGGTCACAAAGAGCAGTTTTCCTGCTATATTAGGAATATAGGAGCTTAAATATTATGGATATTCGCTATTCAACAGGCAAAGAGCCTTTCAAGAGGATGAATACCGATGAACTCAGGAACGAGTTCCTCATCACAGATATCTTCCTTCCGGATGATGTCACCGCTGTATACTCCCATGTCGACAGAATTGTGACAATGGGTGCTATGCCAATCAAGGAGACAATCTCCATCGATAAGAACATCGACTGCTGGAAGAACTTCGGCGTTGATTACCTTCTTGAGAGAAGGGAGCTTGGCGCTATAAATATCGGAGGAAAGGGAAAGATCATCGCAGATGGAACAGAGTACGCTATGGATCATTTCGATGGTATCTATATTCCTATGGGAACAAAGGATGTGAAGTTCTCATCCGATGATCCTTCGGATCCTGCCAAGTTCTATATGTGCACGACACCTGCACACCGCCCGTATCCTGTAAAGCTCATCCCTCTCAAGGATGCCATCCATAAGCATCTTGGATCGCAGGCAACATCGAATGAGAGAACAATCAATCAGTATATCCATCCGGATGTTCTTGATACCTGCCAGCTTTCGATGGGACTTACACACCTCGAGCCGGGTTCTGTATGGAATACGATGCCGGCGCATACGCATGAGAGAAGGATGGAAGTCTATTTCTACTTCGAGATTCCAGATGATAATGTTGTCTTCCATTTCATGGGCGAGCCATCTGAGACAAGGCATATCGTTATGCACAATGAGGAAGCTGTCATCAACCCCTCATGGTCAATCCACTCCGGATGCGGTACTTCGAACTATACCTTCATCTGGGCTATGGCCGGTGAGAACAGGGCATATGATGATCAGGATGTCCTGAAGACCGATAAGGATCTCAGATAATCATACGACTATGCTTAAGGCTGCAGCAATGCAGCCTTTTGCTGTCACAGGGGATCTCCCGATCCGCATAGCTAGGGATATTATTAGCCTGTATACCTGTTTCTTAATCCAGATATCTGATATAAATAGACTTCGGAGTATTTTATATGCAGATAAGGCTAAGGAATCTGAAGCGGAACTATGCATCGCTCCATGCTGTCGATGATGTTTCGCTTGATATACCATCCAACACAGTCTATGGCATCATAGGACGATCAGGGGCTGGAAAGTCTACACTAGTGCGTCTTGTGTCGATGCTTGAGAAGCCTGATCAGGGCGAGGTCTATTACGATGACAAGCGCGTTGATAACCTCTCAAAGGAAGAGCTGATCCAGGAAAGGAGGAAGATCGGCATGATCTTCCAGAACTTCAATCTCTTCTCTTCCAGGAATGCTGAGGAAAATATCGCCTATCCGATGGAGATATGCCATATGGATAAGGCTTATATAAAGAAGCGCACGGCAGAGCTTCTTGCTCTTGTAGGGCTTGAAGGGCGTGGCAGCGCTCCTATATCTACGCTGTCGGGCGGACAGAAGCAGAGGGTTGCGATTGCAAGAGCTCTTGCTGTGAAACCTGAGATACTGTTCTGCGATGAGGCGACAAGCGCTCTCGATCCACAGACGACACGTGCGATTCTCTCTCTTATCAAGGAAATCCAGAAGAAGATGAATCTCACTGTCGTGATGATCACTCATCAGATGGAGGTTGTCCGTGATGCATGCGACCGCGTTGCGGTGCTTGATGCAGGCCATATCGTCGAGGAAGGTCCTGTCTCGGATATATTCGCTTCGCCTAAAAGCGATGTTACGAAGGATTTCCTCTCATCGCTTACGAATGTCCATGAGTCTATTGTGCGCTGGTCGAATGATGGCGGGCACTATACGCTGCGCTTCCGCGGCGGTGCTACCGATGAGCCTATAATCTCAACGGTCTCCGCAAGGACAGGCGCTGTATTCAATATCAGGGCAGCAGGTGTGCAGACTGTCAATGGCGAGGAGCTTGGTGTGATGATCACTGATATCGGACCGGATGGGAAGACTGCGGCGGATGCTGTCAGGCTTCTTCAGGATATGGGTGTGCTGGTAGAGGAGGCTGAGTGATGGATGCTGTAATGTCTTTCTTCCAGTCAACAATGTTCACTCTTGTAGTGCAGGCAACATGGCAGACACTGGTCATGGTGTTCCTTTCTACAATCTTCTCCATGATACTTGGACTACCGATCGGAATCCTTCTCCATGTGACTTCCTCCGAGGAGCAGGGGGGTATTATTCCTCATCCAGTCTTCTACAATGTTCTTTCGCGCATTGTGAATATCCTGAGATCATTCCCATTCATAATACTCATGATTGTCCTGATGCCTCTCTCAAGGCTTATAATCGGCACAAGCATAGGAACGATGGCCACTGTGATACCTCTTTCGATAGCTGCGGCTCCATTTGTCGCAAGAATCATCGAGTCCGCGCTAAAGGAAGTCGATCCTGGTGTTGTCCAGGCCGCACGTGCCATGGGGTCAACGAACTGGCAGATAATCCTCAAGGTTCTTATACCTGAGGCTCTGCCTTCGCTTGTCTCCGGCGTAACGCTTACGATTATCAATCTCATAGGCTATTCAGCTATGGCAGGAGCCATAGGAGGCGGAGGACTTGGTGACCTTGCAATCCGCTATGGATACCAGAGATTCAGTCCATCATATATGGTCTCCGCAGTCATTGTAATCATTGTCATGGTTGAGGTGATACAGTTCATCGGAGATAGGATAAGTGCTCATCTGATTGCTAAACGCTGATTGGATATGCGGATTATCTGAAAATTCTGGGATACTCTAATTATTTATAAAGCAGGGAGATATTATAATTTCTTCCTGCTTTTTCCATAAAATTTGCATTAAACGCATGGAAATTATGTTGCATATTCTTGCACCTTTATGCATAATCAGGACATCAAAGATAAAGGAGAGCACGATTATGGCAAATACATCATCCATCATATCCATGCGCATGTTCTCCATGATGCCCGCGAGGGCATAATACTTCTATTCCACCACATTTCTATAATTGCTCAGGGTCCTTCGGGATATCGTCATACTTAATCGAATTGTTTTTGGAGATATATTAATGAAAAAGACATTTGCTATTCTTGCTGTGCTTCTTATCGCAGTATCTGTTTTCGCTTCCGGTTCCAAGGAATCCGCTGATTCCAATGTCATCAGAGTCGGTGCAACACCTGATCCGCACGGAGTTCTTCTCGGTCTTGTGAAAGACGATCTCGCTGCTCAGGGAATCGACCTCCAGATTGTTGAGTTCACGGATTATGTGACACCGAATGAAGCTCTTGCTTCTGGTGATATCGATGCAAACTACTTCCAGCACCTTCCGTACATGGAGAGCGCAAATGCAGAGCGCGGCTATCATCTTGTGAATGCTGGCGGCATCCACATCGAGCCTCTTGCAGTATACAGCGAGAAGTATGACTCGCTCGAGGCTATCCCTGATGGAGCAAAGATTGCTATCCCTAATGATCCTACGAATGAGGGAAGAGCTCTTCTCCTTCTCCAGAGCGCAGGTCTCATCACTCTTAAGGCTGATGCTGGTCTTGAAGCTGTTCCTTCTGATATCGCAGAGAACCCGCACAACTTCTCATTCTCCGAGATTGAGGCTGCATCGCTTCCACGTGTTCTTGCAGATGTCGATGCTGCTGTAATCAACGGCAACTATGCTATCCCAGCAGGTCTTATCGCAACACGTGATGGTCTCTTCATTGAGAACGCAGACAGCCCGTATGTGAATGTCATTGCTGTCAATGATGGCAATCAGGACGATCCTAAGGTGCAGGCTCTTGTCGCAGCTCTCAAGGGAGACAAGGTAAGGGAGTATGTTGCAGAGCGCTATCCTAACGGAGAGGTCGTGCTCGTAGACTGATCAGGTCCTTTATTTCTGATTCCGAAGGCTGTTCTGGATGATTCCGGACAGCCTTCTTTTTTTGCGAAATCCCGGTCTGAAACGGACTCTTTCAATAAAAATTGCAATTTCGTCCGTTTCGGGAGCTGTTTGGTACATATACAGCTCCGCATATTGTGAGCCCTCCTGATAATATTGGTTGCATTGGAATCTGCCCTGGATGATAATCTCTTCTGGAAAGCAAGGAGGTACTATGGAAGGCTGGAATCAGAAGGGACGGATGATAATCATCACGGAGCGAATCGCCCAGTTCATAAATGAGCTGAAGGAGAGAGGCATAGCAAGGCGCATTCCGCTCTCCGCTTCTGTATACATTACCGATGAAAGGCTCCCGCTTAAGGATACCATCAATCTGGGGCGCAGACCGATACAGCCTGGGGCTGAATGGGGTCGGAACTGGCAGTCTGGATACTTCCTTCTTGAGGCAGATGTACCTGATGATTTCCCTTGTTCTGATACCTTCCTTTCCGCAGATCTGGGAGGCGAGGTGCAGATTTATGATGATAAAGGCAATGCTCTTTTCGGCCTGACGGATAGATCTGCTTTCGATTGCAATTATGTGAAGAGCGAGGAACGGTTCACTGTTGTTCCTGGCCATTGCAGAATCTATGCAGAAGCTGCAGCCAATAATCTCTTTGGGTTATCAAGACGCGAGATGAAGTTCTCAAGGGACATCCCTGAACCTGAAGGGCGGCATATCAGCATATTCCGCTATGCTGACATTGCTATAATCGACAAGAAGCTCCATGAGCTCTATGTATCCATGGATGCGCTCTTCGATCTCTATCAGAATATCGATAGGAATTCGATCAAAGCTGTCAGAATCATATCATCGCTCTTTGATGCGATGACAGCATTCTCAAGATCAGGTACTAACGAGGCTTTGGCGATTATACGGAAAGAGCTGGAAAAACCCGCATCGGCTTCCTTCCTTTCTACTGCTGTTGTAGGGCATGCCCATATCGATACAGGCTGGCTGTGGCCTATTGCGGAGACGCATAGGAAGGTAATGCGTACATTCTCCAGCCAGATTGTGAATCTGGAGAATTATCCGGAATATATCTTCGGAGCATCATCGCCTCTTCATTATGAATGGGTTAAGACCGAGCAGCCAGAGCTTTACCAGAAGATAAAGGATGCTGTGGCTGAGGGGCGGTGGGAACTGCTTGGCGGCATGTGGGTAGAACCTGACTGCAATCTTGTATCGGGTGAATCACTTGTGCGCCAGATACTGGAAGGGAAGAATTTCTTCAGAAAGGAATTCGGAAAGGATGTGAGAACGTGCTGGATTCCGGATTCCTTCGGGTATCCTGCATCCCTCCCTCAGATTCTGGCAAAGTCCGGTATCCGGTATTTCTCTACGCAGAAGATCTCATGGTCGCTCTCCAATCAGTTTCCGTATGATAGCTTCATATGGGAAGGGGTAGATGGAAGCCAGGTTATTGCCCACTTCCTTCCAGAGCATACATATAATTCATCCGGAAACTTCGGCTCCCTTCTGAGAGCGCAGGAGAACTTCCTTGAGAAAGACAGGCTGGATGAGTTCGTGACGGCGCTTGGCATAGGCGATGGTGGCGGTGGGCCGAAAGCTGAGCATATTGAAAGGGTGCTGCTTGCCCATGATACAGAAGGTGTTCCAAGAGCATCGTTCTCATCTGTCGAGGATTTCTTTGACCGTCTTGCAATGTCTGAGGATAAGCTTTCGCATTATAGGGGTGAGCTGTATCTGGAATTCCATCGTGGTACATACACATCTCAGGCGAGGAACAAGCGTATGAACAGAATGGCAGAGGAGGCTCTGAAGCCTGTCGAGGCGCTGGATGTGCATCATGGAGGTCTGTTCAGCAATCGGATAAAGGATGCGCTCCATACCATGCTTGCATTCCAGTTCCATGATATCCTTCCTGGATCAAGCATCGGGGCTGTATACAGGGAGACAGAGGAAGGATACAAGGCAGTATTCACTGCTTTCTCCGATATCCTTTCTGGAGCTTTGGACTCATCTGGATGCGGGGACTATGGATTTGCTTCATCCTTCGCCTCTCGGAATAGCCATGGCAGAATGGGCTATCTGATGATGTTCAGCGGAGACGGATACAGACTTCCTCATATCGTTAAGCTCCCAGCCTGTGATGTGCACCCCTCTTCATGCGGAGGACGTGGTATACAGGAATACAGGGGAGAATTATATACCAGTACAGGATTATCAAGCCATAATTGGAATGTATTCAACCTTGATTATTCTGATAACCTGCCATCGGAATCGATGATTGATGCAGGGGATCTTGTACTTGATAACGGCAGAGTCCGCTATGAATTCGATTGCCATGGCCATCTTCTGAAGGGAATGTTCAGTAAGAGTGGTTTCGAATTCACATATTCCGGCATCGGGAATGTCCTTAAGCTCTATGCGGATGAGCCGCATGTATATGATGCCTGGGATATCGAATACTACTATCCGGAGATGGAGTGCTCACAGGTTGAGTGCATCTCCGCATCGCGCAGTGTCGATGGACCGGTCTTCTCCGCTCTGAGATTCTCCTTCCGGGCAGGAAATTCCCTCATAGAGCAGGATGTCATCCTTCCGAATGATTCAGATGAGATATACTTCAGGACGAAGGTGCAGTGGCATGAGGCGAAGAGGCTTCTGCGGGTTTCATTCCCATGCAATCCTATGGTTGGTTTCTGCACCTCGGATATCCCTTACGGCGAGATACGTAGGAAGACCCATGTCCAGAATGAATGGGATGCTGCAGCCTTCGAATTCCCTGCGCGTCTTTTCACCGATGTAAGCAACGGCAGGGGAGTTGCACTTGCATCCGACTGCAAGTACGGATACAGCGTCAGGGGTGGGCGCATCGGCTTAAGCCTTCTCAGGAGTCCTCTTGATCCCGATCCATACGCAGACCAGGGAGAGCATGAGTTTACATATGCTCTCATCCCCCATGAGACAGCGCTTCCAGCTAGTCATGTCAGGGAGATTGCCTCATACCTCTCTTCCGCTCATCTTGCGATTATCAGCGAAGAAATCCCAGACTTTGCTTCTGCTCCGTCAGGCTATGAGGTTGCAGGCGATCATGTGCATATCACAGCATATAAGATGGCAGAGGATGGGGACGGGGCAGTGCTGAGACTTGCAGAGACGGATGGATGTCGTTCGGCGGTGCGCATTATCTCCCATCGTCCTGGCTATATGCTTGCTGAATGCAATCTGATGGAAGAAAGATTGTCCGATGGTTTAATTGATATCGCAGAGCCTGTCGCTTTTTCCCCATATGAGATAAAGACGTTCCGCGAGGTCTGCATCTCTGGTGCGTGATTCTGCTAGGAATCAATAAGTTTGCTTATGTCATAGAGTGAAATATTGCGTGTGGTAGCATTCTGATTTATTCTAATAATCACATTCGGCAAATTGCATCAGGAATTTACATGGAAGAAGATAAGGAATTGCTTTATGAAGATTACGGGATAAGCGCAGAGGATAAGCTGATGAAGGATCTTCTCGCATTCATCAGGGAGAATAACCTGAAGTCAGGCGATAAGCTGCCTCCTATCAGAGTGCTTTCCGAGCACTTCAATACAACTCAGAGCCAGATGCGTACGGCATTGCTTCGCCTGGAGGCTCTGGGTGTGCTGATGATCCAGCCGAGAAGCGGATGCTATGTGAAGAATATAAGCCTGGATTCAATGCTCCAGACCTTCTGCCTGCTTTTTGAGACCGCAATGACCAACGAGATGTCTCTTATAGAGTTGTATGATCTGAAAACGGCCATTGAATCGACAATCGCGAAGCAGGTTGCCCTGATCAGGACAGAGGGAGAGCTGCTGTCGATAAAAAGCATTCTGCAGCAGCAGGAAGAGGCAGTGGAGCGTGATGAGAGGGTTGCCCTTGATGAGAAATTCCACCTTCATCTTGCTCAGATAAGCCGCAATCCGTTCTTCTATGCTATTCTTTCAGCCATACAGTCCATACTCCGCAATGCCCGCCGGGCATATTCCGATTACGACGATATGTATGAGCAGATTGTTGCTGATCACAATAAGATTTACAATGCGATCAAGGAAAGGAATGAGAACGATGCGTATTACTATGCAAGCATCCATTCCAACCGCAGAAAAGATCGTCTCCTGAGTTACTGCTAGATTTTCTTGACAACTGGTTTTCCGGTGATACACTTAACTCATAATCTGATAATCAGTGTGAATCAAAATTCAATAGAGGTTCGCTGCCAAGATTCGCACTGTGTATCGGATTTGTCTTGCTGACTTGTATCAGCTGAGGAGAACCTGAAAATGCTTGAGAAGAACTATAATCCAATAAAACACGGTATAAAGGAAGGAAAGAAATTCATTGCTGCCTGGTGCCAGGCTGCAAGCAATATCACGGCAGAGGTCCTTGCCGATAGCGGCATGGATATTCTCATGGTCGACTGCGAGCATGCACCGAGCGGATTCGAGACGCTCATAAGCCAGGAGCAGGCGATGAATGGCTATAAGGCTGTTCCATTTGCACGTGCTCCATGGAACGACTTCGTGCAGATCAAGAAACTGCTCGATACCGGCATGTATGGAATCCTTGTACCATATGTCGAGACGAAGGAAGAGGCAGAGAAGGCCGTTGCAGCAGTGAAGTATCCTCCATTCGGAGTGAGAGGCGTCGCAGGATCCACAAGGGCTGCCCATTTTGGCAACAACAGTCTCGGCTATTTCACGAAAGCCAATGATGAGGTGATGGTATTCATCGCAATCGAGAGCCAGAAAGGCATAGACAATCTTGATGGAATCCTTTCTGTAGAAGGTCTTGATGGCGTTTTCGTCGGTCCTGTTGATCTCGCTACCAACCTCGGCCATCTCGGCAATCCTAACTTCCCTGATGTGCAGGAAGCAATAAGCGCAGTGGAGAAGAAGGTCCTTGATTCCGGTAAGGTTCTCATGGCCCTCGGCGGAGACTGGGAAGGAACGAAGAAGAAGCTCGATGCAGGTGCCCAGATTGTTATCGCGATGAGCGATACGACAAGCCTTGGAAGCATGGCCCGCGAGAATGTGAAGAAGTTCAGGGAGTACTGCGGGGAATAATGCGGTATGGGAAGAGGGCAGAAGGGCTTTCTGCTCTCTTTTCCGCAGTTTTCCATGGTTTTCGATGCATTCTGCTGATATTCACGATGCATGAATCTTCTTGAATATTGTAACATGTTCACATTGCTTACAAATAGCATGTTTGTGAATGTAATTTGAACATATGTTACAAATTATTCCAATTGTTGCGACCCCGATGAGCATCTAATCTTAAGGAGGGATCTTATCAGGAGAACAATGATTATGGATATCAGCAGAGAGGACGTTCTTGAGGAGTATCTCGAGGAACGTGGTTTGGTCGGAAAGGGTGATGGCCATAAGATCAGATACCTTTCCGGGGGTGTTTCAGGCACTGTCGCGTTTGTGGAACGGAGTGATTCCTTTCCACTTATTGTGAAGGAGGCATTGCAGAAGCTTAAGACGAAAGCGGATTGGGAGTGCGATCCTGGACGTATGGAGACAGAGGCTGAGGCGAATGAGGTCTATCATGAGATAGATCCGGAGTCTGCCCCTAAGGTCCTTTTCTATGATAAGGAGAACCATATCTACGTCAGGGAGGCTCTTCCGGAGTCATGGAGGATGTGGAAGGACGATCTTATGTCCGGCTGTCTCGATTTCAATATCGCGGCAAAGTCGGTGAAGACACTTCTGGAAGTCCATGAGAAGAGCTCCTCATCCAGGGAAATCAGGGCAAAGTTCGCATCGAAGGATGTCTTCGATAATCTGAGGATCGATCCGTATATCCGCTATACAGTGAAAAAGTATCCTGGGCTGGCTAATCGTGTTGAGAGCGTTATTTCGCTCCTGCTCGGTTCTTCCATCGCATTGGTCCACGGGGATTATAGCCCGAAGAACATAATGACGGATGGAAAGCAGATTGCGGTCCTGGATTTCGAGGTCGCTCACTATGGGCATCCTGCGTTCGATCTCGCATTCTTCTTCAATCACTTCATACTGAAGGCGGTGAAGTTCGCGGAATACGGGAATGCCTATCTTGCGATGATGATGTACATGAAGGAGCTTTACTTCTCTTCTATGTCATATATGGACCGTGATGAGCTGGAGCGGAACGTCATGGAAGTGCTTCCGTTCCTCATGCTAGCCAGGGTCGATGGGAAATCTCCGGTGGAGTATCTCTCATCCGACGAGAAGAAGAAGGAAAGGGTAAGGAATATGGCTTTAGCGCTGATGCTCGAGAGCAGACCTTCCTTCAAGGACATTATTTCAGCATACAACAAGGAGAATTGAATATGAGAATCAGTGATATCAAAGCAAGACAGGTATTCGATAGCCGTGCGAATGCGACCGTTGAAGTGGATGTCATTCTTGCGGATGGCAGCGTCGGGCGTGGTACTGTCCCTTCAGGGGCTTCAACAGGCATATATGAGGTTCTTGAGCTTCGTGACGGAGGCAAGGAACTCGGCGGAAAGAGCGTGAGGAAGGCAATCGGCAATGTCCTGAATGAGATTGCTCCCCGCATCATCGGCCTTGATGCCGAGGATCAGAGGGGTATCGACCAGCTGATGATTGAGCTTGATGGAACGGAGAACAAGAGCAGGCTTGGCGCTAATGCGATTCTTGGCGTATCGATGGCTGTTGCCAGGGCATCTGCTGCATCCAGGCGCGTTCCTCTATTCAGGTATCTTGGAGGGACGAATGCACGCACAATCCCAGTTCCAATGATCCAGATCATAGGCGGAGGAGCCCACGCACTGCATTCAATCGATGTGCAGGACTTCCTTGTGATTCCTCTATCTTTCGGGACTTTCTGGGAAGGCTTCGAGGCTGTCGTCAATGTATACAATGCTACCAAGAAGATCTTCATGGAGCTTGGCCGTCCGACTGCGATTGCCGATGAGGGCGGATTCTGGCCTTCATCATTCAAGACCAATGAGGAAGGTCTTGAGATTCTTACAGAGGGAATCAGGAGAGCTGGATACAAGCCGGGAGTGGATCTTGGTATCGCGCTGGATATCGCATCGAGCGAATTCTACGACAAGGAAAAGAAGAAGTACATCTTCCATCTTGAGAACAAGGAGTTCTCAACATCGGAGTTCGTCGATCTCCTCTGCTCGTGGGTGGACAAGTATCCAATCGTTTCGATTGAGGATGGTACCAGCGAGCTTGACTGGGAAGGTTCTGTGCTTATAACGGAGAAGCTCGGCGGAAGGATACAGCTTATCGGCGATGACCTCTTCACCACGAACATAGAGAGAATCAGGAACGGCGTTAAGCTCGGTGCGCTGAATGCTGTGCTTATCAAGATGAACCAGATCGGCACCATCACGGAGACGATGGATGCGATTGAATTCACGAAGAACAGCGGATACCTTCCTGTCGTAAGCGCACGCAGCGGTGAGACAGAGGATGACACGATAGTCCATCTTGCGATTGCAACGAACGCCGGTCAGCTGAAGGTTGGTTCCGTTGCAAGAACTGAGCGTGCCGTCAAATGGAATGAGACAATAAGGATGGAGGAGCTGCTTGGCAGGGATGGGGTTTATCCAGGCAAGGCAATCTTCGATCAGATAAAGAAATAAAAATAGGAGATAGTGGGGGATGCAGAAGATTCCATTCATGAGTTCACGAGAGAGATTCATGGCCGCATTGTTCAGGAAGCCATTTGATGTCTATCCTGCAGCAAGCATAACGAGCACCGTGAACAGTGAGGCGATGGAGAAGACCAGATGCTTCCTGCCAGCTGCGCATTGTAAGGCTTTTGATATGGCTATGCTCTCATCATTCGTCCATGATGAATACGGATTCGACTCTGTGTCCCCATACTTCTCACTCCATATCGAGGCCTCTCTCTTCGGATGCAATGTATCATGGGGAGACCAGAACTCAATGCCGCGGATCCTGTCATCCCCCGAGCCGGAGCTGGAAGATCTTGCCGTTTCCGATGATTTCTTCCAGCAGGGAGCTGCTAAGGAGCTGCTGTCTGCTATCCGGATTATTGCAAAGCGCTACCAGGGAAAGGTCGCGATCATAGGGAAGGTTGTCGGACCATGGACGCTGATGTATCACCTGTATGGGGTTGAGAATGTAATCCTCGATTCGATAATCTCCCCTGACAGGATTAAGGCGATACTTGAGCTGCTGACCGATGAGGCCGTGCGGTTTGCCCGGCTGCAGTTCTCAGAGGGCGCTGATGCAGTTGTATGGGCCGACCACGTGACCGAGGATCTTGTAAGCAGAGGACTGTATGAAAGGATGCTTCTCCCGTTCCATAGAAAGGCAGTGGAGATGCTCGGTCCCGATCATCCACTGATCCTCCATGTCTGCGGCAATGTGGAATCCAAATTCCCCCTTTTCCGGGATGCTGGATTCAGGGCTTTCCATGCCGATAGCAGGAATTCAATAGCAAGTCTCGCATCGGAGAAGGGCGGAATGGCGCTTGCAGGAGCTGTCAACAACCCCAAGACGCTTCTTAGCCTCACTCCTGGATATGTCAGATCAGAGGTGATGGGGAATATCAGCGATGGCGTAGACATAATCAGCCCTGAATGCGCGATACCATCCAGAGTATCCGGAAGGAATCTTACGGCACTGGCTGAAGCGGCACATTCAATCCGGTATCGTGGCTGAGATTATCTAGGAAAGACCTCGTCGCTCGTCTTTTCAGCCTTCGCCTTTATCGACAGCATCTTGACCAGAAGCGCATCCTTTATATCATTCGCAGGATCGAGTCCGGTAAGATTCTTCAGCTTCTCAAGCCTCACGGATATCGTATTCCTGTGTACATGCGTTCTTTCAGATGCAAGTGAGAGGTTCATGCAGGCATCGACGAATGCCTGGCAGCTGTCTATCATATCGAAAGGCAGTGTTCCATCCTTCCTGCGGAGCGCATCGAGAGCAGGATCGAGGATTTTGTTTATTATCTGTGGGCTCAGCTTCTGATAGCTGCTTTCGAAAAAGACATCCTCCAGCGTTATAATCCCGCTTTTAAGTCCTTTCTCCTGCGCTAGATCAAGGATCTCCTCTGCTTCCTTATAGCTTGTCCTTATCCCTTTCAGCGTAGGAACGATGCTTCCATACGCTACCGAGAATGAGAGGGAGGAGTACTTCCCGAGGGAATCAGACAGGTTCTGGGTTATCACATCGAGGGCTTTATATGCTTTCTTTATATCGGACTTCATCTGGAAGCTCTTTATCACGATTATCAGAGAGGATGTCTTCATTGCGACCATATCCTGGCTGGTGATGTAATCGCTTTTCATTATCTCCTTGAGAATCTCATCCTTAAGCTCCTCGAATGATGCTCTATAACCCAATGAGAGGTTTATGTTGAAGTAATTATTCTGATAGATGTTGAGCCTGATGCATATGACAGATCTCAGAAGCGATGGATCCATATCGAAGCTGGCAAGAAGCTTCTCGCTCTCCTCCTTGTCGATATTCGATTTTGTCAGGGATATTGCGAGTTCCGCCCTTTTTTCCTCTATTGTTGTGCTTTTCTCAGCGATGAACTTCTCATACATCATGGAGCTTTCGATTGCGGCTTTGAGCTCCTGACCCGTCTTCTGGACAGCATCCCTCTTTCCTTTCAGCACGATTGCACCGAACAGCTTGCCTGATGGCTTTATCGCAGCAGTGTATATGATATTGTCCATGTTCGCATCGTCCTCGCTCGCGAGGACAAGAGGAGTATCCTGCTCGAGCGCATACCTTGAGAACTTCGCAAGCTCGGCATTGCTCTTTCCATTTGCAGAGTATGCCAGTTTTGCTTCTGTGTCGAATATGGATATCTCCAGATCATCCTTTGCGTAATGGTCGATAAGCACTCCCAGGAATTTCTGTTCCACGTTGTTCTCCTTTTTTGTCTAATCCGCAATAAAATTATCAGAAATATTGGACACATTGCAAATTGTATCACTGATAAACAGATGTGTGCAGATTATTTTATGCAAAATGCTTGATTTGCTTATCTTTGCACGGTGAAATAAGACAACTTTCACTTAATATTCTTTACCCGATATCCGAAACCTACAATAAACTTTACATAAATGAGGATAGCGAACCTCTATTGTTCATAGTCTAAGTCTAAAAGGAGGGGTTTATGACTAAGAAACTTATTTCCATTCTGCTTGTGCTCTGTGTAGTTGCTACCGGACTCTTTGCGGGCGGCGGAAATGAAGTCTATCCATCAAAGGATATCGAATTCACAGTAGGTGCTGGCGCTGGTGGCGGTTCAGATACGACATGCCGCAAGATCCTTCAGCTTACTGAGCCTATTCTCGGCGGTACATTCTATGTAACGAACAGACCTGGTGCATCTGACTGCGTAGGTCCTAATATTCTTATGACAGCAAAGCCCGATGGCTATTCCCTCGGAAACCTCACATATGGTGCTGTCGTCACTGGTGAGTACCAGCAGATCATGAAGGGCTATACAACAGATAATCTCGATCTCCTGTGTATGATCACACGTGAGGCAGACTCCTTTACAATCAGCTCCGATGCTCCATACAAGACCTGGGATGAGTTCATCCAGTATGCAAAGGATCACCCGGGGCAGGTCCGTGTCGGCGACCAGGGAATCGGAAGCCGCGTATATCTCCTTGTAACCAAGGTCGAGCAGTACTATGGTGTCCAGTTCAATAAGATCTCCTATACATCATCGGCTCCTCAGAGAGAGGCTCTTCTCAATGGTGAGGTCGATTGTATCGTATCCAGCCTTGGGGATTTCGCACCGATAATCCAGAGCGGAGACGCAATCGGTATCCTCGAGTTCTCAGAGGTCCGCAACCCAACATATCCTGATGTTCCTACAGCAAAGGAAATCGGTCTTCCTGATGAATTCATCTCCGGATCGTTCATCATCATCGCAGGACCTAAGGGTCTCCCCGAAGACGTGAAGACAAAGCTTGTCGACTCATTCCGCCAGGCAGCTACTAGCCAGGAGTTTGCAGACTGGGCAGCAACTGTCGGTATTACACCATCTTGGATGGAAGGTGATGAGCTTCTCGAGTACTGCAACCAGCTTAAGGAGAATGACTTCGCAGCACTCGATGTCCTGAAGGAGCAGGGTCTTATCTGATCCAGATCCCGCTTGGATTGGTAGGGGCCGTATAAAAGCGGCTCCTATTTCGGAATTGAAGGAGTTTTTATATGAAGAAATATATCCGCGCAGACTTCCTTACACCGCTCATCACGCTTATCGGTATGGTGATTTACTGCATTGAAGCGCTGCGTCTATCTCCCCCTATAGTCAAAGGGGTCGTTCAGGAATCATTCTTTCCTGTGATTATCTGTGTTTTCGGCATTCCCACATCGATTTCACTTGTTGTCGATGCTCTCAAGAAGATAAAGGCTAATGGGCCTCTTCCGGAGAAGAGCAAGGATGAGAAGTGGAGATCCGTGAAATGCATCATCCTTGTTGCTGTTGCATTCTTCATGGTTCTGCTTTTCGATACGCTTGGCTACTGGTTCACAGTTCCAATCTATGTGTTCATTGCAATGAACCTCTATGATGATCATTTCGGCCATTACGTAAAGAGGATTATCTATTCGGCTATCATTTCCGTTCTTATCTATGCCCTTTACGTATATGTCTTCGACATCAGGTTCCCGTCACTTTGGTAGGAGGTAGAAGATTATGGGTGAAATATTGACTATTTTCCAGGGTATCGGGGTTGTTCTCCAGCCAGTATCCCTGCTTTACCTCCTCGGAGGATTCTTCATTGGAATCGTTTTCGGTGCTCTTCCGGGCCTGACAAGTGCTCTTGCTATAGCGCTTCTTCTGCCTATGACATATTCGATGCCTCTCCAGCAGGCTCTGATCATGTGTATGGGCGTATACATGGCAGGTATCTATTCCGGTTCGATCACTGCTGTAACAATCAATATCCCGGGCGCTCCTGCTTCTGCTATGACATGTATCGAGGGCCATGCCCTTATGCAGCAGGGAAGAGGCGCACAGGCTATCGGCCATGCGACAATCGCATCCGCAATCGGTGGATCGATCGGCGCACTGCTCCTTATCTTCGTATCGCCTCTGACTGTAGAGCTTGCTCTCAAGGTCCGTACGCCAGGTAAGTTCTCCCTCTGTCTCTTCGCTCTTGCAACGATGGTTGTCATCTCAAAGGATAAGAGAAAGGGTCTCATCACGCTGGCATTCGGTCTTATGTGCGCAACAATCGGTATCGATAAGCTCAAGGCTGTATCCCGCTTCACATTCGGATTCCCGCAGCTTGTCGAGGGTATCGATGAGACTACGCTTATCGTAGGTGCATTCGCTGTCAGCGAGTTCATCTCACAGGTCAAGGTCAGCAACAAGGAATACAAGGAGCTTTCCGATCAGGCTAACAGAGTACAGTTCAAGCGCCGTGACTTCTTCGATATCTGGGACGATATGAAGGAGATCGGTATCTGGCTCTACATCAAGAGCGCTCTTATCGGATACTTCATCGGCGTTCTTCCTGGCGCAGGTGCATCAATGGCAGGTTTCGTTGCCTATGCAGAGGCCCAGAGAACGGCTAAGCATCCGGAGAAGTTTGGACATGGTGAGCCTAGAGGCATCGCAGGACCAGAGACAGCAAACAACGCAGTCTGCGGTGGAGCTCTCGTTCCTATGCTTTCGCTTGGTATCCCAGGTGATGGTACGACAGCTATCCTCCTCGGAGTCTTCCTCGTCTATGGTATCGTTCCTGGACCGGATCTCCTGAGCAACCAGCTTGCGACCTTCGCTCCTATGTACGTAGCGCTGCTCATCTCCGCAGCTATACTCCTGCCTCTCTCGCTCTTCCTCTTCGGACCGTACTATCTGAAGATAGTGAAGATCAACAGACTTGTACTCTACAGTGCAATCGGAGCAATAGCTCTTATCGGTGTATACGCAGCAACATCATCGGCAGTACAGATGTTCCTCGCAGTACTTGTAGGAATCGCCATGTACTTCTTCAAGACACAGGGCTATCCGAACGTTCCGTTCATCCTCGGTGTTATCCTCGGACCTATTGCAGAGGAGTACCTCAGGACAACGCTCACGCTCGGCCATGGCAACCCGATGATTTTCTTCACCGAGCCAGACAGCCTCGTGTTCCTCATTCTCACCGTTGTATTTGCTGTATTCCTTCCACGCCTTAACAGAAAGAGCAGCGCAAGTGTTGAGAAGACAACTGGAGTAAAGGACGAAGATGACTGATATGACAGCGGTTGAAAGACTAAAAAATGGCGAGTGTATCAAAGGTACACTCGTCAGGATGATCCGTACTCCGGCGGTTTCGCTTGTAGCGAAGGCCGCTGGTCTTGATTTCCTCCTCTTCGATATGGAGCATGGTTCATTCTCTTTCGAGACCCTTACGGATATCGCAGCAGCATCACGTGCAGCTGGCGTCGGTATCTTCTGCAGGGTCCCTGAGCTCAGAAAGAGCTATATCTCCAGAGCACTGGATTCAGGTATCGAAGGAGTGATGGTTCCTATGGTCAGCACAAAGGAGCAGGCCGAGGCTTTCGTGAAGCTCGCCAAGTACCAGCCTATAGGCGACAGAGGGCTTGGAAGCAATGGAGGTCTTTCCGACTATGCCGGAATGCAGGGGCTGAAGACCCAGGATTTCATGGACAGGCAGAATACCCTCAGCCTTGCGATTGCGCAGATCGAGACTGCAGAGGCTATCGAGAATGTCGATGAGATTGCGGCTGTGCAGGGAATCGATGTCCTTCTTGTTGGTCCGAATGATCTTTCTATCTCCATGGGTATCCCTGGCGAGTATGACAATCCTGAATTCCTTGCGGCTATCGAGAAGGTATGCAAGGCAGCGGAAAGAAACCATATCGCATTCAGCGTACATGGTCCTATGAAGCTCCAGGCTCATTGGCAGAAGAGAGTCCAGATGCAGATGTTCAGCATGGATATCGATGCCCTGACAAATGGCTTTAAGAATATCCGTAAAGAGCTTGATGCGTTAGACTGAGACAAAGGAGCTTAGTATGAAGATAGTTGTTCTGGATTCATTGCCGCTTGTCTCTGAGGGAATGTCCTTCTCTGTTCTGGAGAAATACGGGACAGTCGAGGTCTGCGAGAGTTCAACCCCTGAGGAGACTCTTGAGAGGATTGCGGATGCCGATGCGGTTTTCACGAATAAGGTGGAGCTTCGCGCAAGGGAGTTTGAGAAGGCAAGGAAGCTTAAGTATGTAGGTGTTCTTGCTACAGGGTTCAATATCATTGACCTTGATGAGGCCCGTAAGCATTCTGTTGTGGTCACGAATGTTCCTACCTATGGTACTGATTCGGTGGCGCAGTTTGCATTTGCCCTCCTGCTTGAGCTCTGCCACCATATCCAGAGGCATTCCGATGATGTTCTTTCCGGTGCATGGACAGAGAGCGGCAAGTGGTGCTACTGGCTCTATCCGCAAGTGGAGCTGGCAGGAAAGACTATCGGGATTATAGGCTATGGCAGGATCGGCCAGAGATCGGGTGCTCTTGCCAAAGCCTTCGGAATGAATGTCCTGATGTACGATAGTTACGCCAGGAAGGAACTTGAAGACGAAAGGAGCAGATATGCCTCTCTTGATGAGATTTTCTCCTCATCCGATGTGATTTTCCTCCATTGTCCTCTGACAAAGGAGACCGAGGGAATCATCAACAAGGAGAACATCTTGAAGATGAAGGATGGTGTTCTTATCGTCAACAATTCCAGAGGCCCGCTTGTCGATGAGGCCGCTCTGGCAGAGGCCCTGGATTCAGGCAAAGTTGGCGGGGCGGCACTCGATGTCGTCTCATCTGAGCCTATCAGCGCGGAAAACCCTCTTCTGAAAGCGAAGAATGTGATTATTACCCCTCATATTTCATGGGCAAGCTATGAAAGCAGGAAGAGGCTCTTTGATATCGCGATAGGGAACTACGAATCGTTCTTGTCAGGCAAGAGCGTGAATGTTGTCTCCTGATGATGGGGCTCAGCTGAATTTTGGTTGTAGAGGCGGTTTTTCCTGCAACTCTCTTTCTTTGGCCGGGAGCGACACCCGGCCTTTCTCATTCCTGATATTCTTTTTAATTGTCATTCCTGAGAATGTATCCAGCATTTCTGCTGTTCCCTCCATCTGCAATCAGTATGCCTTTGCTTATCAAGTCATTAATATCCCTCAGAGCTGTGGAGTGGGAGCACTTTCCAAGTTTTGCCCATTTGGCTGTAGTCAGTTTTCCTTTGAATCCATCATGGAGCATGTTGATGATTTTGATCTCCCGTGGATTCAGAGATATTCCTCTCAGAGAATCCCAGAATTGCGTCTTCTGGATTGCCTTTTTGATTTCGCCTTCTGCAGCTCTGATTGCATTCTGCAGCGTCAGCAGGAAGTATTCCAGGAATCCTGTGATATCCATTGTGCCTTTCTGGCAGTATTCAAGAATTTCGTAATATGCCTTCCGGTCTGCCATGATTGCAGACGATAAGCTGTAGTATCGATGGCTTGTATTATCTGCTCTTGCAAGCATCATTTCCGCTATAGCCCTTCCGATTCTCCCATTTCCATCTGAGAAAGGGTGTATTGTGACGAACCAGAAATGTGCGATTGCTGCTTTAAGCAGTGGGTTCATGTCCTTGGAATTGATGAATTCAAGGAATGCCTCCATCTCATGCTCAAGCCTGTCTGCAGGTGGTGCTTCATAATGTATTACTTCCTTTCCAAGTCTTCCCGATACTACAAACATCTCTCCTTGCCTCCATTGACCGACAAGGATCCTTCTTCCTTCACTCATTCCTGCAGGGAACAATTCGGCATGCCATCCGAATAGACGTTCTGCCGTCAGGGGTATTTTGTGATTCCTGGCTGCATCGATGACTATATTGACAGCTCCATCGGTGTATCGATCTGCTTTTTCATGCCCTTCAGAATCAAAACCAAGCCTTGATAATATGGATGAACGTACAGAATCTCTTTGCAGTGTGATGTTTTCTATGGAATTCGATGAGAGTATCTCATTCTCAAGATTCCTGGTAAGTATCGAGTTCCTTATCTCTGGATCAATCATCGAAATCCTGCCAAGAAAATATGACTCCATTCTAGTTGTTTCATACAGCAATGGGCTGATTTTCTCCTCATCCCACCTGAATGAAGGCCAATCCGGCTTTTGCCATACGTATATCTTGTAGTTCATAGCCATATTATGAAGTGGAAAAACCGGATATTCAAGTCATAATATGACGTGAATATTGTTTTTCGAGTCATAATATGAATCGAAATAGATGTCATTGCTTCGGATAGCTCCATATAAAAATATAGATGGGAACAAACTCTTCAATGAGCTATTATTCTTTGTATGTCCATTGAAATTCTTGTCCTTATATCTATTGCATTGTCTTCGCTGAGCGTAATCCTTCTGCTTATTGTTGCTGTCAGAGGAAATGGGAGGAAGGATATTTCAAGGCTGTCCCAGGAGATGCAGGATAGGACAGCATCATCATTCGATGCATTCAGGTCATCGATTGAGCAGAGACTCCAGTCCCTTGAATCCGCTATCTCTGATATCAACACATCGCAGAAAGGGCAGATGGCACTGTTCTTCCGTGAGAACAGGGATCTCAATGATAAGCTCGACAGAAGGCAGAAGGAGGGCACAGATTCAATCTCCGCGATACTCTCTGAGATACGCCGAGAGAACATGAAGACAATGGAGATAGTGATGAAAGAAACAGCATCGCTGACAGAGGAGGTCGGGAAGGGTATGGAGAAGATCCGTACCGAGAACTCCGATCAGCTTGAGAAGATGCGGCTCACTGTTGATGAGAAGCTCCAGAGCACGCTTGAGGAGAGGATATCAAAATCATTCGAGCAGGTTACGAGGAACCTAGAGGCATTGTATAAGAGCATCGGCGAGATGGATAAGCTTGCTGGTGATATCTCATCACTGAATAAGATGTTCTCGAATGTCAAAGTGCGTGGAACCTGGGGTGAGGTGCAGGCAGAGAACATACTTTCCGATCTGATGACTCCTCAGCAGTATGTCAGGAACTATGCTCCGAAGAAGGGTGGTGCAGTTGTCGAGTTCGCAATAAAGCTTCCCGGTAGGGAGAGGGACGAGGAAGTTTTCCTCCCTATCGATTCAAAGTTCCCGAAGGAGGACTTTGTCCGCTATTCCGAGGCTGTATCGGATGGAGATGAGGAGCGTATAAAGGAATCCATCAAGAATCTCAGGGCAAGGGTTCTCTCTGAAGCACGGGATATAAGGGATAAATATATCGTCCCTCCCAAGACAACCGATTTCGCTATTCTCTTCGTCCCTACGGAAAGCCTTTATGCAGAGCTTCTCCGCATGGAGGGGTTCTCAGAGACTCTGCAGGATGAATACAGAGTGCTTCTTACAGGCCCGACCAATTTCGCTGCTCTTATAAACTCATTGCAGATCGGTTTCAAGACGCTTCAGGTGGAGAAGAATACAAGGAGAATCTGGCAGCTATTCAAGGATCTCAAAACCCAGTTCTTCCGTTTCGGAGAGGACCTTGAGAAGACGCAGAATGCCATAGACCGCGCATCGGACAGGATAAGCGATGCTGTCAAACGCAACTCAATGATAACAGGCAAGCTTGAAAGGATTGAACTTCCTGATGATATTGCAGGGGAAAAACCTCTTGAAAGGGTAGACACAGAACCTGATCTGCTTGAATAGTGTATTAGTTTTTGAATCCGGTTCAATAGAAAATGAATGTGATAAGATGTGCTTTCTGAGTTACTGATTTTTAAATCACTGATTCCAAAATCAATGAATATTTTTCAATGAATCAAAAATCAGTGATTTGGAAATCAGTATAATGACGTTGTATAGATTATGTCCCGAAAGCTAGCTGATTAATCAGTTAAAGGAGAATTCTGGTTGTTCCATGAATCAGATGCTTTCTCATTTTAAAATAATTGGTATGGATTATATACCAAAGTGGTATATAATGATTACCAAGTTGCAGCATAGCTGGAATATTGACAATTGCAATCCGGAGGAAATGCATATGAGATGGTGGGAAGAGAATAACATAAGGCTTATACAGACGAATCTGCGTCAGACAGATGCTGTTGCCGATACCGATAGGCTTGTCAGCCAGTTTATTGATTTCGGGGCGAATACTGTTCTTCTCAATACCGCTGGGATAATGTCATTCTATCCTTCCAGCCTTCCTTATGAGTATATCAATCCATATCTTGATGGCCGTGATTTCATCGGTGAGCTTGTTGAGAAGTGCCATGCCAATGGGATACGTGTCATATCACGGTTTGATTTCAGCAAGATACATAAATCCATTTTCCAGCAGCATCCGGAATGGGCTTATGTATCTGATAAAGGCCAGACAATCGATTATAACGGGCTGATCCATACATGCATAAACAGTGAGTACCAGAACAGGTTGTCGCTTGAGATCATCGACGAGGTTCTTGATAGATATCCTGTCGACGGTGTGTTCTTCAATATGTTCGGGTTCGTCACCCGTGATTACTCGAATAATTACCATGGAATATGCCACTGCGAAGCGTGCAGGAAGAGGTTCCGCGATGCATATGGACTGGAGCTTCCGTCCTCTGAGGAACCAGGAACTCCCGGACTCCGTGAATACAGGCTCTTCCAGCGTGATTGCGTTGATGATATTCTCCAGCGGATCTACAGCAGGGTGAAAGCCCACAGCGAGGACATAGCTGTATGCAATTATGCAGAGGAATATGTCGACGTCGTCATGAATGAATCCAATACGGAGATGCATCGTCCCTATCCGATATGGGACTATATGACTTCGGAGAATGTTTCCAGGGTATACTCATCAAGCGCCAAGGTCAGCGGAAACATAAGCATAAACGCATCAAGCCTTGATTATAGATTCCATGGTGTCTCAGAACATCTTGTCAGGCAGAGGTTCATCCAGTCGCTTGCTGCCTGCGGCCAGCTCTTCTGGTGCATAATAGGCGTGTTCGATGGCTATCAGGATAGGAAAAGCTTTAATGCCGTAAAGGAGATGTTCAGGCTACATCAGGAGAATATAGAGTACTTCGGAAGAAGGAAATCCATCTCCGAAGTGGCGATTATCTACCCATATAAGAATGAGGCAGATGCTCTGAAGGAGTTCCGTGGTATCTATACATTATGCAAGGAACGCCACATCCTTGCTGATGTCATAGAGAGAAGGTATCTCGGACGATGCGATCTTTCAGGATATAAGGCTATAGTCATCCCAGATCTGGATCCTGATGATAAACTTATGTCAGCTGTCAGAGAGGCATCTGTGCCTGTTATATGGACAGGATCCGCATGGGCAGAATCACAGTACAATGATGAGATTGCTTCATTGTTCGGTATCAGCGGAAAGACCGAGGCTGAGGATATAAAGTGGCACTATATATCAATCAGAGGAGTCTCCGAAGATACTGACTGGTGTCTGGCAGAGGGCAGTGCCGTTCCCTTCGATTCCGGCACCGATATGTCTCTCGAGCTTATCTCTGCAGGATTGTTCGGACCACCGGAGCTCTGTGGTGGCAATAATCCTGAAGGAAGATATCTCCAGTCTCGCAGCAATCATGGAACGATGATAGCGTTTGGTCCCGGAACGATGTACCACAAATACGGATTCATGGAACATGCTGATGTTGTCTATAGCTCGCTGGCTTCATACGTAGATGCTCCGATTGTAGAAACTGATGCACCTTCTTCTGTTGAGATTGCAATTTCGGAGAATGAAAAAGGCCAGATTCTGCTTTTCCTTGTCAATCACACAGGCTTCAATGGCCGTACATACAACAAACCGGCAGAGCTTAAGGGCTTTAAGGTGCGGTTGCTGGAAATTGCGGGGTATCATGTTGCAGAGATGCTCTGTGATGGAAATGGGATGTACACTGAGGATATTTCTGCAGGTAACTTCTCTGTGGAGATCGGCTCCTTCGGTAGCTACATGATACTTGTGCTTGAAAAGGAGTGAGAATGCTGAGTCCGATAAAGACCGACAGGCTTTATGTGATCATTATGGATCAGATTACTCAGATGATAGATGATGAGAATCTTGGCCCCGGTGACAGATTGCCTTCAGAGAGGAAAATAGCATCGGAACTCGCTGTAAGCCGAGTATCTGTACGGCAAGCAATCTCTGCGCTTGTGGATGATGGGTTGCTTGTTGTTAGACCTGGAGGTGGAACATATGTTGCTGATACTGCAGGGGTGTCAGGAGTAGTCTGCAATCTCAGCATGCATCTTGCAAAAGGGCAGATCAACCCTGCGCATATTGCAGAGGTGCGGCTTTTGATTGAGCCTGAGATAGCCCGGCTCTGTGCTTTGAATGCCGATTCAGAGACCTGTATGAAGCTGGAGAATCTGCTTGATAGAAAGAGACTGTCAGAGGGCAGAGGTGCATCATATAACAGTATGAATGATGACTTCCATATGGCTATTGCCGAGGGATCAGGTAATCCGGTATATGCAGTCCTGATGAAGGATATAATAGGAATGATGAAGAACAATATGTGGAGATTCAGCAAGCAGAAATCAGCATCAAGACTTGAAGTTCTTAATCTCCATCTTGATCAGCATGAAGCGCTTTATGGAGCTATCACGGCTCATAAGGGGGAACTTGCGAAGGAAATCATGGAGCAGCATATTGGAAGCATAGAGAACGAGATGATCAAAGTCTTTTGTTGATTGGTTGTTATCATTGTTTTATCAAGGTAGCTTGAAGCCTTTGATTAATACATTGCGTTGTTGTTTCAAAATACTTGCTTTCTGTTTTTTCTTATATTTTGAACTGAATGGGTATAAGTAAGAATCAATGGGGGTAAGGTCCCGAGTTGAAGAAATTGACGATATCGTACACATAGTATACATTATATATAGGAGGGTTTTAAAATGCCTGCAACAACTAAAACAGCAATGACTACAGCGACTTTCAGGCTTCCTCCTGAGTTGAAAGCCCGCGTGGACAATCTGGCAAAGATGACAAGGAGAAGTCCTAGCTCTTTCTATTCACAGTTAGTTGAAGAGCATATCGGAGAACTGGAAGAGGTCTACAGATGCTTGGCTATCCGAGAAGGGATTAAGGCTGGAACCATTAAGACTTACACTACCGAAGAAGTAGAGAATGAGCTTGGTCTATGAGGGTCTTGTATTCAGATCTCAGCTTAAAACAGCTAAAGAAGATGGGAAAGTCTGAGGCCAAGAGGATCATCAACTACATGAAAGAGATTGAGAGACTGGACAATCCCAGAGTCAGAGGAAAGGCCCTTGTCGAGAATCTAAAGGGATTCTGGCGTTATCGCGTCGGAGATTGGAGGGTAATCTGTGACATCGTTGACGAGGAGATAATCATCCATGTCATTGAAGTAGGGCACAGGCGGGAAGTGTATAAATGATCAGATAGAAGGGCGCTCTTCTATTGTATTTGAAGTTTTCCATGCAAGTATAGATAAATAGAGGACTACTTCGTTTTGTTTCTTGTGCTGATAAACAGAACTGGCTCCCAATTGCCGAGAGCCAGTTTTATGTTTTATTTCTTGTAGCTGATCCTGATGCATTCGTAGTTGTTGAGCTCTGGCAGGGTGAATGAGAGCTTTCCATTATCCTGTTTGAATTCAATTGCTTTCTCTGAACATATTGTGTTCACAGATTCGACCTTGCGTTCATTGCATAGCTCTATGCATATATCCCTGACAGGAATCGGCTCGAAATACGATGTTCCGAAGTGTCCTGTTGCATTTACAAACTGAACAAGCGAATAATCCTTGCTTCTTGATGTCGCATAAGTGACCTCAACCATTCTGGATGTATCGGATACAGAATGATTGCCGGCAACATTAAGGATTATATCCTTCATGAAGTTCAGCGTATTGTCATATCCTTCCTGGTAATACAGTCTGCCAGGTTCCCATGGGATGAATATGCACTTTCCTTTTCCGAAGGAATTGACAGTCAATCCCGGGAAATCAGAGATCTGTGTGAAGTAGCATCTTTCAGGAGGTCCATACATATGAGGTGGAATCAGCTTCATGTATTCCGATGTCTTATCTGAATAGTCCGCATAGATATATTTGTCCCCAACCATTACGATTGAATAGTCCTTCATGCTGGAGAATAGCTCTTTTTCCCTATCATCAGCTATCAGCATCGAAGACTCCATATCCTCACGGACATAGCGGATTTCATTTATGCCAGCCTCTTCTCCAAACGGATTTGCAACCTCGTTATATGATTCATCATATTTTCCGCTGTCATAAACAACAATCAGGTTGCCTCCATCTTTGACGAACTGGCTGAGCTTCTTTTTTACAACAGTGTCTATCTTGCGTATTGAAGGAATGATGATTGTCCTGTATTTGCTGAAATCAGAAGTCTCCGTGAGCTTGCTTTCCATAACTTCATCAAAGATGACATGGGATTCGGTCAATGCTCTCACCCAGCCTCTTTCCTCTGGGGAGCTATCCCATATCCATGATTTGAAGAGCAGAACCTCTGATTCCGAATCCATATCCCTGAAAAGCTTTTCATTTTCCTTATGGAAAGCGAATACCTTCTTAACATTTTCGAAGCCGGATTTATCCAGATGGTTATCAAGTCTTCCCATAAGGTAATAATCAAGTCCGCCGAGATTAGCCAGATCCTGGTAAAGCCTGAGCTTGAACTGGGCTGGGCCCACTGCTATATGCCTGAAATAGAAGCCGACGAAATCAACACAGGTGTTGCTTGCTATCACATGGCCATCTATGCCACGTATAGTCCTTGTATTTGATGAAGCACTGTACTGATAGAATGGGAGGGGCCTGCGGTATTCCGTATTCGATTCCATCCTGAAATAATCGACTTCATTTACTGCAACTTCCGGATTGATTGATTTTATGAATCTGCAAGTTTCTGCGGTCTGCTGCTTGACTATCCTGTCCTTAAAAAGGATGTACTTCCTATAAACTGGATCATTCATGTCATGGCTCTCTGGGAGCTCAAGTCCGAACATCTCCCGGAATTTCCTTTTGCAGTTATTACAATGGCAGATTCCTATCTTGTTGTATGAATAATCTTTCTCGTTGAATCCTCCCATGTTGAAGTAGAAGCCATCAATATCGAATTTCTCAAGAACCTCACGAAGAATCTTCTTCGCATATTCCTGCTGATATCCGCCGCATACACATGCATGGACATCACCGTTGTAATTCACTATTGATCCATCCTTCTTTCTGAAGGCCCATTCTGGGTGTCGCTGGTAAACCGGTTCCCTGATTTTGGAGAAGTCCATACGGGCGATTACCTTTATACCATTCTCATGGCATTTGGAAATGATATTGGAGAGATTATCACCATGAAGGAACTGGCTCTGGTATTCATCTTCTAGAGATGTCTCGTAGCTGGCGATTATACCTCCTGTGTTTATCATAACAATGGTTGCATTAAAGTCTTTCAGATCCTGAACATACCTGTCAGAATCCATATCTTCCATATCAATTTCACGGAGATTAGTCTGAATCATCCGCCATGGATATCCTTCCCACCAGTGCTTTCCCATATGTATCTCCTTTTGGTTTTTTGATTGATGGTATGACCATTATGATAAACCATTACCATGCAAAGTCAAATAAAATATCAATAGAATTACGTATGGAAGATATCCTCAGTACAAATATTTATATATAAATAAATTATATGTAGAATCAATAGGCATTCAAAGAGCATTATAAAATTTTCAGATTTTATTTGCCAACTCTCTGAACTCCGTTTTATAATTGGCCTAACTAGCATAGTGGTCGCACCAATTTTTGTGCAGGAGGAGACGAATGGGAAAAGCAAATTCTCTGAAATACTCAAAGAATAAAAGTGAAAGCAAATGGATTGGCTTTCTGTTTATTCTTCCTTGGTTGATCGGGCTGATCTGCTTCAAAGCTGGTCCTCTTCTTATGTCCTTCATTCTTTCATTCATGAATTACAACATAGTCTCGAATCCAAGGTTTATTGGTTTTCAGAATTATGCCAATATGCTTGGTGATGCAGACTTCATCAATGCTCTTGGAATAAGCTTTGAGTATGTTCTCCTAACAGCTCCTACAAGGTTGCTGTTCTCACTTTTCATTGCATATCTGCTTGCGCAGAAAGTCGCGGGAATAGGGCTTTTCAGAGCTGTGTATTATATCCCTTCGCTGATGGGAGGCAACGTCGCTATAGCGATTCTCTGGAGATACATGTTCTCTGAAAATGGTCTTATCAACAACCTCCTTGCATTGATTGGAATACAGGGGAAAGCTTGGTTAGCCGGTGATTTCTCTGCTCTATGCGTAGTCAGCTTGCTGCACGTCTGGCAGTTCGGAGCAACCATGGTCATCTTCCTGGCAGCTTTCAAAGGTGTTCCTTCATCAATCATAGAGGCTGCAACGATAGATGGAGCCTCAAGATGGAGGATATTCATAAGTGTGCAGCTGCCATATATCACTCCTGTCATCTTCTTTAATACAATGACGAATCTTGTAAATGCCTTCCAGGAATTCAATTCGCCGTTCGTCATTACCAATGGCGGACCGTCGGGCGCTACGACATTGTTGTCGCTCCTCATTTACAATAATGCCTTCTCCTATCTGAAGATGGGATATTCAAGCGGATTGTCTGTCGTTCTTTTCGTAATCATAGTCGCTGTGACCATGATTCTCTTCTCGTCATCGAAATACTGGGTCAACTATCAGGATTAAGGAGGTATCAGATATGACATTAAGGAAAAGAATCAACAGCACGCTTGCATACATTGTTCTGGTCATTGTCGGTGTTGTCATCATCTATCCATTTCTATGGCTGGTAGGATCATCATTCAAGACTACATATGAGATTTTCGCAGAACCTGGTATCATTCCGCATAATCCAACGTTCAATGCATATATAAACGGCTGGAAGGGCGGTGGAACTGTCGCATTCGATGTTTTCTTCAAGAATACATTCTTCTATGCGATTCTTAAGGTTATCTTTACAGTATTCTCTGCAACTATCACGGCATATGGATTTACTCGATTCGAGTTCCCGTTCCGTAAGCCTCTTCAGGCAATCCTGATAGGAACATTGCTCTTCCCCGCGGTTGTTGTCATTGTTCCTTCGTACATAATATTTGCAAGAATAGGATGGTCAGATTCCTACTATCCGCTTCTTGTTCCGGCTTTATTGGCAGGTGAGACATATTTTGTATATCTTCTGATGCAGTTTTTCAGAACGATTCCGAGAGAGATGGATGAAGCTGCGATGATTGATGGTTGCGGGCCTGTTAAGAGACTTTTTCTGATTCTCGTTCCGCTTATCAAGCCTTCTGTTGTAACTGTTGTTCTGTTCCAGTTCATATGGGCATGCAATGACTTCCTGAATCCAATGATCTATCTTTCCACGGAAACGAAGTTCCCTGTATCTGTTGGTCTGAAGATGACAATGGATTCCTCTGCGGGACTTATCAAATGGGAGAATATCTTTGCAATGTCCGTACTGGCGATTCTGCCACCTCTTGTGCTTTTCATTCTTGCACAGAGGAACTTTATCGAGGGTATTTCAACCTCTGGGTTGAAGGGATAAAAAGGAGGAAAGTCATAATGATGAAGAAACTTTCTGTATTGGTGCTTGTGCTTGTTTCCCTGTTTATGCCATTGTTTGCTGGTGGCGCAGGAGAGAAAGCGGATCCATCTGCTGTACTTGTAGCTGAATATGAGCCTGCTGAAATCAGCTTTATGTGGTGGGGAAATGATACGAGAAATGCTGCCACTATTGCTGCTGGTGATATCTATATGGAGCAGAATCCTGGCGAGAGCATTGTATATATGCCAAACCCGTTTGATGGATACCATGATAAGATCATTATCCAGCTTGCAAATGGAACAGCCCCTGATCTTTTCTGCTTCAGCACAGAATGGATGGGCGAGGTAGGCTTTGCAGAGAATCCTGTTCTGTTGGATCTCAATCTTGTATCTGATGAATATCTTGATGTTTCAACGATTGATCCGAATCTTCTTGCTGGTGGAGGTTATAACGGCAAGCTTTTCGGTATCCCGACCGGAGTCAGCGGATGGATGTTCGGTTATTACAAGGCCGCTCTTGATGAATATGTCGCAAAGACAGGAGCTCCCTATCCACCAGCACCCGGTGAGACATGGACACTTGAGGAGATGTATGAGTACGGAAAGGCCTATCATGAGGCAATGGGACCAACATCCTGTCTGTTCCATACAAGCCAGGAGCTTGGAAATTTCCTCGTATATGTTCTCAGTGAGCTGAATGGTGAGTTCTATCTTGATGAGAGCTGTCATCTGACATTTACAGAGGATAAGCTTCTTGAGGCATTAAAGATCGTAAAGGCATTCACAGAAGCTGGCGTTCTTCCTCCAGCTGCTCTTCAGGTTGAGATGTATGCAGGCGGAACTGACAATTATCTGGCAACAGGAGCTGCTGGTGGAGCATTCATGTGGACAAGCAATATTGCGGAACATGAGGGCAAGGTCAATACCTCTGTTGTTCCTATGGCATACCCAGTTATTGGAAGGCCTGAGAATGATGGACTTTTCATCAGACCTGCACAGTTCTGGTCAATAAAGTCAACTTCAGAGCATCCTAACAATGCAGCGAAGTTCCTCAACTTCATCGTCAATTCCCCAGATGCTATCAGAGCTCTTGGTCTTGAGCGCTCTGTTCCTCCAACACAGGCTGGACAGGATGTTCTTGCTGAAGCTGGAATGCTTGAGGGTAATGTATATGAGTCTACTGCTTATCTCATGGAATCTGCTGGAGCTCCATACAACTGGTTCATTCTTCAGACTCAGGTTATCGATGAGATAGAGGACTACTACCAGGAAGTTATTCTTGATAAGATGACTCCGGAAGAGGCTGCTCCTGCTCTCATGGCTTCTCTTGAGAAGATCACAGCAGAGGTCAGGGCAAATAATAACCTCGAGTAGGTCTTGAACTGATTTTCTTAAATTCTGCAGCGTATGAATTTGCGCTGCAGAATTCATAAAAGTATAATAGTTAAAATAGTTTGTTTGGTGGGAGAGATAATGAAGCCATTGCAGACAGAAAAGATTTATGAGCTTATCATCAATGAAATCAATGACCTCATTGACGAATCGCATCTGCATGTAGGTGATAGGATACCTTCAGAGCGTGAAATTGCTGCAAGATTGTCTGTAAGCAGATCTTCTGTCCGCCAGGCTATTTCCGTATTGGTAACGAAAGGAGTTCTCACTGTTAAGCAGGGTGGTGGAACATATGTAGCTGATGGTGCATTCAATGAAAAATTCACATTAGCTCAGCAGCTTAGTACCAGTCTTGCAGAGAATCAGATATCTCCACTTGAGATTGCAGAGATGCGTCTGTTCATTGAATGTGAATCCGCTAGGCTTTGCGCGATAAACGCAACAGACAATATAATCATCAGGCTGCAGAGCATTCTGTATAGAGCATATAACTTCAATGAGAAGACGGATTCCCTTTTCAAAATTAACAATGATCTTCACTTTACGATAGCAGAAGGGGCTTCAAACCGTGTTCTCCTTCTGATAATGAGAAGTATCCTTGAGCTCATGTCCGCAAATATGTGGGAATGGGCAAAAAAGAAGAATATGAAGAAGGATGCCAAGATGCTTGAAACGCATAGGGAGCAGCATCGCCGTATTGTTGAAGCGATAATCGCCCATAATCCAGAAGAGGCTGAAGCCTGCATGCGTGATCATCTTTCTGACATAACCCATGAAATGAATATCCTATTCAATGAGAGCATCCAGCATAAGTAGTTATGCTGGATATGTTTGTCCCATTTAACTTAATAAGAAAATACATAGATTATTTTTGCTGCCATGTTCGGAAAAGGAGGAATGGATATGGAGAAGGCATTGGTATATACAAACTATCCATCATCTTATCAAGAGGAACTAAATAAAGCATTCAGCGATGCGGGGTTCAGCGTCGTCTGGATAGCTCCCAATCCGAATGATGGATCTCTAAAGGAAAGAGCCTGCAGGGAAGCAGCCGATGCTTCAGTTGCCATACTCGGTGCTGGTCTGCCCGTATCTGTTCTTGAGTCTTCCAGTGTATTGAGATGGGTTCATTTTGACTGGGTAGGTATAGAGAATGCAGCAACGAAGACTCTCTTTGATAAAGGCGTAATAATAACGAATGGTTCCGGCCGTAATTCTATCTGCCTTGCTGAGCATGTTTTCTATTTTATCTTCACGATGACCTATGAATCGCGTCATATCCTCGAAGCTCAGGACAGGCATGAGTGGAAGGTTAAGCATGACTATCCATATGCATCATTATATGGGCGTTCCATGCTGATACTAGGTACAGGAAGTATCGGACAGGCGATTGCATCCCGGGCAAAGGCATTCGGGATGAGGACTATCGGATTCTCCCGGACAAGGAAGGACCTTGCCATGTTCGATGAGATTCTTGCCTCATCGGAAGGAGCAATCCTCCAAGATGCTGTGAAGGATATCGATTTCCTTGTTGTTGCTGCATCCCTCAATAAATCCTCGTACCATATGGTCGATAGCAGAGTATTCGAAGCAATGAAGCCCGATGCATATGTCGTGAACATAAGCCGTGGATCGGTCATCGATGAAGCGGCTTTGATAGAAGCCCTGAGGGAAAAGAGAATAGCAGGAGCAGGGCTTGATACAGTGGAGCAGGAGCCGCTTTCACAGGATAGTCCTTTATGGGATTTTCCTTCGGTGGTTATAACTCCGCATAGTACGCCTCAGAGCCCGCTTAAGTTTGAAATCGGTGTAAATACCGTAATAGAGAATATCGGGAGATTCAGATCTGGTGCTAAGCTTATAAACGCACAGAGCGCACAGGATCTGCTGAATTAATAGAAAAAAGGAGATTGATTTATGGATAGATGGTATCGTCATTTCTATCAGCCAGGGATTCCTCTTGGAAAGGATGGCCGCAGAGTCACATGCTCGGATGAACATATTGCACTCTCCCGCAGAGCTGCTGCGGAGGGAGCTGTTCTCCTGAAGAATGAAGGAAATATGCTTCCGCTCAAAAGACGTGTGGCTGTCTTCGGAAAGGGAATTGCGGACTATGTTAAAGGTGGCGGTGGAAGCGGCGATGTGACTGTGCCATATATGCATAGCATTCTTGATGGACTGAGACAGAAAAAGGCTGTAGGTCTTCTTGATTTCGATGAGGACCTTGCTGAGTACTATCAGTGCTATGTCGATGCAGAATATGCAGCAGGTGCGGAACCAGGGCTTGTGAAGGAAGCTGCGTTTCCTTCAGAGCTTGCATCGAAGGCAAGGAAGAAAGCCGATACAGCTTTGATAGCCATCAGCAGATTCTCCGGTGAGAACTGGGATAGGATAAGCGAGGGAAGCCCTGTATTCTCGACAGAGAAGGGAACGATGGAGCTTCTGAAGAAAGAGGCTGCAATCTTCGAGCATGGAGACTTCTATCTCAGCAATGCAGAACGGAAGATGGTCGATTCTGTTCTTGCTTTGTTCGATGATGTCATCGTAGTCCTGAATGCAGGTGGCATGGTCGATGTCTCATGGATTGCTGGAGAGGGTAAGATAAAGGCTGCTATCCAGGCTTTCCAGGGAGGTATGGAAGGCGGGGTCGCTATTGCCGATCTCCTTACAGGAGAGAAGAATCCGTGCGGAAGGCTTACCGATACATATGCCAGGGATCTTTCCGATTATCCTTCGAGCTTCAATTTCCATGAGTCCCTTGATTACGTAGAGTACCAGGATGACATATTCGTCGGATACAGGTATTTCAGTACCATCCCCGGAGCCGATGCCAAGGTTATCTATCCATTTGGCTATGGCCTATCGTATACATCGTATGCTTTGGAGGAGATTGCCTCTTCATTCGTTGATGGTGAGGTTCGCCTTACGATACGGGTTGAAAACACAGGAAATCTTCCTGGACGCGATGTCATCGAAATCTATGCAGGACTTCCGAAAGGACGGCTGGATACGCCTGCAAGAATGCTTGCATCATTTGCCAAGACAAAGGAGCTTGGTCCTGGCGAGCATGAGGATATCGCGATATCATTCCCGCTCTCTGTTGTCTCCGAGTTCGATGATGATGGTGCGATAAGCGAGGGGTCATGGCTTCTGGAGAAGGGCAGATACAGCATTCTTATGACAGATGACGGGTTGTCATTCCATGAGCTGTCGTGCCGTACAGAGCTTGCCGATGATTGCATAATCTCAACACCGGGCCATCATCTTGTTCCGAATGCGCTCCATAGAAGATTGAGGAGCAATGGCCAGTATGAGGATCTCAAGACATCGGAGAAAGCCTCGCCTGAGCCTGCATTCCCTCGTCAGGATATCTCCACGCTTGAAGGCGTCAATCCAATCGAGAGAGCTAGGACGGAAAGACTCACACGCAAGGAGATGAGGGATCTTGAGAGCGGGTTCATGCATCATGTTGCAGATGGAGATATGTCCCTTGATGAGTTCATTGCATCCCTGCCTGATGATGTTCTTGTAGATATAACCGGCGGACAGCCCAATACAGGCGTTGCGAATACATACGGAGTAGGTAATCAGCCGGAGTTCGGTATTCCGAATGTGATGACAGCTGATGGACCTGCTGGGCTGAGGATCCTTCCTGGCCGCGGCGTAACAGCTACGGCATGGCCATGCGCAACGCTTCTTGCCTCTACCTGGGATACTGAGCTTGTAGAAGCAGTCGGAAGGGCAGGTGGCGAGGAGGTTAAGGAGAATAATATCGGAATATGGCTCACTCCTGCGGTCAATATCCATAGAAGCCCTCTCTGCGGACGCAACTTCGAGTATTACTCGGAGGATCCACTGCTTGCGGGCAGAATCGGAGCTGCAATGGTCCGTGGAATACAGAGCAATGGAATCGGAGCCTCTGTGAAGCATTTTGCCCTGAACAACAAGGAGACGAATAGGAAGGACAGTGATTCCAGAGTCTCAGAGAGAGCAATCAGGGAGATATACCTTAAGCAGTTCGAGATTATCGTAAAGGAATCCGATCCTATCTCGATCATGTCGTCGTACAACATAATCAACGGAGTAAAGGCTTCTGAAAATAAGGAGCTCCTTACCGATATCCTACGCAATGAATGGGGATTCAGAGGATTCGTTACAACCGACTGGTGGACGCATGGCGAGCATTACCTCGAGCTTCTTGCAGGCAATGATCTCAAGATGGGCAATGGCTACCCGGAAAGAGTTCATGAGGCGCTCAGAGCTGGAGCGATAACGATTGAGGATATAAGGAAGAATGTCCGATGCATTCTGTCCGCTATCCTTAGGCTGGAGTAGTGCTGATATGAAATTCCTTAATGGCTACTGGCTTCTTGGGAAAGGTGTAAAGCGCATCCTTCATGCTGATTATGTTGAGCAGGAACAGGGGGAGCAATCCCTCTGTCTCTATGCTGCTGCGAAGAAGATAGAGAAGCGGGGTGATACGCTCAATCTTCCGATGCTGACAACTGAGATCACTGCTGTGATGGATGATGTGCTGAAAGTCGATGTCTATCACCATAAGGGGGCTCTGGATAAAGGTCCTTCATTTGTTCCTTGTCCCTGTGAATCTGGTAAGATTATCATCAATGATTCTTCCATAATGGCAGGAAAGCTGTCAGCAAAGCTTTCAGATGGGACAATCGTATTCGATTATGATGGCAGAGAGATAACAAGACGAGAGAAGACACTCTCCGGATACTATACAGTCGATGACAGACCTTATGCTGCTGAGTATCTGAGGGCATCTGTAGGTGAGACATTCTATGGTCTGGGTGAGCGATTCACTCCATTTGTTAAGAATGGCCAGAGCGTAGATATCTGGAATGAGGATGGAGGGACAGCGAGTGAGCAGGCATATAAGAATATTCCATTCATACTCTCATCCCGCGGTTATGGCATTCTCGTATCGTCATATGGAAGGGTGTCGTTTGAAGTGGAGAGCGAAGCCGTGGAGGACCTCCAGTTCTCCGTTCCGGGCGAGAGGCTTACATACTATATCATAGCCGGCAAGACGCTTTCAGATGTTCTCATGCGCTATTCGGATCTCGCAGGGAAACCCGCTTTGCCTCCGGATTGGTCGTTTGGTCTCTGGCTATCCACATCATTCACAACCGACTACAGTGAGCAGACTGTGATGTCATTCATTGAGGGAATGGAGAAAAGGAACATACCTATTTCCGTGTTCCATTTCGACTGCTTCTGGATGAAGGGATTCCATTGGACGGATTTCCTCTGGGATGAAAAGATGTTCCCTGATCCCGAGGGACTGCTGAAGAGAATCCATGACAAGGGAATAAAGGTCTGCGTCTGGATAAATCCATATATAGCGCAGCGTTCTGCGCTCTTCGATGAAGGTGCGGAGAAGGGATATTTCCTGAAAAGAGCAGATGGCAGCATCTGGCAGTGGGATATGTGGCAGGCAGGTATGGCTATTGTCGATTTCACGAATCCTGAAGCTGCATCATGGTATTGTTCCCACCTCAGAAAGCTTATGGATATGGGCGTTGATTGCTTCAAGACCGATTTCGGGGAACGTATACCATATGAAGATGTTGTATGGCACGATGGCTCTGATCCATGCCTTATGCATAATTACTATTCATTCCTCTACAATAAGGTAGTTTTCACGCTGCTTCAGCATGAAAAAGGGAATTATGCTGTCGTGTTTGCCAGATCTGCATCGATAGGAAGCCAGCAGTTCCCTGTCCATTGGGGCGGTGATTGCAGTGCCAGCTATCCATCGATGGCTGAAACGCTGCGGGGCGGATTGTCCCTCGCATTGTGCGGATTCGGTTTCTGGAGCCATGATATAAGTGGATTCGAAGATACTGCGACCCCGGATCTGTATAAACGATGGATTGCATTCGGAATGTTCTCATCGCATTCACGGCTTCATGGAAGTTCCTCTTACAGGGTGCCTTGGGCATTCGATGACGAGGCTTCCGAGGTCACTGCATTCTTTGCTTCGCTTAAGAAGAGACTGATGCCATACATAATGAAAGCAGCAGAAGAGGCACATTCATCCGGTATTCCGGTAATGAGGCCGATGGTTCTTGCTTTCCCGGATGATGAAACGGCGAAGTATCTAGATAGGCAGTATATGTTCGGCCCATCAATCCTTGTCGCGCCTGTCATGGATCCGGAAGGATATTGCCGGTTCTATCTACCAGAAGGGAAATGGTATCCGCTTCTTGGAGGAAAAGCAGAGCAGGGCGGCTCTTGGAAAGATGGCAGATATGATTACTTCTCACTTCCTCTTTATGTGAAGGAAGGTACTGTGATTGTTATGGAAGAGGACGGTAAGCGAGTGTGCCATATCTATGGCAATGCATCGAATACTGAGGCCTGCGGCGAATATGAATCTGCTGCTATGCATAATGCTGATGGGACAGTGCAGGCAATCACTGCTAAGGAGCGTTTATGAATGATATCTACTCATTCCCCGCTGATTTCGAGTGGGGGACGGCAACGGCAAGTTATCAGGTAGAGGGTGCTGTGCATGAAGATGGCAGAAGCGAATCGATCTGGGATGTATTCGCAAGAGAGCCTGGAAAGGTATATATGGGAGCTGATGGCAGCGTTGCCTGTGATCAGTACCACAGGTATGAGGAGGACATTGCCCTTATTTCCTCTCTTGGATTCAAAGCATACCGTTTCTCAATTGCATGGCCGAGGATTATCCCTGATGGGACAGGGGAAGTGAATGAGGCAGGCCTTGATTATTACAGAAAGCTATGTGATTCAATCCATGCCCATGGAATGAAAGCCACTGCTACAGTCTATCATTGGGATCTTCCTGCAGTGCTTCAGGAGAAGGGCGGATGGACTAATCGTGATATAGTCGATGCCTTTGAATCATATGCCGAGGCCTGCTTCAGAGGACTTGGTGATAAAGTTGATAGCTGGATTACAATCAATGAGCCTTTCTGTGTCACTTATCTTGGATATTATTATGGAGAACATGCCCCGGGCCATCATGATCTTAATGAGACGATAGCTGCAATCCATCATGTGAATCTTGCACATGGGAGGGCTGTCCAGATATATAGACAACTAGGCCTTAAAGCTCCTATCGGGATTACCTGGAATCTTTCGACACCTCGTCCCTATGATAGCTCCTCAGCTTCTATGAAGGCTGTTGAGTATGCGATAGCAGTGAAATCAAGGGTATTCACCGATCCAGTGCTGAAGGGTTCATACCCGGATCTTCTCGATGAACTTGGGTTCAGATTCCCCGTCAAGGATGGGGATATGGAGACGATAAGCCAGCCCATAGATTTCATAGGCCTTAATTATTATACGGAGGATGCTGTTGTGTATTCCGAGACCAATCCTTTCAGGTTCTCTGCAGCTCCTGACTGGCATCCTGTTACCGATATGGGTTGGCAGATTATCCCAGATGGACTTCTTAGACAGCTCAGATGGATAAGCAGTGAATCCGGTAATATGCCTCTGTATATTACGGAGAATGGTTCTGCAGAGAAGGATGAGCTGACAGCTGATGGCCGTGTGCATGATGCTGCAAGGATTGATTATCTCAGAAAGCATTTCAAAGCCACTGCTGAAGCGATAGGCGAAGGTATCAATCTGAAAGGATATTATATCTGGTCATTCATAGATAACTTCGAATGGGCAAAGGGATACAGCAAGCGGTTCGGTATTGTCTACTGTGATTATGCAACCTTAGAGCGTATCCCAAAGGATAGTGCATATTTTGCAAAGGATGTCATAACGGGACTTTCTGACTGGTGCTGATTGCTTTACTGTAATCGTGATACGATAGTTCTTGCTGAATGATTTCAGCTATTAGGAGGTTTTTTGATGGAAGGCAATATGAAGGTCGCTGTCATGGAGGACATCGGCAGGATAGAGATAGAGGAGCGTCCGATCCCGCAGCCGAAGGACAATGAGGTCCTGGTCAAGATAGGGTATGTCGGCATCTGCGGGAGCGATGTGCATTACTTCGAGACCGGGGCAATCGGGGACTTCGTCGTAAAGCCGCCGTTCGTGCTCGGACATGAGGCAGCAGGCACCGTCATTGCGGCAGGGAAGGATGTGAAGAATCTGAAGGTCGGAGACAGGGTTGCTATGGAGCCTGGAAAGACGTGCGGGCACTGCGAGTTCTGCAGGACTGGCCGCTACAACCTCTGCCCCGATGTGCAGTTCTTCGCGACGCCTCCTGTGGATGGGGTGTTCCAGGAGTATGTAGCATACGATGCCGATATGTGCTTCAGGCTTCCCGATAATGTATCCCTGATGGAAGGGGCGCTGATAGAACCGCTTGCTGTCGGGTTCCACGCTGCGAACCAGGGAGGGGCGCATATAGGGCAGAAGGCGGTCGTCTTCGGATCCGGATGCATCGGGCTGATGTGCATGCTTGCGCTGAAGGCGGAAGGGGTGACCGAGGTGTATGTGGTCGACGTCATTGATTCCCGCCTAGAGAAGGCTGCAAGGCTTGGAGCGACGGCAGTGGTGAACAGCAGCAGGGAGGATGCCATCAGGCGGATAGCGGAGCTGGCCGGAGGGAATGGCGTTGATCTTGCCATCGACACGGCAGGGGCCGATGTGACGGTCAACCAGGCGATAAGGATGGTGAAGCCAGGCGGGACGATCGTGTGTGTGGGATACAGCAGGAGCGGCCAGGTGACGATGGACATGAGCGTAGCGCTGAACAAGGAGATCACATTCCGCACTGTATTCAGGTACAGGCACATCTATCCTATGGCGATAGCAGCGGTAGCGGCGGGCAAGATCGATCTGAAGGATGTCGTGACGAACAGGTTCACGCTTGACCAGATCCAGGAGGCTATGGAGAAGAGCGTGAGCGATAAGGTGAACATCGTCAAGGCTGTTATTGAAGTAGCAGGGGAGTAAATCATTTTTTGGGGCAGCTATGATTTCATAGTTGCCCATACGTTAGGGTCAAAATTTAATTGAAGACGCCACTCATTTCGGTAACAACGGTTGACATGTGATCATACATAATCTGGCTTGCTAGTTCAGGATTATGATTACATATTGCGTTAACAAGATCTTCGTGTTGTTCCCAATTCTTATCCTTCCACATTCGCTGATTCCCGGAATGTTCTTTTCCCCAATACCAAAGATTGCCATTCATGAGCTCAATAAAGCATTCCATGAAAATTTTGTAGACTTTATTATCTGCCCCATCTGCAATTGTTCGGTGAAGTTCAATATTCAGATTATAAAAATTGGGATAATTATCTCCTGTAAATGATTTTGATTGGGCAATAATATTTCTCAACTTGTTACAAATCTTCTCGTCAGCATTGATTGCACATAGTTTTGCTGTTTCACTCTCAATGAGTCTTCGGGCTTGTGCTATTTCGATTGGATTGATTTGTCTTGCAGCAAGACTTTGCCCAAGGCTATCAACAATAATATCTTTAGGAACCTTATTCATAGGTTCTGCAACATATGTGCCATCTCCTTGTTTAACTGTAATTAGGCCTTTACTTGCGATGGCAGAGATAGCCTGTCTTACTGATGTCCTGCTGACCGACAAAGCTTGGGCCAACTCTCTCTCGGATGGCAATTTATCTCCAGGCTTAAGATGTTCTTGCTCAATCAGGGCTTCTATCTGATGGCTTATTATCGTATAGAGCTTTTCTGTCTTGATTGGAGACAGCATATTTACCTCCCTTTGAAGGTTTATTGGTCTAGCCAAAGTCCTTTTTATATAGATTAAAGCCTCCTTTTCCAGCTGTCAACTTAAAATAAAATAAATTGATTTTGTTCTAGTTTAAAAAAATAGGCCACAAACCCATACATATAATATTAAATATGGATAATATTCGGTTTCATAAATAAATTTTCAACTTTATGAAATTTTCTCTTGATTTACAGAAAGTTTGTGCTATTAATGAGTGTAACAGTGGTCTATCCTTTAGATCACTTTTAAAAGGAGGCATATTGTGAAGTCGGTATTGAAAATGTTCGTTTCATTGCTTGTTATTCTTCTGATTGCTGTTCCAGTATTTGCTAATGGCAGTACGGAAGGAGGGAATGGAGATACCAAAACTATAACTTTCCTTTCTCTTTCTACGCAGGGTAATGGAATCAAAGCTGCTTTTGAAGAGTATCAGAAAACTCATCCAGATGTAGAGCTTGATCTTGTGCCATGTACAACAGTAACAGACTTTGAGACTGTCATGACAGGATATATTGCAGCAGGAACGCTCCCTGACATGTATCTTACTCAGATCGGTGCTGTTCAGCAGGAATATGCAGCAAATGGATATGTTCGCATGCTCGGAGATACAGGTGTCATGGAAAATGTCGTGCCTGGTGATTCTGAGACAATCATGTACAATGGTGATTATTTTACATTCCCTCTTATTACTGAGGGTGTTGCAATCACTGTCAATAATGAAGTGATAAAGGAAGCAGGAATTGTTTTGGATGAAACTCATTATCCAAGATGTTTCTCTGAGTTCCTTGAGATGCTTGATCAGCTTGTTGCTGCAGGAATCCAGTATCCTATTGCAATCGCAGGAAAGGATGCATCATCTGTTACCTCATTTGCTTTCCAGTATATCTATCAGGTAATTTATGGAAAGGATCCAAATTGGTATGCAAATCTTCTCAGAGGTGAGCATACATGGAATGATGAGCTTTATCTTGACATGTTTGAGAAATATGGACAGCTGAAACCATATATTTCTCCGAATTGTCTTGGTATGGATCAGAATGGCGTATATAGAGCGGTTATTTCAGGAGAGTCGCCAATAATGTTTGGAGCACTTAATGTCGTTGCTTCAATACGTCAGATTGCTCCAGATCTTGATGTTCTTTGTTTGCCATCATGCTTCACAGATGATCCTGCCGACCAGACAATTATTCTTGGATATGGTGATGGCGTAAGTATCTGTTCTACCACTGATATTCCTGATGTCTGCATTGACTTCCTGAAGTACCTTGCATCGGATGAAGGAAGTACAATCTATGGAAATGCTACACAGTCGATACTTGCGACAAAAGAAAATCATGTGAATAGCGATCCTGCAAATGATATTGTCACATATATAATGCAGAATGAAACTCTCCCTGTTAGCCCAATGTATAGCCGTCAGTGGATACCTGGAGTCAAGGAAGTAATGAAGACTGCTCAGCAGAACTGGTTTGCGGGCGCAGATGCTCAGACTGTCTGTGATGAAATTCAGGCTCAGCACGATAGACTCGTTGCAGCAAATCCAGATTGGGTTAAGAATTTCCTTGATACATATACAGAGAAGTAAAGGAATTTTACCTGGTTCTGTCTGCCCCTTTTTGGGGCAGACTTTGAAATTGGAGGTTGAAGGATGGATTTAAGTAAGAGAAACAGATTCAGTTTCAGCGAGTTCTTATTTGTTGTCCCCGCTTTGGTTTTTTATCTGGTATTTGTCGTATATCCACTTTTAGGTGGAATATTTTACAGCCTTACTGATTGGAATGGCATCTCTCCAGGTTTCAATTTCATTGGGTTAGATAATTATATAAACCTTGCACATGACGAATATGTTTTAGGCCCTCTTTGGAACTCTGTAATATTCGCATTTGTATCGATGATACTTTTGAATGTGTTTGGTCTTCTTTTTGCAGTTGGGCTGGACAATGTAGCTGGTAAAAGTTTTTATAGGGCGCTTTTTTATCTTCCCTCTGTTCTCGGATCACTTATTGTAGGATATATATTTAGCTTTTTGTTCACAGTTCCATTCTCAGAATTTGGAAAAATGATAGGGTGGGAAGCCCTTGCAAATAATGCGCTTGGAGATCCTGATCTTGCTCTTGCCATGGGATGTTTTGTTGCAACATGGAAAGGTGTTGGCTGGTATATGGTTATCTATATTGCGGGGTTGCAGAACGTTGATAGGTCTCTTCATGAAGCTGCAATTATCGATGGCGCATCTGCTTGGAAAAGATTCTGGTCAGTTACTTTCCCCCTGATAGCACCTGCTTTCACAATTAATATGATTCTCTCTGTAGAGAGAGCTTTCAAGGAATATGATCTTATGTTCTCTCTTACAGGAGGCGGCCCGGGAAGGGCAAGTGAACTGCTTTCAATGACCATCTATAACGAATCATTTACTAATAAGCGTGCTGGTTATGGGTCGGCTTTAGGTGTGATTCTGTTCCTTATTATAGTGGCTGTTACACTTATCCAGCTTGCAATGCTGAGGAGAAGAGAGAATGACATCAATTGATTATCAGAAATATAACAAGAGAATGAAGATGTTCAAGGTAGGAAGAAAGGCTGGTGTTCAGATTGTAATGACACTTCTAGCCATTGTAATCCTATATCCTTTTGTTATGGCTCTTGGCGTATCTGTTAAAAGTCCGATGGAAGCATTGCTTAGTCCCGAGACGTTTCCTACGGAATTCCATTTTGAGAATTATGCCGAAGCTTGGGAGATCATGGACTATCCAACAATCTTCCTGAATACAACTTTTATTACAGTTGCAGGCGTATTGGGAATAGTGTTCATAACTGGTCTTGCAGGATATGTAATTGCTTGGTCTAGGTGTAAGCGCTTTTATAACTTTATATATGTTTTCTTCCTTTGTGGAATGATGGTGCCTTTTTATACAGCACTCGTTCCTCTTGTAAAGCTTATGAGCGATTTACATCTGACAAATTCCCGTCTTGGAATGGTCATATACTATTGGGGAAGAAATGTTCCAATGGCTGTATTCCTTTATGTTGGTTTCATTCGAGGTATTTCTGGTGAGATTATGGAAGCGGCTGAGATTGATGGAGCTAATAGATGGTCAATATATTGGAGGATAATGTTTCCATTGATGAAACCAATTACATCAACGATCCTTATTCTTGATGGTATGTCTCTTTGGAATGATTTCCTTTTCCCGAGAATGATGCTAACTAAGTCAGCACTTAGAACGATTTCCCTGTCTCAGTATTATTTCACAGGAGAACTTGGAACCCAGTATCATCTTGCTTTCTCTGCATATATTTTGACCATGCTGCCAATAATGATTGCTTATTTCTGTTTGCAGAAATACATCATTAAAGGTGTCGCATCAGGTGCTGTAAAAGGCTAATCCATAGAAAGCAATAGCCGCTGGAAAATCAGCGGCTTTCATCAAAAGGAGAAAATCTATGAATATCGAATGGCTTGATAAAGGCCTTAGGATCATGCAGTACAACCTGCAGATCCGTGATACAGCAGGAATGAATCCAGTTAAGATTGCGGAAGAGACCCTTGCTTCAGCATCAAACGCTGTAGTCATCAATGTAGGCGGAATCTATGCATGGTATAGGAGCAATGTTCCATATCATCATATAAATGAATATCTTCCTGAAGGAAGAGATCTCCTTGAGGAACTGATCAGCGAGTTTCATAAGAGAGACATAAAAGTCATTGCAAGGTTCGATTTCAGTCTTGCTGATGACAGGACATATCAGGAACATCCGGAATGGTTTGCTCGCGATAAGGATATGAATCCGATGATAGCCGGAGCGACCAGGATGGGAGGCTGGGATCAGCTTTTGACGACCTGTTCTCTCAGTGGCTATAGAAACGAAGAGGTTGCTGTCCCTATTCTTGAGGAAGTGCTTGATAGATACGCCATTGATGGCATATTCCTGAATGCGCCCACAGCGCCTTTCTGCCGGTGCAACCATTGCCAGAAGAAGTATTTGGAGAAATATGGAAAGGTTATGCCAGAAAATGTTGATGACCTAGATCCGAAATGGTTGTCTGACTGTACAAAAGAGAACATAGATGTTCTTTATAAAGCTATTAAGAAAAAAAATAAGAATATCCCATTGATTCTGTACTATGCTCCATTTTCTGAGAAGATCAAGGGATTGGGTATATCACATAGAGATAGTATCTATGACCGCCTTGCTACTGCTGATTATATCTGCTGTGAGGCGCAGGATGTTCTTTCTGCAGGGATAAAAGGCATTTCCTGTACAGAAAAACCTTCTCTGAATATGAAATCCGGGTTTGAGCCTGAATCAGGTAAGAGACCATTCGGAATCATCCATTCCTGTCCTGGTATGGACTGGCGCCATGTAGGTCTTCCAAAGGCTGAATATCTTCCATGGATGGCTCAAGTTCCTGCCAGCCAGGGAGTGCTTTGGCATTCTGTAACAGGTTATCCAGATACGATTCTTGATAAGAATGTTATGGAGGCGGCTTCTGAAGTCAACCATATGGCAGAGAAGGTTGAATCGGATATGGATG
>CALXLE010000143.1 GCA_944389115.1 uncultured Spirochaetaceae bacterium
GAGCCTGCGAATCTCTGCAGCATGCCTGCCGACTCGTCGTATTTCCTGAATGCTGCGTCGCTTCTTGCGTTCTGGAACTTCTCTTCCTCCGCATCGGCGATCTTCCTTATGCGGTCGACGTGCTTGAACATGGAAGGAAGGATTTCCTCCGCAGCTTTTATAATGTAATCCCTATCTTTCTGCTGCATATTTCCTCCTCAGATAAGCCAGCTATGTTTTGTGAATACTGACAGCTGATTGTCTTTTATCGTCATGGAATCGATGTCATCTATCCTGTACCCGACAAATATCACCGGATATCCTCCGGTGACATCCTGCTCTGTCCCGAACTGCTGTATGCGGATGATGTCCTTCGTGAGGATTACCTTCAGCCGGCCTCTGTGGAGCCATACGGCTGCTTCCTCATCTTCCTTCCCGTCGTCATCCTTCGGCACGGGAAGCCTCTTGAAGCCAGCCCCGACGAGCTGGGTATAAATCTCCCTTGCTGTCATCAGCCTGAGACCTTCTTCAGTGCTTCCGGCTTTGAAGCCCGGCTGATCTGTATCTCCAGGCTTGGATCGAATATCTTATCGAGCTCTTTCTCAAGATCCGCCATGCATTCTTCCCTGAGCTTTTCGCAGTGCTTCAGGAATGCCTTGCTTTCCTCACTTATCTTGGAGAAATCGAATTCCTCAGGCTCTGGCTCCGGGCACTGGATGCCTGTAAGGCACTCGGCAATCGAATAGGTGTGTTTCCTTCTCATCTGATCCTCCTTATCCTTCCCTGGCAGCCCTGAAAGGGCATAGTCTTAGCCGTTTTTCTTCGCCAGTTCATAAGCTCTGTAGGCGATACGGAATTCCGAGATGAGATCCGAGCCCAGGTTGAGCATCGATAGGCAGGTGCTCGCGGAAATGACTTCGCTCCAGATCGTCTTGCCTTCTTCTATAATGGAATAAAGAGCATCCTCCTCATCAGGAAGCTCTTCTGAAGCATTCCGGGAAAGGAAGATGACTGCTTCGAAATAGTCGCTATCATCTTTTCTTGTCACGATCCTGTTCTGGACAGAAAGGCCTATAAGATCCTTGCCGGTTTCCTTCGCGACAATGAAGGAATATCCGTTGTTATATTCGATATAATCGAGCGCATTATCGTTCTCCGCTTCAGCTCTGAGAAGCGAGGTGAGCAGTGTAAAATCATCTGTGTCCAATGGATTCCTCCTGGAGTTCTGATACGTTCTCATGCCTTCTAAGCCAGCGGATTGCCTCTCCGGTAGATGAGAACATCCTGATAAGGCAGCTGCCGTCTGTGTTGTCTGCGGCGATGACCGTTCCGTTTTCAGCTCTTGCATAAAGACGGAAAGGACGGATCCAGCTTCTGTCAGCTGCATTTTTCCAGATATCTATCGCCCGCATGAGCGTATGTCTGCCGACGGGTTCGATACGATCCGGGATATTCTTCATGTTCTTCCTCCGTGGCAGAAGGGAAGGGCTGAAGGCCTGGCGTTCTCCGATCATTCTTCTCCCGGAATCCTGACTCTCTCCGCGAAATAGCTCTTCGCCATCTCTGCCATATCTATGAGGACGAATTCAGTGCCCGTCCACATGAAATCGACTGACCAGCGACCATGAAGATTGACACGGGAGAGCTTCTCCTCGCATTCATTCCTTAGTGCTGGCAGGAGCCTCTGATATTCTCCCTCAAGCATCGGATACGCATTCTCATATTCCTTCTGCTGCTTCTCAGGCATGCCCATAAGCATGCGGTCGTGATCGCCCCAATAGTTGAAACCATCAAGGAACTGTTTCCTATGGAAGTCATAGAAGATGCGGAATTCGGTATTGAGCTTGAGACCGCGGTATATCTCAGGTCGCTCATCTTCTGTCTCAATGAATTCCCTGAAGACGAACGTGCATGAGTAGGGCTTATCCAAGCAGAGGTTCTCGTAGACCGTGTTCCTGATAGCATTCGCGAAAGTATCAGGACCGTTTACGATGCAGTTGTCTTGGAACGAGAACTTCCCGCTTGAGCCTCCGAGTCGGAAGAAGAGTTTCGAATTGATATCGAGCTCCCCCGGCGTCACGTCCCAGTTCGCGATGATGAAATCCTTTATGCGTTTCTCAAGCTCCGGCTGGTTACCTTCGCAGTCGATGAGAAGGTCTCCGAAGAGATCAGGCGGCATGAAGATTATCTTCGTCTCAGGGGTCCTGAAGCCTGATTCCACGGCCTTTGGATACCAGAACGACAGCTCGTTCGGATTGCGTATTGAATCGCAGTAATGCGTGTTCGTATGGCAGTAGCGGTAGTAGCGCTCCTCTTCCTCGTATCTATCAAGGTCGTTCCCGACAGCATCTAATGCAGTCAACAGGTCGTCTTTATCCATAGTTGCCTCCTATTTTAAGCTTTATGGTTTCATCCCAGAGAAAAACGCCTGGGAACACATCCGAAAAGGCATTCCGTACCAGCCACTGGATCCTTGCCGCGGATTCCTCTTCACTGATGATCTCCGCGTTCCAGCCAGTTTCATGCCTGCTCCGGTCGCTGCCGTACAGGCATATGACGAGCATCCCGTCATCCCATAAAGAGAGGATTGCTATCTCTTCATCTGAACAAGGCGTCTTTGGGAGGAAGAATGATTTCTTCGGTTCTCCTTCGTGGCCAGACATCCGTCCGTATGGAGCCGGCTGCTGGATGAAGCCTATCTCTCTGAGTCTTTGCTGTAGCTTTATTTCCTGCATATCCTATTCCTCCGTAAATGCTTCCAGTGCCTTTTCCGGAAATAGGGCTGAGTTGTTTGCAGAGAGCAGCGTGTTTCCGGGCTGCAGTTTTGCAGCGAGGCGCCCGTAGTATGTCCCGAGTACGCCCGGCATCTCCTCAAGCAGCCAGCGGGCAAGCGTTGCATTGTCTGCATCGGAAGAGGGGATAATCATCTGGGAATCAGTGTCTATCTCTATTGATATCTTCATTTTTATCTCCTGTCAGTTGCGGAAGAGTCGAAGGCTCGGGGATATAGCCTCCGATTCAGTGAGTATTCGCATCTCATTGTAGCGGAAACCGTAATAAACATATAATATAAGCATCAATGAATAGCAAACCAAGGGAGATAATCTCTATGCATAGAAGATCCGGTGGCATAGCCGGCGTATTCGCGCTCTTCCTCGCCATGCTTCTCATGGCATGCAATCCGAACGCGGAGAATGCGGCGGGCACGGCATCCCTTACCGTAACGGTATCGGATGAGACAGCGAAGCTTATCACGCCTGATGCGGATAACGTCGATATATCCC
>CALXLE010000144.1 GCA_944389115.1 uncultured Spirochaetaceae bacterium
ATCATCCAAGATTAGAGAATGTTCTGACAGGGATGCTGAATATTATCCCCATGCCCTTCTTCTTCAAGATCTCCATGGAGCTGATTGCCTCGACAACGCTGTCGGCCTTCTCCTTCTCCATCACGATCATGAGGATTTCCTTCTCAGGAACCAGAGGGGCTCCGAAGAACTTCACATCATCTTCTGTGCTTGTTCCATGGGCATTGATGACGGTTCCGCCAGAAGCGCCTGCCTTTCTGGCTGTCACCATGATATCCTCACTGTAGCCCTCTTCGCAGATCACCTCTATAAGCACCCATTTATAATCCATCTTACCCTCCTCGTAATCCTCATCGACCACCGTATCGGTCATCATCACGACACCTTTGGCCTTCACATTATGCACTGCTGAAAGGATGGCATCCGGATCTCCCCTGCTTATTACGCTGAAAAGCACTTCCTTCCTCGTATCCCCCAGCCCGAGAGCTGCCAGGATGGAGCTGGAGGCCGTTCCTCGTGCATTGCATATGGTACCACCAGGAGCACCGGCTTCCCTTGCAGCAGCCATGACTTTATCAGCTTGGCCACGGCCAACAACAGCTATCATCGTCTGCCACTTCATCTTTCTCCCCTTTCGGCCTTCCTGAGCCGTGCTTTATAGACTATACCGAGAATCTCAATGAGAAGAATCGGCATCATCGCAATCATCGCAATCATACCGAACGATGATGCAAGGGAGGCTGAAGCCGTCCCTGAGGCTGCTCCGATTGCAAGCGGAAGCAGGAATGTCGAACTCATAGGACCTGTCGCAACCCCGCCTGAATCAAAAGCGATTGCGGAAAAGAGCCCTGGCGTCCATATCATGGATACCATTATCAGGATATATCCCGGAACAAGGAAGAGAAGAATCGGAAGGGAATAGACGGTCCTGATCAGGGAAAGAACAACAGCAAGACCAACACCAAGACAGAGGGTAGCAAGCATTATCGGCTTACGGATATGTCCCCCGCTTATCTCTTCGACCTGCCCGGTAAGGACAATTACCGCTGGCTCAGCAAGCACAACGCAGAGACCGAATATGAAACCGGATGAATAAAGGAGGACTGGATGATCTGCAAGCGCGACTCCAAGCTCCTTTGCTACATCGGAGAATGAGTATTCAACGCCAGTGAAGAATATGACAAGTCCTATGAACGAATAGAAAATGCCTACAAATACCCTAATAGCCTGTGTATGCGGCATTTTTATGAAGAGAACCTGCATAAGGATACATACTACAAGCAGAGGGAAGAAGGACATTCCAACACCGCCGAGCTTCTCTCCGAACAGCGTGAGAAGCCCTATATCGGCAGATGCCTCCGCCGTATCAGGCATGCTGCCGCCTGACCCGAATATGATTCCCAGGATAAGCACTGCAAGTACTGGTCCCACTGATGACATAGCCACGTATCCGAACTCAGCCTCCTCGGAATGCTTCCTCATCGATGCGACACCCATTCCTATAGCCATTATGAATGGAACGGAGAGCGGACCTGTGGTTGCGCCGCCCGAATCGAATGCGACCGAAACAAAAAAGCCATCGCAGAAGAATGCGCATGTGAATATAACCAGATAGCTGACAAACAGGATGACCTTCATCGGAAGCGACAGTATCGTCCTTGCTAGCGAAAGTGCCAGGAAAATGCCTACTCCGACCGCGATTGCGCATATGAAGACAGGTATAGGGATATCATTGCTGATCTGGTTGACCTGCGAAGCAAGGACCTGGACATCGGGCTCGGGGACTGTGATTATGAATCCAAGGATAGCCGAGACAGCAAGCAGGATTGGAAGGGATCTGCTTTTCGTAAGGGTCGTACCAATCCTCGTTCCCATAGGCAGAAGGCCAACATCAGCTCCAGTAAGGAAGATGGTAAGACCAGCTATCACGAGTACGCAGGAGATAATGAATCCCATGAACTCCCCGCCATCCATCACGCCAAGGAAAAACGACAGAACAGAAGCGAACACAGCTATCGGCAATACAGATATAGTGACTTCCTTCAGCTGCTTCAGAATATCCAATGGGTCCTCCGTATATTTTAAAGTATAGCAGAAAACCTATAGCACGGACATATATCCACGGATGGAGATATCATGAAGCGGAAAGCCATGCATCAGTACGCACTCTGACATTCTCCTGGAGATTCCTGTAGAAGAACTGATAATCCATGAGATGGTACACCCCATCTGGGAAGAGCGAATTCGAATAATCGGCTGGATCAACATCGACAGCCTTGAGCGTTCCTCTTTCCGGATCCAGATAAGCGCCTGTCAGCTCCGGAATCTCCTCTGTTATGCTACCAGAATAATCCGTGAAGCATGCTCCTGCATTAAGCGAACGATCTGCGAATTCAGATCCGGTGCTCCAGTTCAGGGGATTTATGCCTATCGTCCTTATGCCCTCAGGAACGATTATCGATCCATTTGAGGCAGGGGATTCAGTGTTGAATGAGACTATGACGCCAGTATCGCTCTCCCCCTCAGCCATCCTCAGGTGAGGATACTCCTCGAGATCCTCTGAAGTGATTCTCCAGCCTATGCAGTATGCGGCAATGAGCTTATCGCTGTATTCAGCCTCATCAAAGAACTCCTCAAGAAGCATCAGAGCAAGCTGTGCCCCCTGGGAGAACCCCGCAAGAATCAAAGGACGTCCATCATTTTCATTTTCCATATAATAGATGAACGCATCCCTCACATCGCCATAGGCAATCGAGAGATAGGGCTGCATCGCATCCTCCGTTCCTTCATAGAGAGGGAATGTCATCTGCCTGTAGAATGGAGCATACAGCAGCGCATAATCCTCATATATCCCCCTCTCCATATTGAGTGCACCGACGAAGCTCTTCTTCATAGCCTCATCATCCATGCTCATATTGAAATTGCCTGCCCTGCCTAGATCGACAGTCGGGCAGATGATAAAGAGATCTGCATCTTTTCCGGTTCCTTCTGCAAAGTATGCCCAGTTCGACCTGTCGGAATAGTCGACAATGGTTCCGGCATAGACCTGGACGACCATGGCTAGCAGCATGAAAGAAAGCAGAAAGCGCCTTATATTCCTCATAATCTCTCCTCCGCATAGGAAGCAGCATCCATAGCTACCATCTGGGCAAGGTGCCTTGCGCTATACTCAATAGGCACAGCATCGAACGCAGAGGATATCCTTTCCAGCTTGTCAGGATTGGAAACCAGATCGCGGATAATGCCTATCTGCTTCTCCCTGTCCCCTGTGGCATTCCACCCTACGCCATACTTCTCGATATATTCAGCAGATGCCGTGACAATATAGACAAGCTCTGTGATCAGGAACGGCCTATGCGCATATATTGCTTCGACTATCGTATTGATGCCAGCCCTTCCCGCTATGACATCCGAAGCAGCAAGATATTCGCTGACATTATCGACAAAGCCGCGGATCTGTACGGAAGATCTTCCACCTCTGTATTGTTCCATCACCTTCCGGATACGCCTCTCCATATCCTTTCGGATTCCTCCTATGATCACTATCTGCACAGGAAGATCTTCTTTCAGGATATCCTCAAGGAGATTCAGTGACCCTAGTCCCTCTCCTCCAAGATTCAGCTGCAGGGTGAATGCATCCTCATCCAGACCGATTCTCCTCCTTGCCTCTCTCTTCGAAAGCATTGGCTGATCTGCTACGGACTCCTGCAGGGGAAACGGACAGAGCATGATGGAATCAGGATCCTGCCCCATGGCACGCACGCGCTCCACACCTTCCTCTGTAGGGAGGAGGAACTTCCTCAGATAAGGACAGATTGAGACTACCGGGGCAGAGAAGACATCGGTTGAGTAGAAATACACAGGTATATCCTCACCCATATCGTGAAGCATTGTCGACAGTACTGTCCCCGGATACGGATGGGTAGCGAATATGAAATCAGGGCGAGATGAGCGGATCTGTGAAGCCAGCTTCTTCCGCCTCAGCCTGTCGATTGACTTCTCAACAAGCTTTATTCCCCATCCTGAACGATCAAGAGACCTGAAGAGATGCTCCTCAAGGAATGGGATTTTGAGCATAAGCCGCCACATTCCCTGATTCAGCCGCTCCATCCACTCGAGATCGAGATAGCTGAAGAAGTCCACAAGCTCGGAATCCATACCCATGGCTTCCAGCTGCTCATGCACGGCTTTGGCTGGAACGTAATGCCCCTTCCCTGCTTTTATGTAGACACAAAGTCCTTTCATCGCAGATGCATTCTAACAGGAATAGCCATGTTCTGGCGATAGAGCAGAAGGCTGGAGGGACTATATTCAGCATCGATACAGGAGTATTATCAGGGTATGGAACATGATGAATACAGGCTAATTGGAGAACTCATAAATTATTACGCTGGGCAGCCAAAGAGGATTCAGCACGCTCTGAAGGTATATTCATTTGCCGATATGATTGCCACAGGAGAGAAGCTTGATGTGGATCTGCGGAAGACAATAGTCCTAGCCGCGATTGTCCATGATGCCGGCATAAAGATAGCGGAGGAGAAGTATGGCCGTTCCGATGGACCTCTTCAGGAGAAAGAAGGTCCTGAAGTGGCTACCAGAATGCTTGAGGCAATCGGGACAGACAGAAAAAGGACTGAAAGGATTGCTTTCCTTGTCGGCCATCATCACACATACAGCGGGGTGGAAGGCATCGACTGGAGGATACTCCTCGAAGCTGATTTCCTAGTGAATGCCTTTGAGCATGCTCTGACAGGAAAAGCGCTTCAGGAAGGTTATGACAGGATTTTCAGGACAGAAACAGGAAGGAGCATATTCAGAACGATGTTCGCATAATGCTCAATAAGGCACATTACCGGCCTTTGACATGCCATACAGTCTGTCAAGCATGGATCTTACAGAAGAGACTGGCTGCAGCGCTCCATTGACAAAGAGAGAGCGCACATATATGTCATCCGGCCCATCAACCCCGAAATCCACTTTGACATCGGCTGAATAGCCATCATGAGAGAGCGTACCGCTTACACTCACGATCCTGTCCCCGCTTATACGCCAGCGGCAGCCATCAAGGGACCGGAATATATCATCCATGGGAAGTCCACGGTACAAATGATGCTGGACTGTACTCAGTGCGGCTGTCTCTCTGCTGCTTATGCGGGTGAATGCAAAGACCGCGGCAAAGAGAACCAGTATCAATGCTATGCTCAATGATGCCAAGAGCGCGACATGAGAACGGAAGGTACGTCGGCGTCCATGCCATATCTCAGCACCGCAAAAAGGACAATGGGCATATCTGTCATCGATCTCTCTTCCACACTGTGGACACTGCATAGCTTACCCCCAGAATTTTTGTAACACAAAAGGTAAAAGAAATAAGCAATGCAGAGGGCAGATTGATAAAAGATTTCCCGATTTCAGCCAATAATACCCTTAACAATCGGACAGAGAGCTTCCGCAAGAGCTTTATGGCTGTCCTTTGTCATGTGCAGAAAGTCGCTTCCTGCATGGGCGACAGATGAGGCGTCGAAGAAGTACGATCCCGTTCTCTCCGCAGTGCGCTTCATCCATAGAGGGAATTCAAGGCTCTTGGCATGGGATGAGATATCATAGGACTCGAATCTGCCATGCTCAATCCCCGCCTCTATCCTTATCGGGGAGATAATCAGGATCTCCGGCTTCGGCATATCCTCCTTCCTGATTTTCTCGATTATCACTTCGACACCATACGCAATGCTTTTGACCGAGGCGTTGTAGACCTGCTTCGTATCATTCGTTCCAAGCATGATTATCACAAGATCAAGCGGCTTATGCGTCTGGAGTATGGATGAGATAGCCGCAGAGCCGTTCTTCCCGGGGCTGAACGGATCATCAAAGACAGTTGTTCTTCCACCAAGCCCTTCCTCAATTACATGATACCCATCCCCAAGAAGCTTCTCCAGGATGATCGTCCATCTGTCATCATAATCATAGCGGCCAAGGAACTCCGTCGTTGAGCCATGAGTATTGGAATCACCAAAACAAAGAATATGCTTCATATTTCACCTCATTATAATCTGCTTCTCTTTCTGCGGAGCATCACATATAGAGTAAGTAAAGCACCCACAAAGAGGAATGATGAGAACAGAAGGAGCATGCTGCCCGGTCCAATCCGATCCACGGCAAACGCTGCAATCGGCTGCATCACCATACGGCCTATCGTACCACTGAGCAGATAGAGAGTAGATACGAAGAACGTGTTACCAGGATACCACGAACTAACCTCGACGATATAGCATGGAATGTTTGCTCCGGCCGCGAATCCTGATATAGCAATGAAGACAAGGGCCATGGCCGTATTGCCGGAAAGAGCAGCCAGCACCTGCCCTATCCCGGAAATAGCCAAGCCTATGGCTGAAAGCAGGATGGGGCTTAATCCTTTCGACAGGAGGATGCTCGAAAGGAACCGCATGGCCGCTATACCTATCCAGAAAGACATCATCGCCGCCGCTGCGATAGCATCAGAAGCTTTGAATGTTGTCTCTATGTAATATGGATACCAGTTCGATCCAATCTGCTGAGCGGTCATATAAAGCATTAGGGATATCGTCAATGCAATGAATGAAGGATTGCTTACAATACTTCTGATCGGAACAGGCTTGGATTCGCCTCTCCTGCTCTTTCCATCTTCCTGCTGGGCGCTGCCAGCAAAAGAAGAAATAAGGACAATAAGCATGGCAAAGCCAAAGGCTGCGTATCCAATCCTCCAGGACAGATGCCTGAACGGAATCATTATATAGCCAGAGAGCAGTGCGCCCGTGCTGTATACGAAATGGATAAGCGGAACATTCCTCCTGCTATCTGAATCAGGGGATGATGAGAGATAGGAATTCGAGCCGGAATCCATGCAGAAACCACCGAAGCCGAACACAATGAAAGCCAGATAAAGAGACCATTCATATGGCAGAAGCAGTATCATAAAGAGCCCGATGACTATGAAAAGCATCCCAGTACGTATGATGGCTGTCCGGGAAAATCTACGCAGAAACAGCATTGATGAGCAGATGGCGATGAGTATCCCAACCTGAATCGCGCTCATAAGAAAACCGACATGGGAGAGATCCATACCCGTTGTCTCCATGACATCCGTCACAAGCGTTCCAATGACATTATATGCGATTGCATAGAAAAAGAATGCCACGAATATGACCTTGATACTTATACGCCTGGCAAAAAGAACTCCTGACATCCTATCTTCAATTTCCGAACCTTTTATGATGATATCAGATGAAATGCATTTCGAATGAAAATGTTCTATGCATTCAGTGAATTATTTGTTCAGTGGGAATAAGGTAGTCTGCTTACCTTCGGAAAGCTTCATATATAGAAGCGGATATGGATTACCCTGCTCATCAAAATCTGTACGCATACAAACTTCAAAACCCATGTGCTCATAGAATCCCTTAGCCAGAGGATTCTGCTCATTAACGGCAAGACGATTGACCGAATACTCATTGATTCCCTTCTCGATAAGCTGGCGCCCAAGGCCTTTACCACGAGCCTCTGCCGCGATGAAAAGCATCTCCAGAGAACCATTCTCCACTTCCATGAAGGCAACTGGAGCTCCTGTCTCATCTTCAGCTGCAATCAGGTGAGCAATACCTGACAATGCTTCAGGTACATATCCTCTGATGGTCACAATCTCGGATTCTGAGAGGAAAAGATGAGTGGCTCTGACAGATGATTCCCATACTGCCAGAAGTCTATTTATCAACTCAGAAGTCCTGACCTGTACTTCATATATCCTCATATCAATCTCTTCCGGATTCCTGCAATTAAATTTAATTCCTAAAAAAGAAAAAGGGACTTGGCATGCAATCAAAGATATCAGCAATATCGAAGACGACAGCGTATCGACGATAAAGTTTTGTGCAAAGATAGATAATCTCTTTGAAGCCTAGATTTATGGAAAGCTCATGGAGTACGGTCCAATCTGATGAAGGGTTCCCTGATTTCCTCCTCTATTAGCCTTTGATATCTATCCGGATGACGATAGGCGTTGCCATGTACTTCCCTTTTCCTGTATTCCCTCAGCATCCCGATATCAAGATCCGATATGAATATACCTTCTTCCTCCCCCGATTCGAAAATGCATGTATCACGGGATGGATAGTACTGCGGGAGGTATGCAATACCATCAAAAACAGTCGAATGACCATTGCAGTCAGGAACACCAGAGGGATAATTGCACGTAGCTATTGCACACATATTCTCATAGGAACGAGCCCGCAGCTGTGACAGCCTGTTTATCTCCATCTGACAAGCATTCGGAACAAGAATCAGCTCGGCACCTTCAAGCATCAGAATACGAGCGCTTTCGGGAAATTCCCTATCAAAGCAGATCATGCCGCCTATTCTGATAATACCTTTGTCAGTATCAAGATCGGAAACATAGAAGTCATCTCCGGAGCGAAGGTCATGTTCAGCTCCAAAAGCACATGTATGAACCTTTGAATAGTGAAGTACTTCATTTCCATACCGGTCAAAGACAATCATGCTGTTCATAGGCTTTGTATCGGTTTTCTCAAGGAATGTAATAGCTATAGCAGTACTGAGTTCACGAGAGCATTCCCGGAAGGCCTCGAGGAAGGAACTATCGGCGTACACCGCATCATTCTTCCATTCTGCATATGGTCTGGAAATAATATCATAGCCATTGCTCCACATCTCAGGAAAAAGAATTATGTCAGGAGATGACACAATTGCCTTTCTGCACATAGATAGACCTTTATCAAGATTCTTCTCAAGGCTTCCACATGGAGCAATCTGCAGCAATGCGATTCTCAGCATGCAGATATTATACACAGTCAGCATGATTTCGGGGCAAGTGCCTTCCATCCGATCTCGACAGACAAACTGGAAGGATTCAACAACAGGATAAAGGCTACTTCTCTCTTTGATCTAGTTCATCTCCATCCCACACAAAACTGAAAGGCCTTTATTTCTTATCAAAAGGAATTCTGAGAAGTCTCATAAAATCCTTCTGAGTCTGTAATTCCGTCTTCGCTATGAAATTAATGAAACCATCCAGCTTGCTTTTCCCAAGTCGATAACTCTGCAAAGCAGAAATATAATCATGCCTGAAAATCGGTGGAATCGATATAGGAAGATATCCATGCTGTAAAAGAATTGTATTCATTACAAGTCTTGATACTCTTCCATTTCCATCCCTGAACGGATGTATCGATACCAGTCTTGCATGTGCTTCACTGGCAAAAACAACAGGATCGTATTTGCTTTCATTTTCGGAGATCCATTCCACAAATTCATCAAACAATGCAGTAACGTCCTGATATGACGGAAGACTCTCATCAAGTCCTGTAATGATTACATCAACATCTCTGAGCTTTCCAGGTTGCAGTTCAGGCTGACCGAATGTTACCAACTCATGGAAATGGAGGATATCATCTTTTGTTACTGTGTTTGATTCAATAAGGGTAAACATGAAGTCATAGGCTTTACCACCTCCGATGGCCTCAAACAGCTCTCCAAGGGTATGCTGACCTACAGCAACACCATCACGGAGAATAATCGCAGTCTCATCTTCTGTAAGAGTATTACCTTCAATCGCATTTGAACTCCAGACACTCGGGACTCTGTAGAAGTCCTTAATCTGACTGAGAGTGAAAGGATCAGAGAAAGGTCTTCTTTCAGAGATAGCTTCCTTTCTTGCCTTACATTCATTAATTATCTCCATCAAATACATTGACCTAACCCCTCTCTTATCCAGCTTGCAGAAGTTATAAAAAAATTATACTACAATGTAAGATACTCTCCCATACCACAAAAAAGCGAAAGTCAGGCAGGAAAATCCTAACGCTTCCCCTATTTCTGGTACTTTTCATAATTCTGCTTCGGGCACAACAGAGTACCCAGAAATAGCACTTCTTGCATAGTCTGTAGACTACCACGTAAAATTTTAATCAGGAGATTCAGAATGGATAAAGCCGATGTAACAGTGAATGAGAACAACCTTATAGAAAGCATCAAAGAGATAATCATCACATCCCGTAAGAACCTTGTCCGAAACGTCAACACGGAGATGCTTTCCGCTTACTGAATATCGGGAAGCTCATTGTTGAGGATGAGCAAAAGAATCAGGGAAGAGCAAAGTATGGTGAACAGATTTTGAAGACCCTCTCAAAAAGACTTACAGCTGAGATTGGCAGTGGATTCTCAATGACAAATCTTTCTTTTATGCGGAGATTCTATCTTACATACCAGAAATTTCAGACAGTGTCTGAAAAATTGAGCTGGTCTCATTACTGTGAGCTTCTGACAATCTCCGATGAAAATAAGCGCAGCTTCTATGAAAAGGAGTGCATCGCTTCTAAATGGTCTGTAAGAGAGCTTAAAAAGACAGCTTGATTCTTCGCTCTATGAAAGACTCCTGCTCTCCCGTGGAAAAGAGAACAAGGAGGGAGTAAAACGGCTTGCTGAGAAAGGACAGGAGATTGCGAAGCCTGAAGATATCCTCAAAGATCCCTATGTATTCGAGTTTGTGGGACTGCATGAAAACAAGCCTGTTATGGAAGCAGATTTGGAAGATGCTCTTATCAACCATATTGAGAGGTTCCTGCTGGAGCTTGGTAAAGGTTTCATGTTCGTAGGAAGACAGCAGAGAATAACATTCGATAACGAGCACTACTATGCTGACATGGTTTTCTACAACAAGATTCTCCGAGCATATGTGATAATCGAACTTAAGACGAGGAAGTTATTACCGGCAGCTGTCGGACAGCTTAACATGTATCTCAACTACTACAAAGCAGAAATCAATGATACTGATGATAACGACCCGATTGGTATAATTCTTTGTACAGATAAGCCATCTGCAAAGATTGAGTATGTCTTAGGAGGGCTTGAGAACAGAATCTTCGCTTCAAAATATGTTCTATACCTTCCTGATAAGAAAGCTCTGGAAGAAGAAGTACAGACATTCATTGAAGACTGGGAAGAGAAGGGCAAGGAGTGAGCCACGGTATTGATAACAAAGAGTCTGAACCTGATGACATGATGAACGTCGAGGATATGTATTGGTACAAGGAGCAAGCTGCAAAGGATACTCCCGGTAAAACACTACGGTTCTATCGCAAGCTGAATGGACTTACGCAGACTGAGCTTGCTGCGATGCTTGGCACTACAAAGCAGTTCATATCTAATCTTGAGAATGACAGAAAGCCTATCAGCAGTATGATGGAAGAAGCTCTCTGAAATCTTCAATTTTCCTGTGCCAAGATCCATTTTAACCATCTTATCTTTATTATCGATGAGATAGTCAGATATAGCACTGATTAAGTTATCATGCGGAATACCGGATCTGAAACAATTGTTTGTCTTAATACAAACGGAACCAGACATATCAAACAATCCTTCTATCCCATTATTAGTCATGAACACAAATTCTCGTAGAGAATCACTTATCGGAGAATACAAGTAATAAGACATAAACATTTAGCCTCCGTTGATAGAAAAGATCAAATAGACTTCGCCTTATCTTCCAGAACCTTAAGGTATTTCTTTCTGATAATCTTCGGACTGCCAAAGAAATATTCCTCTGCATTAGACAATTCATTCTTATCAAGCTTGATCTGAAGCAGTTTAAGAGTAGCAATGAAATCAGCAGCCTGAAATAGCCTATAATCTTGTGGTCTGATCTTTCTGAATTCCACATTCTCCAACAAAGTGTGGAATACTGATGAAAGTAGTTTACTGACTTCTACCTGTCCATTGTCGTAATAGATTTTTACGACATCAAAGCTCTGGAAGAATCCGTAGTTCTCTCGGATAAACAGTGAAAGTTTCTTGGCAAGTTTTCCAACGGCCTCTACAGCATCTTCCACATACTTTTTCTCAATGGAAACAAGTAGACATCTGACATCTATCTTCCTAAAGAATGCCATAAAACCCTTGAGAAGCTTCTGCCTGTTCTCAAGTCCTTCATGACGATATGGATTCTCATTGCGGATGATTGGGCCAGCATGAAGACAGTGATTCGGATAACCGATTTCAGCTAGATGATTCTCAAGTGATTCTATCTCTGCAGAAAGATCATTCTCCTGATTATGCATTACCATTGAGATGATGTAGTAAGAAGAGTGTTCAGCATAGTCGCCGAAATCACCAGATTCATCAACGAATATGCTTAACTCCTGCACTAAAATCTCCTCTTGGCATAAAAATAGCGGGCGTCTTACCCGCTTGCAAGGGGGGCCAAGGTCTTTCGACCAACCCCTAACTGATTTTTCAGCTACTTATAATATACTTGCACCACAAATAAAAAGCAATCCATCATGTCAATCATCTCCATTTTCTCGTTATAGTATTTAGAGTAAATACCAAACTGCTACCAATTATGATTAAGCTTAAGTCATAAGAAGTGAATAGTCAGATAGTCGCGAACGCAGTACGTTCGCATTTCGAAAGCATCACTTAAACTCATTAAAAACGTCTTCAGCTGAATCAGCAGCACCAGCTGCTATCATCACATTATGAAGCCATTTCCTCCTTGAATTCCCATTTCTAAACTAGGATTTCCTTCAAAGTCTTCTCCACCTCTGAGGGCCTGACCTTCAGCAATGAGGACAGCAGCAGCGTCTGCTTGCCCGTGAGAGAGGAATACAGCTGCACATGCTTGCGCTTGCCATCTCTCTTCACATAGGAGACCGAAATCTTATCAAGGGTTTTCCTCACCAGATCCATCGTCATCTCATCCCTGTCCTTGCAGTCCCTCAGCCTCTGCCTTATCTCCGCCATCAGTATCGAGGCGATGAAGACGACGAACACGCGCCCGTCCATTGCCTGCCTCGTATGCACCGAGAGCCTCCTGCAGTCCTGCACGTTCTTTATGTCATTGAATATCTTCTCGACCCCATCCTTGTCCCTGTATATGTTCATCACATCCGTGCTGGAAAGGTCCATCCTGTCTGTGACAATGGCGAAGAGCCCCGCATACTTCGTCTCTCGGCCGGCAATGTGCTCATCATTGTATTCATACCGCCTGCTGCCATCCGGCTGCTCCACATCGGTGAAGTACCTCGCATAGAGAGCGGCATGGGAATTGAGGAACTTCCCGGCATTGAGCTCCTCATAGCATTCGGCAAGCCTTATGTCCAGGCTGGAGGTGCGGAGGCTTATGTCAGCCACGGACTGCGCGTAGACATGTATCATGCACTCCCTGTGCAGGCCCTCCGCATCCCAGTGGCTCTTCACTCCCATCGCATATAGAAGCTGGCCGCTGTCCGTCCTGATTATGTTCCTCGGATGCCTTATCTGGCTCCTGAGCGCCTCATCCATCGCATCCCTCGTCTTCGATGATGCAAGTGTCATCGCCAGAATGAAATAGTAGCCGTGGCCATACATGGCGCTGACATTCGATGAGGAGAAGAATCCCTTGTCCATCACGAATGTCAGCCTGCTGTAGCTGAAGCTGTATCCCTCCCTCAGCACCGACTGCAGCGTGGATACATCGGGGATCGCGCCATCATGCACCCTGTAGTAGATCGGAAGCCTGTTCCCGCTGTCAACGATCATCCCCAGATTCACCTGCGGAAGATCCTCCCCATCCCTGTTATAGCCATATTCCACGAGTTCGTTGTCCTTCGAATATGACGATATTGATGTTATGTCATGGAAGCATGCGCCCCCTGTGGAGGCCTTCTTCCTCCAGGCAAGCAGGAACTCCTTCCTCCTTTCTTCATCCATGCCGGAATAAAGGCGGGAGATGTCCTGGCTGGAAAGATCATCGTCATGGATCGGAAGCTCATGGCTCCCATGCCATTCGGGGAACAGGTACGCCGCGTTGCTTCCCGTCGATGCGTGATACATCGCAAGGGACAGAATCGTCTTCCATGTCTGGGGAAACGCCTCCTTCAGGCATCCCGAGAGCCCGATCTCCGACGAGATCCTCCACATCGCCCTTGTCAGCCCGATCCGGCTTGCTGATATGAGATGCAGGCCATCCCCGCATTCACCCTCCGTCACCGCAGCCTTCACCAGATTCATCTTTTTGGGGATTATGTTCCCTTCATCATCGACGGTGCCGTAATACTCAAGCTTCGTCTCGCATGATTTCTTCTCCGGATTCCATCTGTGCTCAACAGCCCTATATGCGTATTTCCTGCCGTTCTTCTTTGTCACGATCGTGATCTTCGGCTCGTTCTTCTTCATAGTTTATAGTATAAACTATTTCAGATGGGACAACAATGGCCGCATGAGCCATTATCTTCAGATTCTGCAATAAATTACTGCGAAATTATAATTTTGTTCAGTTCTAATCCTAGTTTAGAAATGGGAATGCAGGGTCGATGCCCTTTTTCAGATTGCAAGAAAATGAAAAAGGCGCAAGCTATCTACCTATCAGTAAACAACTTACGCCGTTGGGCGATGCCAGGATTGAACTGGCGACTTCCACGATGTCAACGGAAAATAGAGACTTTACTGAATTTTCCAGAAAATTCACATAATTTACCGTATAACAACAAATTACTACCCTATTCCAAAGAAAGGAATTTACCAAGATTTCCTGAAAATTCCTGTATTTTCTTGCAATCTTAGTGCCCATTTTAAGTGCCCATAAATTCCATGTCAATAATTACAACTTCCAGAATGGACGTGAAAGTCATTTTAATATTGAAAAGTAACCCATAATGTATTACTCTTTAGATATGGAATATGAAGTCCGGATGGATGGAAATAGGAGAGGCTGCCGGATCGGCAGCCTCCTGATCAGCGCTGCGGCATAAACGCAGAGCCGGATGGATCAGTATCCCCAGTACTCTGCCCAGTCGGCTATCGCTTCATCTGCTGTTATGCTGCCCATGAGCAGTGCCTGCATCGTCTGCTCCTGGAACTGCTGCCAGGCAGGATACTGCGGCGCATCGAGCGGATACCTTACGAATACAGTGTTCTCATCGCTGAGTTCCTCTGACCATGCCTTGTAGTGGCCGGTGCTGAAGTACGGATCGTTCTCGTATGTCGATTTATGCACAGGGAGAGGTCCATAGGACTTGCAGAAGCGGGCGTTGTTCTCAGCAGAGCTGATCCATGAGATGAAGTCCCATGCTTCGTCGGGATGCTTGCTGGTTGTCGGGATCGAGAAACCGCTGAATCCATAGTCGAGGTATCTCTTTCCTGTCGTTCCTACCGGTACCATCACAACCTCGAACTGGTCGTCTTCGATCTGTCCTGCAAGCGAGCTGAGCGTATCTGGATCCTGGATGAGGAATGGAGTTGTTCCTGATACGAATCCGTTGATCTGCTCATTGAATCCCCAGTTTATGGCATCCGGCGGACAAGCTGTCTTATAGAGGTCCACGTACTGCTCCACTGCCTTGCGTCCGGCTTCATTATCGAAGACATAGCCGCCATCAGTGCTCTCATAGATGTTGTCTGTGCTCACATTGCCGACATTCGGGAGCATCTGGATATCGCTGATCTTGAAGACCTGCGACTTTCCTCTGAGCGCATATCCATACTGGCCAGGGGCTTTTCCCGTGATCTCCTTGCAGGCCGCATAGAGCTCATCCATAGTCGTCGGTATTTCGATTCCATACTTTTCGAGGACATCTGACCTGACAATGAGCGCCTTCACGTAGAATCCCTGAGGAATGAGGTACGGGGTATCGTTCACAGTCTTTGCAGCCTGCATCGTGAGATCCAGGAGATCTCCCGTCTCATCCCACTCTGCAAGATATGGCGTGAGGTCCACGAGCTTGCCGTTGTTCACGAACTGCTTCACTGTATGGTCCCTTGTCTCGATGATGTCGAGCTCCTGGTTGCTGTTGAGCATCATTGTGAGCTTGTTGTCCGACTGCTCATATGGGGGTGAGATGAGTTCTATCTCTATGCCGGGATTAAGGGCTTCATACTCGTCGATCATCTTCTGAAGGACCTTGGTGCGCCCGGGACTTGTCATAGTCTCAAGGAAAGTAAGCTTTATGGCATCAGTTTCCGCGAAGACAGTTCCGATGAGCAGAACAAACACAAGCGGCAATATGATGGCTTTCTTCATATTGATTCCTCCTTTTGCTGAGCACATATTGTGTTCTCAGCTATATATTAAGATGAATCACCTGATTTTCAAGAAGAAATTCATTCAGGATATACTGCATTGGAAACGGCAATGAAATAGCCGTGAATCCTCGTATTGGATTGATGCATCCGGCTGGGATCAGGAAGCTTATCAGCATAGCATTGGATGCTATTCCTGCTCGTTGCCTCCTATGGAAGCAACCACTTTCCTATATGGTTCCAGCATTCCCTTCGCCATCATGCCATTCTTCTTGGCTCCAGGAAGCGATGCGAGGATGCCTACGAGCTTCATAGCGAGTATTCTCGCTTTGTGCTTCTGCGGAAAGTCGTTGTATAGTCCTCTGCTTTTATAGAACCTGTGGTCTGCTTTCATCAGCCCTCTCATCTCATATATCAGGTCCCTGAATATCCTGCTGCCGCCGGTTCCGAAGAATGTCTTCGGCTCTTCTATTCCATTTCTTATGGCATAGGATAGGCTCTCTGCTGCGTTCTTTATGGCCTTTGCCGTATCTTCTCCTTCATCTGCTGCGATCGCTGCGAGGAAATTCCCTCCGACGGAAGCCCTTGCCTCAATGAGATCCTGGAGATTCCTTTCATCCCTCAGATCCCCTGCGATGATATAAGCAGCAGGGCGTCCTGCGGTCACTGCCCTGTGCCCGTTGCAGAACTGCCTGTCGTCATAGCACTTCATCGATGATGCAGTGTAGTGGTTCTCTATGCGGAATGCATAGACAATGCTGTCAGCATTCTGTATCTGCGTTCTGAGATATTCGTCAAACCCATCTTTATGGATGCATTTGCCGCTTGCTGCGCATGAAAGACATCCTATGCACCCTCCGCTGAATGGATACTCTCCGATATTATGCAGACTGCTTTCCATATCAAGCGAAGCTCTGAAATCATGGATCATGCTCTGCAGTGCTGTATCCCAGGCTGCGGCATTCGTTACTATCGAGACCTTGTATCCAGGAGTCTTTTCCCTCTCGGGAAGGCATTTTCCATACTGGCGTACAGCATAATGAAGCTTTCTGGGAATCCCTCCTTCATGCAATCCTCTGCTGATCCTGAACTCCGTCATCTTCCACCAGTCCTGGAGTTCCTTCCGTCTTTCTGCTTCTTTTGATGATGGTCACGTCTGAAATCGTCACTTTCTGTCCTGCTTTCACTTCTCCCTCCTAAATTTTACCGCAACGGAAAATGACCTCCAATACATTCTGGAGAAGAATTTTCAGAATCTTTAGTGCCCAGTTTAGTGCCCACCCCTGTTTTTGAGGGTATCTGGCAAAGAAAAAAGGCTCATCCGATCCCTTATCTGGAATAGAATAAGCCTTAGTGGGCGATGCCAGGATTGAACTGGCGACTTCCACGATGTCAACGTGACACTCTCCCGCTGAGTTAACCGCCCATTGCTCTGCAACATTAGCATCCTTAACAATAAGTGTCAAGAGTTCATTTCTCAAGTATCATTCCAGAGAAGAAAAATCCAGCTTGCACATTTAACAAACTCCTAACATATTTTTGTACACCGCACACTTTACACGAATTTAACGATTATTTTACGCTTTCTTCTGATGGATGTTTCATTTGCGAATTTCTGGCAGCAGATCTTCTCATCTCCTGCATTGATGATAACAGCAGCTCTTACGCTGGGCGTAATCTTTGTCAATGGATGGACAGATGCACCGAATGCGATAGCTACATGCATAACAACACGCTGCATGCGGCCACGCCCTGCGATAATGATGAGTGCTGCGTTCAATTTCCTAGGCGTTCTCATAATGACACGGATCAATGCATCTGTTGCCTCAACGATAAGCAATATGGTTGATTTCGGTTCTGATACCACCACAGCCTTGCTTGCTCTTTCAGCGGCTCTGTTCTCGATTGTCGTATACAGTACCGCTGCATCATATTTCGGCATACCCACAAGTGAGAGCCACAGTCTTATCGCAGGTCTCACAGGCGCTGCGATAGCAACGCAGGAAGGGCTTGCGGCCGTTAACGGTGCTGAATGGGTGAAGGTCCTCTACGGTCTTGTGCTCTCCCTTCTTCTGGGATTCATTGCAGGATATGCCGTATGCCGCGTTGTCGCATTCCTGTTCAGAAACCTTGATAGAAGAAAGGCCAATGGATTCTTCCGCTATGCGCAGATCGCAGGTGCTGCGGCAATGAGCTTCATGCATGGGGCACAGGATGGACAGAAGTTCATAGGCGTTCTCTTTCTAGGTCTCGCATTCGCCAACGGGGAGACAAGCGTCCATGGTGTCATGATACCGATATGGCTGATGGTCCTCTGCTCAATCGTTATGGGCCTTGGTACAAGTGTCGGAGGAGAGAAAATCATCAGATCGGTCGGGATGGACATGGTTAAGCTTGAGAAATACCAAGGCTTCAGTGCTGATATAGCAGCATCGCTATGCCTCCTCTTCTCATCGGTATTCGGTATCCCAGTATCAACCACGCATACGAAAACAAGTGCAATAATGGGCGTCGGAGCATCGAAAAGAATCAGTGCGATAAATTTCTCGGTTGTTAAGGACATGATGCTTACCTGGATATTCACATTCCCAGGATGCGGATTGATAAGCTTCGTGATGGCAAAGATATTCCTTGCCATCTTTGGATAAGGAGTAAGGATTATGGCAAAGAAACAGGATACATTCTATTTTGATACATTCACAGCATGCGCAGCTCATGCCGTAAAGGCATCGGAAATACTCCGCAGATGCATAACGGAATATAATCCGGATAATCTTGACCCGATACTCGAAGAGATACACAAGGTCGAGCATGATGCGGATATGAAGAAGCATGATCTCATCAATGTGCTTGTGAAGGCTTTCATCACTCCTATCGAAAGAGAGGATATTATGCTGATGAGCCAGTGCCTTGATGAGGTCGTGGATAAGCTTGAGGATGTCGTCCTCAGACTTTACTGTGACAATGTACGCTCAATCCGCCCAGATATGGCAGCGTCCGTGGATGTCGTTGAGCGCTGCTGCAAGGAAATGCTCCTCATGACAGAGGATTTTGCTGATTTCAGGCATTCGAAGACCCTCAAGGAGAGGATAATCAACATCAACACAATGGAAGAGGAAGCGGATAAGCTCTTCATTGCAAGCATGCGTCGCCTCCATACATCGGAGACTGATCCGCTTGAGATCATCATCTGGCGTGATATCTACAGATACCTTGAGCAGTGTGCCGATGCATGCGAGCACGTTGCAGATGCCTGTGAGAAGGTATTGATGAACAATACCTGACCTATCACTGATTGATGCTCTCAGGATGATCCTTCATCATTATCGTATGGCGTTCTCTTGAGAGCACGAAGACTGAAAGCACGGCGCCCAGAAGCGATGTCAGCGGGAAATTGAGCCATATGCCTGTCAATCCCAGTCCCTGCATTGCGAAAAGAAGCGCTACGGGGAAGACAAAAGCCATTGAGACGGAAATCACAGCAGCATAGCGTGAACGCTCAAGCGCCAGCATGAAACTCTGTGTTGAGAAAGATATCCATCTCGTCAGATATGTGAATGCAAAGACCGTCACAGCAAATGAAGCATATGAGGGGACTTCTCCGGCAATGAATGCTGAGAGTATTCCATCAGGGTTCAGGAAACAGATCAGGAATGCAACAAGGCAGATTGATGCAGCAACCGAATAGCAGAGCTTCTCGATAGAGCGTACCCTCGAAGGATAGCCTGCACCCCAGTTATAGCCTATGGCAGGCTGCAGAGAATCACACGAGCCATACATTATCGGGAAGACGATTCCATCAGCATACATAAGAACACCATATACCGAGACCGCTGCCTCACCGCCATAGCGTACCAACATGATATTCATGATTATCGAGGTAAGCCTTCCTGCGATATTATTCAGGAAACTCGGAAGTCCGCAGGCAATAATCTTCTCGATTATCCTGAATGAGAACACAGGACGGACAAATCCAAGGGCAAGCCTTCCGCGGAAGAACGGCAACAGTGAAAGGAATGCTGTGATGATCATGCCAGTACACGATGCGAATGCAGCCGCCCAGATACCGAAGCCGCAGATTCCAAGAAGGAAAAACTCAAATACACCGCAGAATATGGACATGAAGATATTAAGCCCCATGCTTGTGCGTATGCGACCACAGATTCTCAGATAGTTATCTGAGGCGAAGACCATCGTCGAGAGAGGAGACATCATAGCATATGTCCTTAAATATGCCACGGCATCGGAAGCAAACTTTCCTTCGGCCCCCATCAGACGCATGAAAACAGGTGCCATCGCAAAAAGAAAAGCGCCCATGACAGCACCAAGAGCAACTATAAGAATGCAAGAAAGCGTGAATATCCTGTCCGCATCCTTCTTCCGTCCCTCCCCCAGCGCGATTGAAATAGGGACTGCGGAACCTACTCCTATCAAATCAGCAATAGCAAAATTGATGATGACAAACGGCATGGCGAGATTCAGGGCAGCGAACGATGTATCCCCAAGCAGATTGCCCACAAATACACCATCCAGTGTCTGATACATAGCAGATGCAAGCATGCCTATTGCTCCCGGAACCGATGCCTTGAGGAAAAGCCTCCCGGGACTTGTTCTTACGAAAAGATCATACTGTGCTTTGTTTCTCATTGACTCTCCTAGCAGCAAGGAACACGAAACGCCAGGAATGGAATCCTGATGATTCCCATTCCTGGGCAACAGCTACTCTATGGACTGCAGAAAATAATGTCAACAGAGCAATTTAGCTCAGGCCTGATCTGCCATCTTCTCAAGAACAGCCAGAGCTTCCTCTACCTTCGGATTATCCTCATCGGTACTCAAGGCCTCCTTCACACAGCTTCTGACATGGGCCCTGAGAATCATCTTGTTCACATTCTTCAGCAGAGCTATCGTACTCATGAGCTGTGTGGAGATATCTATGCAATAGCGATCATCATCGATCATGCGGAGGATCCCATCAAGCTGACCTTTTGCTATCTTTATTTTCTTTGTCGCATCAGCGTGATCAGCCTTCAATCCCAGTCACCTCATATCCTGCATCGGCGACAGCAGTCCTCAGATCTTCATCCGAGACATTGCCAGTATAGCTCACAGTGGCTGACTTCCCTTCAAGGGATACCTCTGCATTCTCAACGCCATTGACCTTAATAAGAGCATCATGGACATGCTTCACGCAGTGCTGGCACATCATTCCCTCTACACCAATCTTCTTTACCATAGCTTTACCTTCCTCCTCTGGTATATTCCCAGTATTTCTTCTATCTGTGAAGATAGTTTCCGATACATTGCATGCTCTACCCTCAGCACTGGCAGAATCCTCTTCATCAATCGCAGGATGCTTTGGGGAGAAGAACCTCAGCCGGAGCGCGTTCGATACGACGAATACCGATGAGAAGCTCATCGCGAATGCTCCGATCATGGGGCTTAGCTTTATCCCGAATGCTGGATAAAGAACGCCTGCTGCAATTGGGATGCATATCGCATTATAGAAAAGCGCCCAGAACAGATTCTCCTTTATATTCCTAAGCGTAGCCTTGCCAAGCTGTATAGCCCCGGGAACATCCAATAGATCGCTCTTCATCAGTACAAGGTCAGCAGACTCAATCGCTATATCGGTCCCTGCTCCGATCGCGATGCCAACATCGGCCCTAGCAAGTGCCGGAGCATCATTTATTCCGTCGCCGACCATCGCAGTCCTTGTTCCTTCCTCCTGATACCGCCTGACTGCCTTCTCCTTATCTTCTGGAAGAACCTCGGCGATAACATCATCAACACCAACCTTCTGCTGTATGGCTTTTGCTGTGCGGAGGTTATCACCGGTAAGCATAACGGTGCGTATTCCCATGCTTCTCAGCTCGGATACTGCACTTCTGCTTGTCTTTTTGACGGTATCAGCAAGAGCAATAACCATGAACAGCACTCCATCAGCAAGAAAGAAAAGCGGAGTCTTACCCTGGCTGGAAAGAAGCTCATCCAGCTTCCTTTCCGCCTCACCATAGAGTTCATTCTTCTCCAGAAGCTTTCTGTTTCCACCCTCGATGAGATGTCCATCAACCATTCCGCTTATACCTTCGCCCGGGACGCTTCTGAATCCGGAGGCTTCAATTATCGCAATCGAATTCAGGGATGCATACTCCGCAATGGCCTCACCGAGAGGGTGACCAGAAAGCTTTTCCAGCGAAGCAGCATAGGAAACCGCCCTGTCATGATCCCATCCCTTATTTATGATTACATCTGTGACAGCAGGATGCCCTTCAGTAATCGTTCCTGTTTTGTCCAGGATAACGGTCCTGATATCATGCAGGATTTCAAGTGCTTCCGCCGATTTTATCAGGACTCCATTCTGCGCCCCCTTTCCTGTACCGACCATTATGGCTGTGGGAGTTGCAAGCCCAAGAGCGCACGGACACGAGATCACAAGCACGGATATAGCAATAGAGAGGGAGAACTCAAGACTCTCCCCTGCAATCATCCAGCAGATGAACGCCACCAGTGCGATAGAAATCACAATCGGTACAAAAACCCCGCTGACCTTGTCAGCCATTTTTGCGATGGGGGCCTTGGATGATGTTGCCTCATCAACCAATCTTATAATGCCAGCGAGCGTGGTTTCATCCCCTGTATGCTGCACATCCATCCTTACATAGCCTGATACAAGGACAGTACCACCTATCAGCTTATCTCCAGGACCTTTCTCGACAGGGATGCTCTCGCCTGTTATCGCAGCCTCATCAACAGCACCGCTTCCCTCCCTGACAAGCCCATCGGCAGGTATGGAATCCCCTGCTTTTATCACTGCTATATCCCCTTTCATGATATCAGCAGCATCAATCTCGGTTTCTTTGCCATCCCTGATAACTACAGCTCTCTTCGGCGCAAGATCCATCAGCTTTCTGATTGCGTCCGACGTCCTTCCCTTCGCTCTCGCCTCAAAGAACTTGCCAAGCGTAATCAGGGTAAGAATCATTCCAGCGGATTCGAAATAGAGATCCATCGCGAATGCATGTGCGACCTCCATATTGCCATGTCCGAGAGCAGAGGCAATCTTATAAAGCGCATATATGCCATATACGACAGCAGCACCCGAGCCGAGGGCTATGAGCGAATCCATGTTCGGAGCCCTGTTCCATAGTGCACGGAAGCCATTTACAAAGAATTTCCTGTTTATGAAAAGAAGCGGAATGACAATGATGAAAAGAGTAAGGGCAAAAACCATCGAGTTCTCTGTTCCTAAAAGGAACCCTGGAAGAGGCCAGCCCATCATATGACCCATCGAAATATAGAATAAAGGAACTGCAAAGACGATGGATGCGATGAGACGATGCTTCATCCTGAGATACTCTTCTCTTGCAGCATCCTTTCCCTGCCCCGATTCCTTTGCGGCAGGGCTTGCACCTTTCACGGAAGCACCATACCCGGCCTTCTCGACAGCGGAGATTATCGTGCCATCGTCAATTGCTGACTCGTCAAACACAACTGACATGCTGTTCTTGAGCAGATTCACCGATACATCGGAAACCCCGTCCAGGGCCCTGACGCATTTATCTACGCGGGAAGAACATGCGGCGCAGCTCATCCCTGTCACATCGAACTGTTCGTGTTTCATACTCTCGATATACACCCCACGGGGGTGTGGTGTCAAGGTATGATATCAGGATACAGCCTTCTTCTCTGCTATCGATCCACGGAATGCATTGAGATGGAACCGGCCAAGCGCGGAAACATCGTCAAGGCTTCCGTCGAGAGGAATCCATGCGGAATTCCTTCCGGCCTTCACCGACGGTGATACGCGAACAGAGTAGACGGAATAATCGATGCCATCCCCCGCAGTACTCCAGAAAAGCGCAGCTTTCGCCTTATTATCCAGAACACCTGTACACTCAAACCCGGCACGCATCGCGGCATCAAGAAGATTCTCGCCCGGTTCTGCTGCAACGGATGGAACAGAATAGTATCCGGGAGGGAAGAATGGGTTATTACCCTCCGAGAGCGATAGAAGGACATACCTGTTGCCATTCCTCTCTGTCCAGAAAAGACATCCTGCCAGTCTCATCGGATTTTCTTCCATAATTTTTCTCCTTTTACAATTTAAAGATAATGCAGGTATATAGTCCTGTGGGTGCAGATAGTCTGCAGAAAGATGGAGTATTCTTGCAGAAGATATGAACATGAGGCTAGAATCACGGCATGAGATTTCTTATTGCTTCAGATATACACGGAGCAGCTGAGCCAGCTGCGGAAATCAGCAGGATATACAGGGAAGGAAGCTTCGATAGGCTTCTGCTTCTTGGAGACCTTCTCTATCATGGGCCGAGAAACGAACTGCCCGAAAGCTATGCGCCGAAGAAGGTGATCGGCATTCTCTCAGAGCTTTCTGATTCCATAATGGCTGTAAGAGGCAACTGCGAGGCGGAGGTCGACCAAATGGTACTGCCCTTCCCTGTTCTCTCCGAAAGCGCCCTTGTCTTCGCTGATGGGCTCTCTATATTCCTTACCCACGGGCATGTCTGGACAGAGGAGAAGCATCCCGGCGGGATAGATGCATTCTTCTCAGGACACACGCATATACCTGTTTTAAAGAAGGAGAATGGCCTGATTATCCTGAATCCCGGATCAACATCAATACCGAAAGGTGGATTCGATCCTTCATATGCTGTCTATGATGACGGGGATATAGACGTCATCTCCCTCAGGACGGGAGAGCGGATGATGCATCTGGGAAGATAAGGGAAACGTATACATATCCTCCCTTCTCCCCTATTGTGATACTGCCTCCGTGCAGATCCATTATCTGATAGACAATCGGAAGCCCCATCCCGGAACCGCCTTCCGTACGGGAGTCGTCCCCTCTCGCCCAAGGCTCGAAGAACTGAGGCAGCGGCTTTGGAAGAGATCCATGGTTTCTGACCTCGATAACACCATTGCCTAAACCTCTGTAGAGCTTTACGAAAGGACTTTCCGCAGGGTCGCCATACTCTTTGGCATTCTCCACAATCTCCTTCATTGCCCTCCATAGAAGCTGGGGATCGGCATCGAGCTCAGCATCGCCATCGACTGTACATCCTTCAATGATATCCCCAGGGAATGCAGCAGGCAGTGACATGTGCTCCTTTCTGGCCTCGGCATCGGGTGATAGGAGATATGAATAGTACCTTACCGATGATATCCTCGCCGCAAGGGTACCGACCTCTGTCTTCAGCTTATCCAGGAATTCCTGATCCACGGGGAATATACCATCAATCGCTCCATCCACAAGGAGCTGTATCGAGGCAAGAGGCGTGTTAAGATCATGCGAGATATTCCTTATCCACTCCTTTCTGGATTGCTGATGCCGCTTGAGATCCATAGCCAGCGTCTCAATCGATGAGGCAATCTCGGACATCTCTACCGTATTCTGCCTTGGTAGCCTGATATCAAAATCACCAGCGGAAAGCTTCTGCAGCGCCATCTGGATGTCACGGACTCCACGCTCAGTCCTCTTTGAATATAGCGCTGCAAGCAACAGCGCAATCAGGAAGGAAAGAGGGAGGGAGATTATGAACACGACAATTATCTCACGAAGAGCGAATGCTGTAGGAGCATACAGGCTGAGCTTATATACAAGGACATCGATATATCCCTGAGGCTCTCCATTGAATGAAATCATTATCGTTCCAGCGATATCCTGATCTGTAAGAACAGCTGGAAGGCTTACCCTGAATGAAGGCTGTGTCCTGGCAGTTATCGGACGGAAGTCTATGCTCTGGACAAATGGGAGCTCTCCGGAGGCTGCTATTGCCAGCTCATAGCGGGCAGGGGCTATCCTGACCTCCTTATAGTCTATTTTCTTCTGGTAGAATGCTGACATCCTTCCAGACGTTATCCTCGGGGAATCCGCCTCACGCGGGCTCGGAACCTCCTCTCCATCGGGAGAGAAACCCAGAGATGCAACGAAATCACCATCACCATTCCTGAGTATGAGACCAGATACCCTCTCAGATGAGCTATCAGCAATCATGCTTATGACCGCATCATTATCGGCAGAGCCTATGCGCTGGATAGCCCGGCGCACCGAAGAGGCGAACTCCTCGAATACCTCTCGTTTCCAGTTCTCCGCAAGAAAGCGGTAATTCCCCACGAAGACCATAGCTATCTGTACCATGACAAGTACGAAGATAATCAAAGCTATGGAGAGAAACATCCGGAAGAATTGATGGCGCACTTTCGATCAGCCCTTTTTCCCAGAGAACCTGTAGCCGTATCCACGGACTGTATCTATCCATGTTCCGGGCTTCAGCTTTGCCCTTATGTTCTTTATATGGGTATCCACGACGCGTTCATAGCTCTCGAAGCTGTAATCAAAGCACTCCTCAAGGATCTGAGCCCTTGTTATGAGATTCGGAGCATTCGTTGCAAGGCAGAATACGATTCTCCATTCCGCAGCTGTCAGCGATACCGGGCTTCCATTGATTGTAAGCACGTGTTCATTATCATCGATCACAAGCGAATTGCCATCGGGATCGGAGTATGAGTATACATGGCCTGAGACAGTGCCTGATTCATCAAGCCTGCGGAACAGTGCCTGAATCCTGAGCACAAGCTCTTTCGGACTGAATGGCTTCGTGATGTAATCATCAGCACCCAGTTCGAATCCAAGAATCCTATCGGACTCATCGACACGTGCAGTAAGGAATATCACAGGGAGAGAAGGATACTTTGCCTTCATCTCCTTTACAAATGAGAACCCGTCTCCATCTGGGAGCATGACATCTTCGACAAGCAGATCAGGCACTGCTTCTGAGAAAGCAGTCCTCGCCTCTTCCAGGGACTTAAAACCCTTTGCATCATATCCGGAGAGGGACAGATACTGGACAACGCCCTGGCAGATCACTTCATGATCCTCGACAATGTATATCAATTTCATACAACGGAAGTTTCCCGGAAGGCAAAGCCAATTTCAATAGATAGCCCCTAAACTTCACAGAAAGAACAGACATCCGCGATATATCACAAACCTCCTGAATGGATTATCATCAGAGCATGGCCGGACCAAAGCTTCCAGACTTCATAATATTCCTGATCTATGGTGGGGCGATAGCTCTGTCAGCGATAGCCGCAGCGGGAAGCGGAGGGGATATCCTTGAGGTCAGCGCTGATGGACATGAGTACGCATTCTCACTCTCAGAGGATGGCTTCCATAGCTTTGACGGTCCTCTCGGAGAAACGGTGATAGAGATCAGGGATGGGAAAGCGAGGGTTGTCTCCTCCCCCTGTCCTAATGGGATATGCATCAAGGCAGGATGGTCCGATACCCTCTGTTGCCTGCCAAACAGAGTAATAGCAATAAGCTCATCAGAAGGAGAAGCCGATGCGATATCGGGATAGAATAGCATACCTCGGGGCGTTATCCCTCTTTCTTTCCGCTATAGAGCTTCTCATCCCAAGGGTCGTGCCGTTCTTCAGAATCGGTCTTGCGAATATCCCGGTCATGGCTGCACTCAGCCTGCCTATCAATGAGTTCTCCATTCTTCTGCTGGTAAAGGCAATCGGAACATCATATATCTCCGGTACGCTTTTCTCCCCTTTCTTTCTTATGTCCCTCACCCAGACAGTGCTTGCTGGATTTACGATGTTCTTCCTGAAAAGGTGCTCTGAAAGAATCTCGGTCTATTCCATATCCGCGGCAGGTGCTCTTGTCTCTGATGCGGCACAGATCGGTATAGCCTCACTGTATGCAGGAAAGGGTGCACTGTCCCTTCTCCCCATCATGCTTATACTGTCCCTCCCTGCTTCCATACTGACAGCAGCAGTATCAAAGAGGATCGAGATCCCTGAGATATCCTATCAAATGGAAATCAATGGAGAAGAAAAACGCAGCAGCAGGACAGCGATCCTTGCCTTCATCCTGTCTGCTCTGGCACTGATCCCAATCGGAAATCCAGCAATAGCAGCGGCAGCAGCGGTTTCATGCATCATATTCCAGCGAGCCACCGGCAGAAGAATCAGGATAATGCCGCATATAGTGCTGTTCATATTCATCATGATATCCTCCATCCTCACCCCATCCGGAAAGGTCCTCTTCAGGATTCTCTCATTCCCCATCACTGACGGTGCTGTGCAGGCTGCGATGCTTAAAAGCTTCAAACTGTCTGCCTCAATAGCGCTCTCACAGGGGTTCTCAAGGGCCATTGCACCCCAGAGCGGTTTCCTCGGACAGGTACTATCGATCTTCAGCGCACTTCTGGCATCCTTTCATGAACAGAAAGGATCCCTTGCAGAGAAAGTACAGAGAACTCTTGCATCCGACATGCACAAAAATAGCCACATCTCATCAAATAATATTTCTGCATTCACATTAATAGCCATAACTGTTCTTTTAATTTTATTTTCAATATCGGACTATCTCTTTTTATGACCTGATTATATAATATATATTGACACTGTTGCCTGATTCTATGTATATAAATTTATCGATATATAAGGAGTAAAATATGGCAGAAGTCAATGAACTCTTCCCTGGCCAGCTCGAGCTTCAGGAAATGATCGAGAGAGTCAAGCGCGCACAGCTCGTATATGCGAACTATCCGCAGGAAAAGGTCGATGAGATCTTCCGTGCAGCGGCAATCGCGGCAAACAACGCAAGAATCTCTCTTGCGCAGGATGCTGTTGCTGAGACCGGCATGGGAATCATCGAGGACAAGGTAATAAAGAATCACTTCGCTGCTGAATATATCTTCCACAAATACAAGGATGATAAAACCTGCGGCATCATCGAGGATGATATGGGCTTCGGAATCAAGAAGATCGCAGAGCCAAAGGGTGTTATCTGCGGAATCATCCCGACAACAAACCCTACATCCACAGCTATCTTCAAGTCGCTCATAGCACTCAAGACAAGGAATGCAATCATCTTCTCACCGCATCCGAGAGCAAAGAAGTGCACATGCGATGCTGCACGTATCGTTCTTGAGGCTGCAGTGAAAGCAGGCGCTCCTGAGGATATCATCGCATTCATCGAAGAGCCTACGATGGAGAAGACAGATTATCTGATGAAGCATCCTCTCGTGAATCTCATCCTTGCTACAGGCGGTCCTGGAATGGTCAAGTCTGCCTATTCATCGGGCAAGCCTGCAATCGGCGTAGGCGCTGGAAACACACCAGCCCTCCTGGACAAGAACTGCAACATCAAGATGGCAGTTGCCTCAATCCTTATGTCAAAGACATTCGATAATGGTGTTGTCTGTGCTTCCGAGCAGGCCGTTGTCGTACACAAGGACATCTACAATGAGGTAAAGAAGGAATTCAAGGAGCAGGGAGCTCACTTCCTCACAAAGGAAGAGCTTGCGCTTCTCGAGCCAATCATCCTTGATCCAAAGAGGGGCTCTGTAAACCCGAAGATCGTAGGACAGCCTGCTGTGAAGATCGCAGAGATTGCAGGATTCACAGTTCCATCAACAACAAAGGTCCTCATCGGTGAGGTCAAGAGAATCGAGATGGACGAGCCATTCGCACATGAGAAGCTCTCCCCTGTCCTTGGAATGTATTCCTGCGACAACTTCGGCGAAGGCGCTGCAATGGCTGCGAAGCTCATCGCACTCGGCGGTTTCGGCCATACATCCGTTCTCTACTGTGATGAGAAGGAGCAGGATAAGATCAACACATACGGCAAGACAGTTAAGACAAGCCGTGTTCTTATCAATATGCCTGCATCCCAGGGCGCTATTGGTGACATCTACAACTTCCGTCTTGAGCCATCTCTCACGCTCGGATGTGGAAGCTGGGGAAACAACTCTATATCAGAGAATGTAGGCCCGAAGCATCTTTTGAACATCAAGACAGTAGCGGAAAGGAGGGAAAACATGCTCTGGTTCAAGCTTCCACCGAAGATTTACTTCAAGTACGGTTCTCTGCCAGTTGCTCTTCAGGAGCTTGAGACAAAGAAGAGAGCATTCATCGTAACAGACAGCTTCCTCTTCTCCTCCGGTATGATTGACCGCATCACAGAGACCCTGCAGAAGATTGGCGTTGAGACTGAGGTGTTCCATCAGGTTAAGCCGGATCCGACACTCGGTACCATCAACACAGCTATGGAGCTTGTCAATGCATACAAGCCAGATGTCATCATCGCAGTCGGCGGTGGCTCTCCGATGGATGCTGCAAAGATCATATGGCTTCTCTATGAGCACCCGGAAGTAAAGTTCGAGGGTCTTGCTCTCAGATTCATGGATATCAGGAAGAGGATCTACTCATTCCCAGACATGGGCAAGAAGGCAGAACTCGTATGTATCCCAACAACATCCGGAACAGGTTCAGAGGTCACTCCGTTCGCAATCATCACAGACGAGAACACAGGAATGAAGTGGGCTATCGCAGACTATGCGCTTACCCCGACCATGGCAATCGTCGACAGCGAGCTTGCAATGGGACAGCCAAAGGGACTTACAGCTTCCTGCGGTATCGATGTACTCACTCATGCGCTTGAGGCTCTTGTCTCATCAATGAGTACGGATTTCACTAATCCTCTGGCTCTCGAGGCTGCAAGAATCGTATTCAAGTATCTGCCACAGGCCTATGCCGATGGAACTAACAAGAAAGCAAGGGAGAAGATGCACGATGCATCCACAATGGCTGGTATGGCATTCTCCAATGCATTCCTCGGTCTCTGCCACTCAATGGCTCATAAGCTCGGTGCTGCATTCCACGTACCACATGGAATGGCAAATGCTCTGCTTCTTACGAACATCATCCGCTTCAATGCGAATGACAATCCTACAAAGCAGGCATCCTTCCCGCAGTACGAGTATCCTTCTGTAATCTCTAGGTATGCTCGTGCAGCCGACTACATCTCCATGGCTCTCAACGATACGAAGAATACCGATTACATCGCAACCACTCCGAAGATGAGCATGGAAGATAAGGTACAGGCTCTTATCGATGGCATCGAGAAGCTCAAGAAGGAGCTGAATATCCCAGCATCGATCAAGGACTGGGGCGTTGATGAGAATGAGTTCCTGGCTCAGGTCGATGAGCTTTCGGTGAAGGCATTCGACGATCAGTGCACAGGTTCCAACCCGCGCTATCCGCTGATCAGCCAGATCAAGCAGCTCTATCTCGACTCCTTCTACGGAAGAGCTTGGACAGAAGAGAAATAATCAGCTTGCTGATTGGATATCCTGCGTCAGAGATGGCGCAGGATTTCTTTTGTTCCAACCAAATCGGTCAGTGCTGCCGGGTCTTATGAAGATAGCGGAGAATATAGACAATGAGCATGAAGATCCATGCGAATATCTCTGCATAGGCTATCACCATATTACCGAATACATCCCTGAATATATATGAACATGCAATCCTGACAATAAGGGATACCACTCCGAGTATACCGGAGAAAAGCATATCCCCAATTCCCTCGATATACCCCCTTATAGCAGTACTGAGGCCAAACACGATATAGAAGGCCGCAACCCTATTGAAGAAGGCGCCTCCGATTGCCGTAGTCTCAGGGGTAAGCCCGAAAAGAGAGATCAGAGGCTCCCCTGCCACAAATACAAGCATGGTCAATATCAGAGAGACAGCCGTCATCATTATAAGCCCTGAATGTATAGCGCTCCGGGCTCTGTCATTCTTTCCTGCTCCTATATTCTGGGCAACAACGGTCGCTATGCCGGATCCAAGATTGATGATAGGAAGAAGTATTACAGTATCGATACGATAAGCCGTTGTGATTGCAGCGACCGTTGCAGCCCCGAATCCATTCATGAACTGCTGAAGGATCACACTGCCGATTGAGGTTGCTCCGGACTGGATTGCAGTGGGCATACCGAATGAAAGACCTTCATGGACAGATCTTCCATGGATAGAGGAAAGTGAGACCATGAACCTCAGCTCCGGATACCTGATCCATGCATAGAATACAATGAACAGGGTCATTGCCGCCTGTGCAATTACAGTTGCGGCAGCAGCGCCTGTAGCACCCCACCCCATACCTGCGACAAAGACAAGATCGAGGATGACATTCGATACGGAAGAGACAAGGATTGCCATGAACGGAGCTCTGCTGTTGCCTATACCGCGAAGGACAGCAGAGAATACATTGTAGACAGCAAGGAACGGAACTCCGGCAAGGACTATCCCCAGATAGCCCGAAGCGCTCGGAAGTATCCTGGCTGGCGTATCCATGATAGTCAGAATCCTGTCCGTGAATGCTATCCCAACCAATGCGATTGCCAGAAATACAATACCGAGTAGAAGCGAATAGGAAGAGAGCGTAGACCTTATCCTGTCTTTCTCCCCTCTGCCATACTGCTGCGCTGTGAGAACAGAGACACCTGCTGTGAATCCTGTAAGCACTGTTACGAAGAGATTGTATATGGATGTAGTCGCACCGATTCCTGCCAAAGCAGCTTCCCCGTTCACATTGCCAACAATGAAGGCATCAACCCAATTGAACAGCTGCTGGAACAGACCACTGAGAACAAGTGGAAGTGTGAATCCAATAAGCGCCTTCGCAACGCTTCCCTCAGTAAGTCGGCTCTCCATACATCCTCCAGAGGACAATGTAGCACCCGCTGAGAGTTTTTTGCAATTGCAACTTCCATCGCGAAGTGATTTGGAGCAGAATCAGTAAAGGAATACATGATGGGACGGATGACTGAAACGGAATTCCGGGAGTATTCGCTCTCTGGAAATCTTTATCGCCTTGTAATCCAGGTAGGGACACCTCTGGCTGTCTTTGCCCTGTTCAACTGTCTCTTTTCCCTCCTCGATACGATGATGGCAAGCCATCTGGGCACGATCGATGTATCAGCAGTAGCCTATCTCAACCAGCTGAGGATGATCCTGAATGCAATAGGCTCAGGACTAATCACCGGATCGATGATCCTTATAAACAGGGCATATGGTGCAGGGGATAATGGAAAGGTAAGCATACTGATGAATACGCTTATCAGACTGCTTATGGCTCTCTCGGTTCTCTTCATCCTGATGATACCATTTGTCCCCGATATCCTCAGAGCAATAAGCACACCAGAGGAATTCATAAAGGAAGGCGCCCTGTATTTCAGAATCCTGCTTATCGCATCTGCTCTGAACTTCATCAATCTTGTCTACATAAATATAGAGAAGACCCGTGGACGCACCGGTGTAATCATGGTCATCAATATAGCCTCCATGATCGTAAAGCTTGGCCTATCTGCATTCTTCATCTATGCCCTTGATAAAGGCATAACGTTCATAGCACTTGCAACCCTGATCACCTATGCGCTCTTCGCAACATATTCACTTACGCACATCTTCGATAAATCGAGCATTTTCTACGTGAATCCCAGACTTATCTTCAAAGGAAAGAAGGAATACACAAAATCGCTCATAGGAATCTCATATCCGGTTGCCATAGAAGACTCGACATTCTCTCTGGGGAAGGTGGTCGTAAGCTCGTTGGCCGCATCATATGGTGCCGAGATGATAGGAGCGCTGGGGATATCAAACAATATGTGCGGGATAGCATC
>CALXLE010000145.1 GCA_944389115.1 uncultured Spirochaetaceae bacterium
AGGAAAAAGGAGGATTTATCATGGCAGAAGAGAAAATCCTGGCGGAAGGAACAACGATAGATGTCGCAGGCAGTGCGGATGAGAAGAAAGCCAAGGTCAAGCAGGTAAGATACATCTTCAAGGATCCGGAGAAAGGCTGGTTCGAGAAGGAAAAAGACAATGTAAGAGTCACAAAGTACTATAGGACACAGAAGGAGGCTATCGAAGCAGCAAAGACCCATATAAAGAACTCAGGTCTTCCAGGCTCAATCGTCATACAGAGCAAAACAGGAAAAATAAGAGCAAATTCAAAGGTCTCCGCAGCTAAGAAATGAAAAAATGCGCTGGATGCTAGCAATCCAGCACAATCAGCAAGGCTTCCTGGAGTGTCCTGAAGGACATATCTGAGACCTTCACTATATCATTCCAGTCCTTATCAGAGGAGGAATCGTATATGGCTGCAGTAAGAAAGCCTGCAGCTGTGGCTGTCCGTATTCCCTTCAGTATATCCTCAAAGACCAGGCACTCCTCCGGCCTGAGTCCAAGGGCCCGGGCAGCATTCAGATACACATCGGGGCTGCGCTTATCCTTTCCGGCAGCTTTCGTTGTCGAGACAACAGGGAAGAATCTATCTATGCCATTATTCCTTAATGCAGGGAGCGCAAGCTCCTCATCGAGATCAGTGGCTATTGCCATTGATATTCCGGATTCGGAAAACCTCCCGAGAAGCTCCTCCGCCCCTGGTTTCAGCCTCACATCCTCCGCATAGAGCTTTACGGACAGACCATGCCATTCGGCGATTATCTCATCTGCCGTAAGCTCATAGCCTATGAGGGCACGAGTATATTCAGCGCCCTCTGAGAAGCTCATTGCATTGAGCGCATCGACATAGCCAGGCGGCATCTCACGTCCATGGAGATGGAAGAATGCCCTATCGACATCATCCCATATCCCCATGGAATCGAAGAGAGTCCCATCGAGATCGAATATTGCACCCTTTATGCCAGCCATTCCCTTTTGAGCTCCTCTGCGGCCTTAGCTATATCATTTTTGGAAATCACCGCCGATACAACAGCAATGCCATCAATGCCAAGGCCTTTATAGTAATGGATGGTATCCAGATTGATACCGCCTATTATCACGATGGGGATACTGACAGCCTTCCGTATAGCCTTCAGCTCATCGATAGTCACAAGATCGGCATCGGTCTTCGTACCGGTCGGATTCATCGCCCCTACTCCAAGATAGTCAGCACCATCCTTCTCGGCCTGGACAGCCTCCTCCACGCTTGAAGCGGAAACGCCTACTATCATATCGGGACCGACAAGCTTTCGGACAGCCCTGCACGGCATATCACTCTGCCCTACATGTACTCCCTCTGCTCCTACAGCCATCGCGATATCAATACGGTCATTGACAATAAGAGGGATGCCATAATGCGAAGTCACTGCCTTGACACCTACAGCCGTCTCATAGAAGACCTTGCCAGAGACATCCTTCTCCCTGAGCTGTATCACCCCAGCTCCTCCGAGGATTGCCTTCTCCACGGATTCCTCGACAGTCGCAGATGACATCAGATCCCTGTCCGTGCATACGTAGAGCGTATAATCAGGAGACATAGTCTATACCGCCTTCCTCTGCAAGAATCACATCATCCATCAGGCTCAGCTGATCAATCATTGCGATATGGAAGCTTCCTGTACCGATATTCCCAGCCTTCTCATAAGCTCTGACACCAGCAGCTCCCATCGAGCCCACTGCAGAGGCTGTAGCAATGAAAGGATCGGAATACGCTCCCACGAATGCTCCGATAATGCCTGTAAGCATGCATCCTGTTCCCGTCACCTTAGACATAGCAGCTGTTCCTGATGATACACGTGCAACCCTGTTCTTATATGCGATAGTATCGATACGGCCCGTGATGGCAACGACAGCTCCAGTGCTTTCAGAGACCTTCTTAGCGACAGATACAGCATCGACAGCATTCTCATCGATTCCGGAATCGACACCGCGCATCACAGCATCTATACCTGATATATATGAGATCTCGGAGAGATTGCCACGGATGACGGTGAATCGTACCTCATCGAGAAGTCTCCTGACAGTATCCTTCCTAAGCTGGGATGCACTTGCCCCAACAGGATCGAGGACTACAGGAACTCCCTTCTCATTGGCGCTTCTGCCAGCTGTGAGCATCGCATCGATGACATAGTTGTTCAGTGTCCCGATATTAATCACAAGCGCATTGCTTATATCGAGGATATCAGCAACCTCCTCCTTGGCATCAGCCATGGTCGGGGAACCGCCTATTGCAAGAATCGCATTGGCCACGTCATTGACCGTAACATAGTTCGTAATGCAGTGCACTACCGGGCACTTCGCCCGGAGATCAGCTATTGAATCACTCATGATCATCACCTCCTGCCATCTGCCAGAATATAAGCTCCTGTCGGCTTGCTTCGCGGAATATCGCGGAAAGTCTCTTCTCGTTCTCTTCGTTTATGAATCTGTTGCAGTACTCTGTCCATTCTATGCAGCAATCATGGTACAGAGAGGATGTGTAGTCGGCAACCAGCGGCCCGAAGTACCCATCCATGACTTCAGGATGCCTCTCCTTTGTCTTCCTAAAGACATACTCATACCCGAGCATACATGGCATGACCGCCATGAGGATTCCTGCAAAATCCTCCTTCTCTGCAGAATCGAGCAGGAATGATGTATAGCTTCTGCATGCTATCTTCATCGGGATCTTCTCGACATCATCATCTGTCAGGCCATCATCCTTGAGATAATCCAGCCTTGTCGCATTCTCACTGTCATTCACAAAGCCGAGGACAGAGTACAGCATCTGCATATCGCGGAGCGTAGCAGCTTTGACCATGCCCATTGCAAAGGCCTTGAGATAGTATCTGAGATAAATGCTGTCCTGGATGATATACTCATAGAAAAGCTTCCGATCCAGAGTATTCTTTCCCATCTCCTCCAGGAAGCTCTCATTCGCAGCCGCCTCCCAGAGATCCATTGAGTCCGCTATTATCCTATCCATCGCTGACATCAGAGGTTCCTCCATAATCTATAGAAATGATTGGTCGGGCCACAGCCCTTTCCCAGCTCAAGCGCATTCTCTATCGCGCCGGTGACATAGTCCTTCGATCTCTTTATCGCTTCAGGAAGACCGAAGCCAAGCGCGAGATGGGAAGCGATGGCACTAGAGAGCGTGCATCCGGTTCCATGGGTATTCTTCGTATTGATTCTCTTCGTTGTGTAGATATGGAAATCAGAGCCATCGAAGAGGACATCGGAGGCATCCCCGATATAATGGCCTCCTTTGACAAGCGCAGCCCTTGCTCCCATTGAGACTATCTTCTCGCCCGCTCTCTTCATATCATCGATGGTCTTTATCTCAAGGCCGGTGATCCGCTCGGCTTCCGGGATGTTGGGCGTAAGCACGGTAGCAACTGGCACGATTGAGGCTATCAGCGCACTGACCGCATCCTCATGCATAAGCGGCGAGCCGTTCTTCGCATACATGACAGGATCGATGACAATATGCTGTGGCTTGTATTCAGCAAGCTTCGCAGCAACAGTCTCCATCACTGGCTGGGATGAAAGCATCCCTACCTTGACAGCATCAGGGAATATATCCTCGAAGACCGCATCGATCTGATCGGATATCACTTTGGGAGAAATATCCTCGACGGATATTACCCTTGCAGTATTCTCTGCAACGACGGATACGACTACAGACATGCCGAATACGCCAAGCGCGGACATTGTCTTGAGATCAGCCTGGATCCCAGCGCCTCCGCTGCAATCCGAGCCTGCGATTGTGAGTGCTTTTCTCATGTTCCTCCTTAGCGTAAGGAGGAGGGGGACTGACCCGATGCTCCCTACGCTGGTCTTAACCAACAGGTTCCAAGGGTCAGGTTTTACCTTCTCAACTCTTCCGAGTTCCCCTGCATCTGAGAAGAACTATATGGCATTGGAAGATGGAAATCAATGAAAAAATCCAAAAGCAATACAAAAGAGAAGATTGCTGCAGATAACCAAATATAATCCAGCAAGCTGTGCAACATAGAGCTTAGCGGAGCAAATATGGCATTTTCATCCGACAATATCTGACAGGAAACAAAAACCTGCAGTGAATCCTGCAGGTCCGAAAGCTCATAACTTGGACACTATGTCAGACAGCGCCATTCTCCTTGAGAAGGTTGACAAGATATGTTCTCTTTGCAGCCTTTGCATAATCAAGAACAGAATGTCCCTGATAGTCGCGAGCATTGATGTCTGCACCGCTCTTGATAAGCTGTGTTGAGATCTTTGTCTCATCATTGCTGTTAACTGCCATGATAAGAGCTGTCTCACCAAGGTAGTTCCTTGCTTCAATGTTTGCACCAGCTGCGAGAAGAGCCTCGATGACCTTCGGGTTCTTTGAGCTGTTTGCTGCAAGATGGAGAGCATTTGACCTGTACTTTGGCTCAGCCTCATGGATGTCAGCACCAGCTGCAATGAGAGCATTAAGCACTGCTACCGAGTGGTTATACTGAGCTGCGAGCATTACAGGTGTAAGGCCCCACTCATTATGGGCATTGATATCAGCTCCCTTATCGAGAAGATCCTTGATATCCCTTGCCTTCGTTGCTGTGATTGCTGCAGCGAGAAGCTTCTTGTTTACTGAATCAGATGTTTTCGGCATTTCCGATATTCCTCCAATATAGCCTCATATTCACAATCTTTGAGGAAAATGTAAAGAGGCATGCCTTTTTGTCAATGATAATTTCATAAATTTAAAAAAGATAATACTGCAGTTCTTATAAAAAATGATTGAGTTTGCATTCTTTTGAGGCAAATCAGAAACCCCAGGCCCTCCATGGCTTTATCCTAAACCGGATAAGACAATAGAGAAATGCAAACAGAAGCCCGAAGAGATGTGTTACATGGGCTACTCCTCCATATGATGATATGGAACCGAGAAATTCTATGAGGAAATAGATCACCATGAGCATAGGTGCACGTACAGGAATCATTCCGAAGACATAGACTACTGCATTAGGGAAGAACACCGAAAACAGCAGCATAACTCCGTATATCGCCCCGGAGGCACCAAGAAGGATGTAATTATGTCCTGAAAGCAGGAAGGTGAAAAAGCTAGCTATGCCCGACAGCGTCCCAGTGAGGAGATAGAAGAGCAGAAATTCATTCGATCCGATAGAACGAGAGACAAGCATCCCGAACATATATAGGGCAAGCATATTGAAAGCCAGATGCCATACCCCGCCATGCATGAACATATATGTCACGAACTGCCAGTACCAATGATTGTAATAGACCAGGGCCGGGACCATGGACAATATATATGTAAGTCGAGGAAAGAGAAATGCCGCAAGCGCGTAAAGCACGATATTGGCTGCAATCAGGCCTGAGATCATCCCCGGCCAGAATACATAGTGCATTCTTCTGTTCAGTATGCTGTTTCCCATAAAAAATACATTACGGTTTGCGCTATCTGTAGTCAATCGATACAAATTTTCACAGAAATGGAGAATTACGGCATGCACAAACTTCACGATGTGAAAAATCTGCACACCTAAAAACTATAATATCATTGAAAACATACATTTAAAAGCAATTTACATAGTTGGCACGCTTCCTGCTAGGTAATCTACGAGCAAACAGTTTTTTTCAACAAACCTCCTTTTTAGTGTATTCAAGGGCACCGTGAACCGGTGCCTTTGTTTTATGTTGATACTGTGTGAAGATGTTGATTTCATGAACTCTATAGTCTTGTTTTTAAAATAGTCATATCTTGTAATCACAGAGCAACATTCAGACCTCCTTTTAGGTTTGGTTTCTACGCCGGGCGGCCTTCTCTCCCACCCCATATGCCGCCCGGCGTTTCATTTGACCCATGGTGTTCTTTCGCATAAACTCTCGGTATGGCAGTATCAAGAAGAGACAAAGCGGATTTCTTCACAAAAAAAGCCCATAGCGAAGGCTATCCGGCAAGATCTGTATACAAGCTTGAGGAAATCAATGCAGCGCACAGGCTGATCAAGCCCGGGGATTCGGTCCTTGATGTCGGAGCGGCTCCCGGATCATGGACGCTGTTCACCCATAGAGAGCTTATCAAAGGAAACGGAAAGATCGTCTCCGTCGATCTCAATCCGCTCTCTCTTGACCCAATTCCGCCTACCGTGATCAGTTTCACAGGGGATGCATTCTCAAAGGAAATCAGGGCAAAGCTGGTAGAAGAAGGACCATATGATGCGATCATATCCGATGCGGCCCCTATGACTACAGGCAATAGGATTGTTGACACCACCCGTTCCGAATGGCTTGCCGAGCAGGTAGTGATCCTTGCCGGAGAGCAGCTGAAGATCCATGGGAATATGGTGATAAAGATCTTCCAGGGCGGGGGTGAGCAGGAAGTGCTGAAAACGATGCGGCAGATGTTCGCAAAGGCAAAGGCATTCAAGCCCAAGGCTTCCAGAGAGGATTCTTTCGAGATATTCCTCATAGGTCTGGATAAGAAGGATCAGAACGGAAGATAGCAGAGCGGAATCACGATAAAAGGTGCAAGAATATACCTTGAAAGCCTGAGGTTTGTGATTCCAAGCATATTCAATCCCATTCCTATTATCACGATAGAGCCCGATGCGCTCATCTCCTGTACTACTGCATCTGTCAGGTATGGGCTTATGGAGCCTGCAATAAGCGTCAGGAAGGCTTCATAGAGAAATGTAGGGACTGCCGCTAAGACGGAACTTACACCTGAGACGGAGGCTATTATCATCACAGCGACAAAGTCGATTACAGATTTCGAGTAGAGGATATCATTGTTGCCGAGTATTCCGCTCTCAAGCGATCCTATT
>CALXLE010000146.1 GCA_944389115.1 uncultured Spirochaetaceae bacterium
AAATGGCGCAAGGCGCTATACTGCCCGGTGCCGTATTCCAGCATCCGGAGAGATCTTCCATTACTTCTTCGTATTCTTCTACCGAGGAAGGAGCTATTACTACTCCCAGCGCGGTGTCTCAAGGAGCGTTCCTCCAGTCATTGATAGGTTCTCTCTGATTCCTTCAATCGATGCCCCTTCCTGGGTCGCATCGTCCACGTGCTACCAGATATTCCCTGACCGCTTCTTCTCAGGCGATTCCTCTGTGGGGGCAAAGGATGGTGAGTATGAATATGACGGCGGACGTGTGACAACGCCTGACTGGGGCTCTGTCCCGAGGAATTTCGAGAGCTCTCGCTGCCTTGATTTCTACAATGGGGATCTTAAAGGAATAGCCGAAAAAGCCGATTACCTATCATCGCTGGGAATCACTGCAGTCTACATCAATCCTGTGAATGATGCGAGGACTGTCCATCGCTATGATGCTGCCGATTTCTTCCACGCAGATCCTAAGCTTGGAGGTGATAAGGCCCTTCAGAATATGATCAAGGTGCTTCATGAGCATGGGATACGTGTGATTCTGGATATCTCGATAAACCATACAGGAATATGCTCAGAGTGGTACAGAAGGGCAATCTCAGACCCTGGCAGCGAGGAGGCATCCTTCTATGCTCATGACAGCAATGGAGGGATAAGGTTCTGGAACGGTGTCGGAACGCTTCCTGAGCTCGATTACCGCTCAGAGCGCCTGAGGGATCTCATATACAGGAATCCCGATTCCGCCATGCAGAAGTTCATAAGGCCGCCATTCGGCATTGATGGCTGGAGACTCGATGTCGCTCCAGAGGTTGGACGCTCGGAGGATGTGCAGCTCTCTCCGGAGATCTGGAGGGAGGTCAGAGCATCGCTCAAGGGAATCAAGCCTGATCTCTACCTCGTCGGCGAGGACTGGGATGATAGCCGCATCTACCTTTCCGGAGACATGTGGGATGGGACGATGAACTACTTCGGAGCAGGGCGCATAATCCGCAGCTGGATGGGTGAGAGGGACAGATTCCTCTCCGCAGGCTGGGGATACGATCCTGAGCGCGAGGCTGAGTGGAGCGGGGGAGAGACCGCAGAGGCGCTTCGCAATGCCATCATGGCTGTCCCTTCGCAGTCAGCATTCTTCCAGATGAACCTCTTCGATTCCCATGATACCCCGAGGCTTCACAGCAATGCTGCGATAATGGATCCAGTTCTTTATCACGGTGCTGTCATAGCGCTCTTCATGCTTCCTGGCATGCCCTCCATATACTATGGCGATGAGATAGGCCTTGATGGCAGAATGGGCTCACCCGAAGGCTGCCGCTATCCTATGGAATGGAATGAGGAGAGATGGGACCGTGAGCGCCTCAGGCTCTATTCGGTGATGGCCGATATCAGAAAGATGGATTTCTTCCCGTATTCCGCATTCAGGGCTGAGGAGATAGACAATGATGCATTCGTGCTGCTGCGCATAGGGCGAGGCAAGGCAATTGCTGCTGTCGTAAACAGATGTCCACGCGAACGCCATGTCACGATTGACAGCTTCATGCTCCCACAGGGCAGCTGCAGGATTCTCTATGGCGATGCCGATGCATCGGTCTCTGATGGCTCCCTTACGATAAGGCTTGCAGCGAAGGAGAGCGCTGTTCTCTATCTTGCCGATACTTCGGTTCCGGAGAAGAGCTGAACCATATTGCCCTAAAATCCATTTTATGAGATAAATGGTAGGCCAAGGAGAATAATCCATGGCCTATTTCTTTGATGAGCTTTCACGCACATTCAGTGAATACCTGCTCGTACCCGGATATTCCTCATCGGAATGCATCCCCTCGAATGTATCGCTCCGCACACCCCTTGTGAAGTTCAGGAAGGGGGAGGAGAGCGCTATCTCCCTGAATATACCGATGGTGAGCGCCATAATGCAGTCCGTCTCCGGTGAGCGCATGGGCGAGGCTCTTGCCAGGGAAGGCGGTATCGCATTCATCTATGGCTCGCAGAGTGCTGAGAGCGAAGCGGAGATGATCCGCCGCGTAAAGGCGTACAAGGCGGGCTTCGTCGAATCTGACAGCAATCTTACCCCGGACAGCACACTGGGTGATGTCCTTGCAGTAACAAGGAAAACAGGGCATTCAACCATTGCCATAACCTCGGACGGAACTGCCAGGGGAAAGCTTGAAGGCGTCGTTACTTCCCGCGATTACAGGCTGTCGAGGATGAGCGAGGAGGATAAGGTCTCATCATTTATGACTCCTGTCTCAAAGATCATCTACGGCCGTGAAGGCATAACGCTTTCCGAGGCCAATGACATTATCTGGGAGCATAAGCTCAACCAGCTCCCGATCCTCAGCGAGGATGGCCATCTTGTCTCCTTCGTCTTCAGGAAGGACTATTCAGCACACAAGGAGAATCCGCTCGAGCTTCTCGATTCCAGAAAGCGCTATATCGTCGGGGCCGGCATAAACACCAGGGACTATGAATCGAGGGTTCCCCTCCTTGTCGATGCCGGTGCTGATGTGCTCTGCATAGACTCATCGGAAGGATTCTCTGAATGGCAGAAGCGCACGCTCTCATGGATCAGGGCAAAGTATGGCGACAGCGTCAAAGTCGGTGCCGGCAATGTCGTTGACGGGGATGGCTTCCGCTTCCTCGCCGATGCTGGTGCGGATTTCGTGAAGGTCGGTATCGGCGGCGGCTCAATCTGCATAACACGTGAGACGAAGGGAATCGGAAGAGGGCAGGCGTCGGCTCTGATAGATGTCGTGAAAGCCCGTGATGAGTACTTTGAGAAGACCGGCGTATATATCCCAGTCTGCTCCGATGGAGGCATTGTCTTCGATTACCATATGACGATAGCGCTTGCGATGGGCGCCGATTTCGTGATGCTTGGACGCTACTTCGCCAGATTCGATGAATCTCCGTCCGCACTTGTCAATATTAACGGCAACTATCTCAAGGAGTACTGGGGCGAGGGATCGCAGCGCGCACGCAACTGGCAGCGATACGATCTCGGAGGTGATAAGAAGCTCTCATTCCCTGAAGGAGTCGACTCCTATGTTCCGTATGCAGGTCCGCTGAAGGACAATGTCGCCCTTACCGTATCGAAGATAAAGTCGACGATGTGCAATTGCGGAGCGCTCTCATTGGAGGAATTCAGGAATAAGGCAAGGCTGACGATTGTCTCCCCGACATCGATTGTCGAGGGCGGTGCGCACGATGTCATCCTGAAGGACAAGCTCCAGATGGATATCAAGTGACAAAATACCTGAAAGGTATTATATTCTAAGAAAGATGGCGCTATGTTGTCATTCTCGCCGTAAAGTGATATCTTGCAGGAGATATCTGATATAAAAATATCGATTGTGCTGAACGATCAGAAGGAGAAAGAAAGATGAAAATCGGAATCAATGGATTCGGAAGAATCGGCCGTTTCGTATTCCGCGCAGCAATGAACCGCCCGGATGTCGAGATCGTAGGAATCAATGACCTCTGCCCGGTAGACTACCTCGCTTACATGCTCAAGTATGACACAATGCACGGACAGTTCGAAGGAACAATCGAGGCTGACGTGGAGAAGTCCCTTCTCATTGTCAATGGCCACAAGATCCGCGTAACAGCATGCAAGGATCCTAACGAACTCAAGTGGGACGAGGTCGGCGCTGAGTACGTTGTTGAGTCAACAGGTCTCTTCCTCACAAAGGAGAAGGCACAGGCTCACATCAACGCTGGTGCAAAGTATGTCGTGATGTCAGCTCCTTCAAAGGATGATACTCCGATGTTCGTAGTAGGCGTAAACGAGGATACATATGTAAAGGGAACTCAGTTCGTTTCAAATGCATCCTGCACAACAAACTGCCTTGCTCCTATCGCAAAGGTTCTCAATGATAATTTCGGAATCGTCGATGGTCTTATGACAACTGTCCACTCAACAACAGCTACACAGAAGACAGTTGACGGACCTTCAATGAAGGACTGGAGAGGCGGCCGCGCTGCTTCCGGCAACATCATCCCATCCTCAACAGGTGCTGCAAAGGCTGTAGGCAAGGTCATTCCTTCCCTCAACGGCAAGCTCACAGGTATGTCAATGAGAGTTCCTACTCTTGATGTCTCTGTCGTTGACCTCACAGTCAATCTCGCAAAGCCGACCAAGTATGAGGATATCTGCAAGGCTATGAAGGAAGCTTCCGAGGGTTCACTCAAGGGTATCCTTGGATACACAGAGGATGCTGTTGTTTCCTCCGATTTCCTCGGTGACACAAGGACATCGATCTTCGATGCAAAGGCTGGTATCGCTCTTACCGACACATTCGTTAAGGTCGTTTCCTGGTATGACAATGAGATCGGCTACTCCAACAAGGTTCTCGACCTCATCGCTCATATGAAGAAGGTCAATGGCTGATTTCAATCCGGCGCTTTATGCCCGGGCATAAATACGGGCCTGCCGGAAAGCAGGCCTGTTTTCATAAAGGAAGGTTTTCATGAAGCTTAATACAATCAATGAAGCGGATCTCAAGGGAAAGAAAGTCCTTATCCGCGTCGATTTCAATGTTCCTCTCAAGAACGGCGTTGTAACGGATGCAACAAGAATCAAGGCAGCGCTCCCGACAATCAAGTATATCCTTGACAATGGCGCTTCCCTTGTCGTTATGACACACCTCGGACGCCCTAAGGGACAGAAGAATCCTGACTTCTCCCTCGCTCCTGTCGCAGCAGAGTTCTCAAAGCTTCTCGGAAAGGAAGTAAAGCTCGCTCCGGATGTGATCGGACCAGAGGTTGAGAAGGAAGTTAAGGCACTCCAGCCTGGCCAGGTCCTTCTTCTCGAGAACGTTAGATTCTATAAGGAAGAGGAGGGCAATGATCCAGAGTTCGCAAAGACTCTCGCTTCCTATGGCGATATCTACTGCAACGATGCATTCGGAACAGCACACCGCGCACATGCATCTACAGAGGGTGTTTCACACTACCTTCCATCCTATGCAGGATTCCTCATCGAGAAGGAAGTCAAGTTCATGGCACCTCTTCTTGAGAACCCTGATAAGCCGTTTGTCGCTATCATCGGCGGATCGAAGGTCTCTTCCAAGATCACAGTCCTCGAATCACTTGTCCGCACATGCGATACAGTCGTAATCGGCGGAGGTATGGCATATACATTCCTCAAGGTACAGGGCCACAAGATCGGCAAGTCCCTTGTCGAGGATGATTATCTTGAGACAGCTTCCTCCTTCCTCAAGAAGGCCGCAGAGAAGGGTGTTGAGGTCATTCTTCCTGTAGACCATGTCGCTGCTGCTGAGTTCGCAGAGACGGCAGAGCCTGTCTATGTTGACGGCGTGGATATCCCAGATGACCTCATGGGTATGGATATCGGAGCAAAGACGACGGAGAAGATCGTTGCTGCAGTCAAGAAGGCAAAGTCGGTCGTATGGAACGGACCGATGGGCGTATTCGAGTTCGCAGCTTTCGCCAAGGGTACTGAGGAAGTCGCTAAGGCTCTCGCAGCATCCGATGCTACAACTGTCGTAGGCGGCGGAGACAGCGTTGCTGCGATCAACAAGTTCGGTCTTGCTGACAAGATCTCGCATGTATCGACAGGCGGCGGAGCTTCCCTTGAGTTCCTCGAGGGCAAGGAGCTTCCTGGCATTAAGGCACTGGAGAAGTAATCATGAGAAGAGCATATATAGCTGGAAACTGGAAAATGAATCTCACTCCCTCCGAGGGAGCGAAGTATGCAGCCTCGCTTGCCGAGGCTGTGAAGAAGGAGCAGCCGGACTGCCGTGTCATGATCGCACCGTCCTTCGTATCCATCCCTGCTGTCCTTGAGGCGGTCAAGGGTTCAGATATCATCGTGGCAGCTCAGAACATGGCAAACCATCTCTCCGGTGCATATACCGGTGAGGTTTCCCCTGAGATGCTCCTTGATCTCGGCGTGAAGACCGTTATCCTCGGCCACAGCGAGAGAAGGCAGTACTACGGTGAGACAGACGAGATCATCAACTCCAAGGTGCTTCTTGCTCTCTCCCTCAAGATGGATGTTGTCCTCTGCGTAGGCGAGACCCTCGAGGAGAGGAAGTCTGGAAGGCTTGAGGAAGTCCTGAAGAGGCAGCTTGAAGTCGGCCTCAAGGATGTTCTCCCTGAGGAGATGTCCCATATCACAATCGCTTACGAGCCAGTATGGGCAATCGGAACAGGCGAGACTGCAACACCTGAGGATGCAGATGGCGCACACAGCTTCATCCGCTTCACAGTGGCATCTTTGTACTCCGATGATATTGCTAAAAACCTGATTATACAGTATGGTGGTTCTGTTAAGGCCGGTAATGTAAAGGCCCTGATGGCAAAGGAGAATGTCGATGGAGCGCTTGTTGGAGGTGCATCCCTAACGCTCGAGCAGTTCCTGCCCATCATAACATACAGCAAGTAATGGAGTAAGAGATGAGTATTTTAGGTATCATACTGCTTGTGCTTTTCTGCATTGTCGCTCTGCTTCTCATCTTCCTTGTCACTGTACAGGATGAGAACAGCGTAGGTCTTGGAGGAATCTTCGGAGGTGGCTCTGAGTCTGCCTTCGGATCAGGTACTTCTTCCTTCATAACCAAGGCAACAGTAACCCTGGCAATAGTATTCATGGTTCTTTCGCTTGTCGTCGCTATCGTGAACAAGACGAGCGATTCAGTTCCTGAGGCAACAGCAGCAGCTGTTTCTGCAGAGTCCTCTGCAGCAGGCGGAAGCTGGGTTGATCAGGCAGCAAGCACAGCAGAGGCTGAAACGGATACAGTTTCTGCTCAGTGATTCCTTTTTTCCGGAATGCCGGCTTCCCTTATGTGGCTAGCCGGCTTATATTTTCTTTAAAGGAGGAGTTGGATGCAGGTTTGTATCCTATATGCAGGAAAATCACGCGAAAGCGACAGGCTGAAATCGGTTTCCGAGGCTCTTGCGAGAGGACTTGCCGGCAATGGCCATATCGCTGATGTCGTGAATATGCGCACTGAGGAGAAGAGGCTCACAATCTATGATTATGTGATCATAGGTACTGAGCCTGTTTCTTTCTTCTCTGCATCTGTTCCCGGAGAGATTTCGAAGTTCCTTGCTGAGGCAGGAACGGTCTCTGGTAAGAGATGCATGGCGTTTGTATCTGGAAGCGGGCTTAGGAAGAACAAGACGCTTCTCAATCTTATGAAGGCAATGGAAGGCGAGGGCATGATACTCAAGCTTTCTGAGGTGATAAAGAATCCTGATGAGGCCCAGGCTATTGGAAAGCGCCTCAATGTTGAGAGGAACTTATAATATGAAGAGATTTTCCACAGTATTGCTGCTTCTTCTCGCAGCATCCGTGCTCTTTGCAGCATCAATGATCTCAGAGCCTGCTGCCACAGTCAATCTTATCCGCAACAGCGTTATAACCGTTGAGGATCTCAATGCAGAGGTCGAGAGATACAGGAGCGCTGGCATGACGGATGTCACCGTTCAGGACGTTCTCCAGACGATGATCAATGATGAGGTCTTCATCCAGGGCGCAGAGCGCGATGGCATATCAATCAATGACCGCCAGATAGATTCACTCTACAGGCAGGTTTTCAACAATGCAGTACAGCAGGCAGCCGCCGCAGGACAGACCGTTACTGAGGATCAGTTCCAGGCTGAGGTCATAAGGCAGTTCGGTTCGCTTGAGAACTACAGGGAATCCCTTAAGAACCAGCAGATACTCAACATGTATCTCATGCAGGAGAGAGGTGAGGAGCTGCAGAATGTGCAGGAGCCTACCGAGAGCGATATCCAGAACTTCTTCAGGCAGAACCAGCAGACATTCTTCCAGCCAGAGGCTGTCAAGCTCTCCCATATCTACAAGGTGAAGACGGGCAATGCCGATGAGGATGCCGCGAAGAAGGCGGAGCTTGAGAGCGTCAGCGAGGAGATATCATCAGGTGCTATCACATTCGAGAAAGCTGTACAGCTCTACAGTGAGGACGATGGTTCCAGAAGCAATGGCGGAGAGATCGGCTGGCTTACGATCAACAACACAGTTGCAAGACAGGGCTGGGGCGATGCCTTCTGCGATGAAGTCATGCAGATGGATGCTGGCGATGTATCCGGAGTACTTGAATCCAATACCGGATACCATATCGTCAAGGTTGCTGTCCACACGCCAGGAAAGCTTCTTGCCATCAATGATCCTGTATCACCTCAGGATCAGACGACCGTCCACGATTACATCTATCAGATACTTCTCACAAGGAATTCACAGATCGCAGCTTCCCAGGCTCTTGAGTCATTGCTTGCAGAGCTCAGAGGTGAGGCTAGGATCAATATTCTATACAAGGGCAACTGATGAAAAGACACCGCGACAGGGAGATTGCCGTTTCGACGCTCTACTCCCTTGATTTCAATGGCAGCCTCTCTCCTGATGCAGAGTTCGATCCCTTCCAGGGAATGAACGAGGAGGAGGTCGCCTCTCTTGATGAGGATGATAAGGTATTCATCCGCTTTCTTATCTATGGGACGATTGAGAATCTTGAGGCAATCGATGCGCTTATCTCAAAGTATTCGCTGAACAGGCCTATCGAGAGAATCGATTTCGTTGACAGGAATATCCTCCGCATAGCTTTCTACCAGCTTGCGTTCTCACGTGATGTCCATCCAGCGATTGTCATCGATGAGGCGGTCAAGCTTTCCCAGGAGCTTTCGAACGATGTTTCCTTCCGATTTATCAATGGTATACTTGATGCATACAGGAAGGATAACCTCAAGGAGGAGAGATGATCCAGCTTAAGTCGGAGAGCGAGATAGACGGAATCAGGACAAGCGGCCATATGCTTGCAGAGATGTTCGAGGAAATCGGTCCAGAGATCCAGGCCGGCATGAGCACGTGGGATGTCGATAAGCTCTTCCATGACTGGATGAAGAGGCATCATGCAGGCGCTCCATGCGTAGGCTATATGGGGTATCCTGCAGCGACATGCGTCTCCGTCAATGATATGGTCATCCATGGAATTCCCTCAAAGACTGAGATACTCAAGGATGGCGATATCGTATCTGTGGATATCTGTCTTGAGAAGAACGGATTCATAAGCGATTCAACGCATACATATGAGATAGGAACGGTCTCGCCCGATGTCCATAAGCTCAATGTAGAGACGGAGAAGAGCCTCTATCTAGGTATTGAGGCGGCAGGGAAGCCCGGCGCAAGGATCCAGGATATAGCTGCAGCTGTCTCAGGCCACTGCCGTAAGTTCGGCTATGGGGTTGTCAGGGATTACTGCGGACATGGCGTCGGCTTCGAGATGCACGAGGATCCTGAGATCCCGAACTATGTCTCCCTTATGAATCCCAATCCGCGCATCCGCAAGGGAATGGTATTTGCTATCGAACCCATGATAAACATGGGAACCTATAAGATCAGGACGGAGCCCGATGGCTGGGGTGTCAAGACCGCTGACGGAAAGCCTGCATGCCATTGGGAGCATACTGTAGCCATGACGGATTCTGGGCTGGAGATACTTACCCGGATCTGAAAGGAGGGGATATGGCTAAGGACTTCATCACATGCGATATGATCAGGGATGCAGCGCTCAAGCTTGTCCGAAAGATGCACATGGAGGACCATTTCGTCCCGGATGTGATCTATGATTCGCTCAGAGGCGGCGCATACATGGCAAATGTCATGAGTGAGTATTACAAGCTCATAGCAAAGAAGGAGGGAAGGGATCCTGTCTTCTATGCCGCTGTCGTTGCGCGTTCATACGGATCTGTCCAGGAGCATTCCAGCCATGTTGATATCGATGGATGGACATGGAGTCCGAAGAACCTCAGGAAGGGGCAGAAGATCCTCATCGTCGATGATATCTTCGACACAGGAATGACAGTCAATGCCCTTGTCGGCTGTGTGATGAAGGAAGGCATTCCGAGAGAGGACATAAAGGTCGCGGTCTATGACTATAAAGTTCCTCTTTATAAGAAGGAGCCTCCTCTTGCCATCCAGCCCGATTACTGGTGCCGCAAGCATATCCTGAAGAAGCCGGAGGATTCAAGGTGGATCCACTATACGTGCCATGAGTTCATCGGCCTGACCCATGATGAGGTCGATGAGGTCTACAAGGATCCTGAGGTGAGGGCAATCCTTCATGAGATCCTTGAATAGGTGAGTTGAGAGCCGGAGGCATCAGTCTTCCGGCTTTTTCCTTCCCAGCATCCAGCAGAATGGAAGGAGATAGAGATAGCATGCAGCTGCTATCGAGCTCATAGGCGCTCCGACGACCGAAAGCGGTACGCTTCCTGCAATTGACCATGGGATAAGCGGAGCAATGACGATGACCGTGTTCTCAAGCGCTATCGCCATTTTTCTCTTGTCTTTCTCAAGATCTCTGCATAGCTGATAGGTCAGCATCGTTGCAAGCGTCTGGTTGCAGGATATCAGGGCAGTGAGCGTGGATACTGCTGTGATGATGACCCTTTCTGGGATCATTGCCCTGCAGAGCTTTCTTTTCATCCCATCAAGCATTCCCGTCTCATGGAAGATCCCTGAGTATGATGAGGATATCGCTACGATGATGGCGACATTCACCATAGATATGATTCCTCCTCCATTGAGCATCGCCCCGAGCTGAGCTGAATCAGCTTCATAGCCTGTTATCAGCATAGGCAGGAGTCTTGCCGGAGAGACATTCTCATAAAGTATTGCAATGATGACTGCAGAGAGGATGCTTACAGCCATTGTCCTTCTCGTGCTGAAGCGCAGCAGTGAGAGAACAAGCATGATAAGCGCCGGCAGCAGTGGAATGAATCCTATGCGGAAGCTCTCCAGGAACAGCGCTGCAAGTTCCGTATCTGCTGCCTTTCCGGTGCATGACATAAAGCTCATCACGCAGTATGCAGCAAAGGATAGAATGAATGGGATAATCGATGTCCTTACCATGCCCGGGATATTGCTGTTCACATCTGTCTTCGTCAGATCAGCCACAAGCATGGCGCTTGTCGAGACAGGGGAGCATCTATCGCCGAAGAATACGCCTGAAAGGATCGCGCCTCCTGTAAGCATCGGATCCATGCCGATTGCGTCTGATATCGTCATGCATATGACTCCTACAGTTGCTGCGCTTCCGAATGATGTGCCCGTAAGGAAGGATATGAGCGAATTGACAATGAATACCGCACCAAGGAACCACTCAGGCTGGATTATGGGCATGGCATAGGTAATCACGGCAGGAATCGTTCCTGCCAGGCGCCATGAGGCTGTGAGCATCCCGATCAGCACGAAGGCAAGGAGTATGTTCCTTGCCCCATATATTCCTTCAAGAGAGATTCTCAGAATCCTCTTTGCCGATAATCCATGCATGTATGCATGTATGAAGAAGATCGCATACCCTGCAATAAGCGGCCAGATGATGGATATGCCCAGTGATATCGATATCAGCAGAACAGCAATGAAGGCCAGGATCGCCATATGCGAATAGTATGCAAAGAGGAGTTGCGGGTCAATGAGAATCAGCTGAAGCGGAATAATCGCTACAGAAGTTCCTTTTCATTAAAGGGATATAGAACCAGTGAAAAAAGAAGGCAGTACGCGGATTTCATACTGCCTTCTGGATGCTTATTGCTTCACGGATATTATATGAAGTCTGAAAGCATATAGCTTGACCCGGATCTTATCTTCTCAAGCCTCTGTGTTCCTGATGCTTCAGGACGCACGATATAGAAACCATTGTCCTGGGTTATCATCAGATACTCCCTGTCGCTTCCACGTTTTCCTGCGAAGCAGAGCGGGACAACATCTGCATCCTCTGTGACGGAGATGATTGAAGGTCTGGACTTGTTGTTCGATTCGGATGTGTCATTTATGTCCTCCCTCCAGTAGATGCCGTTATCAGAGAGATAGCCGACAACGCTGTTCCCATCCCTGTAAATAGTCAGGTAGTTCACCTCCCTGTCAAGGACATCGAACCTTAGATCGCTCTGCCTTAGCCTGCCGTCATATCCGTTTTCCTTATATGATGTGTCGATAGCGCAGATCTCTCCGCTTGCAAGAGCGGCATAGTCGCCATCGGATCCCATAGGGTAGTCTGTGGAATCATGGGCTGTGTAGATCTTCTGCATTGATCCATCAATAATCACATACAGATCATTCATGTTGTCAGTAAGACCCTCGATCTCCGGATCATCTGTTGTTGCTTTCAGGACACCATCGCCGATCATCTGCGCATTGGAAGGCACCAGGAACTCCGATGTCAGTGACATCGATGTGCCATTTATCTCCAGCTGTGCATAGTGAGCATCGCTCAGGTTATTCTCACCCTGCAGTTTATAGAGGACCTGGATCTTATCTATGGCGATGCGTGAGACGGCGAATGATGTGATATCGCCAGCACCTGCGATCGAGCATGCATTGTTCGTCATTGCATCATTGAGCTCATCAAGCGTTATCTCGCCGCTATCAGGTACTTCCACTCGGAAGAACTTATAGAGCCTTGATGCGCTATCCTTGTATGCCATATAGAGGTATCCATCCTGGAATGCGATCGGGAATGGATCATCCTTTGAGGACTCGAGAACCTTCTCATACCTGATCTCATAGCCATTGCTATTGCTTCGCGGTTCTGAATAGGCCTTATATATATCCCAGTCTCGCTCGAGATAGATGGAAGTTCCATCATTTCCGAGATAGCTCTGATTGTAGCTCTCCTCTTCCTCCGCAAACTGATATGCCCATTGCAGGACACCTCTGGAGGAATCATTGCATGATACCGCGAGAAGTATGATGAATATCGAAAGAAGCAGTTTCTTCATTGTCTCCCCCCTTAATGCCTGTAGACGACCGATACCATCAGAGGTACGGTAGCATAGAGTGAATTCTTGCTTGCTGATTCACCTGATATGCCATAGATCTCAGGAACCATATGGAATCCTGCCGTAATGCCAGCACCCCATTCATTCGTGAAGAAGTACCTCATGCCGATCTCGAATGTGACTCCGAGGTTGATGCTCGAGTAATCGCTTATGGCGATGTAATCAAGGCCGATTCCGAGCGATATCGGTATCTCGAAGTTCCCCTGCAGCGGAACATATGTGAACTTCAGGAGGATCGGGACTGATGTATAGACATCATTGCTCCTTACGAAGTCAAAGTGGTATCCCAGCTCGCCTCCGATAGCGAAGTACTCATTCAGGAAGACCTGGTAGGATATGGATCCGAAGCCTCCTATCGTATGGTGCGTCTGTCCATCGCCTGCGCCGAATCCGAATGTGAGAGGGTATTCGGGGTCACTCGGATTGTAGTAGAAGAAAGGAATAGTCGGACCTGCTGATATCGTGAATATCTGCGAGCCCGTATCATAGTATGTAGGCAAAGCTGCGAGATACAGCGGCAATGCCAATAGCAGCAATATGATAGCTGTCAGTTTCTTCATCGGTTGCTCCTCGAGGCGATTATACATGAACGCGATACTTCATTCAAACAGACTTGTTGGCCTTGCGCTTACTCTCTATAATTCCCCATATGAGAAGATTAGGTTGCAGAAAGGTTGCGGATGCCGTTCTCGAGAGCATCCGGAAGAGGACAGAAGTATTCACTGGTGAAGGAAATAGCGTTCCATCGCTTGCGGTAGTGCTCGTCGGTGAGGATCCTGCGAGCATGACATATGTCAGGAAGAAGGCTGAGGCAGCTGCATCTCTGGGCTTTATGCATTTTCAGTATAATCTTGATGCAGATACTGAGGAGAAGGATCTTCTTGCCCTGATCGATGAGCTCAATGCAAGGGATGATGTCGATGGAATACTCGTCCAGCTTCCTCTCCCGAAGGGCATCAATACCGATAAGGTCATCGACAGGATCGCTCCAGAGAAGGATGTCGATGGATTCACTCCCGTGAACCTTGGAAGGCTTGCAATAGGCAAGGATGCATTCGTGCCCTGCACACCTAAAGGGATCATGAAGACCCTTGAGTACTATGGCATAGAGACCTCTGGCAGGAATGTCACTGTGATAGGCAGAAGCAATATCGTAGGAAAGCCAATGGCCCTGCTTCTGATGCAGCGTGGTGCTGATGCGACCGTAACGGTATGCAATACGAAGACAAAGGACCTTAAGGAGCATACGCTCTCTGCTGATATCATAATCGTAGCGGCAGGGCATCCTGGCACAATCGATTCAAGCTATGTCAAGGACGGTGCTGCTGTCATCGATGTAGGAGTCAACAGGATTGAGGATGCATCGAAGGAGAAGGGCTTCAGGCTCACAGGCGATGCCGACTATGATTCCTTCACCGATCGCGATGTCTCGATTACCCCCGTCCCAGGCGGTGTCGGGCTGATGACCGTCTCCATGCTTATGGAGAATACGCTTGAGGCTGCCATCAGGAGAAGAGGGAAGTGAAGTATCTTATCGAGACCTATGGGTGTCAGCTGAATAAGGCTGAGTCCGATGCGCTTGAGATCCTTCTGAAGGGAAGGGGAATCGAGAAGACCGAGAATCCCGATGAGGCTGATGCTGTCATCCTCAACACATGCTCTGTAAGGAAGACCGCTGAGAACAGGATCTGGGGCCGTCTTGGCTTCTATTCCGCTGAGAAGCGGAAGCATGGCACAAGGATCATCGTCACTGGCTGCATGGCAGAAAGGCTCAAGGAAGATCTTAAAAAGGATGCTCCGTATGTCGATGCTGTCATAGGAACCAACGATAAGGCCTCCATTCCCGATTTCATCGTATCGGGCAGCATTCCTTCCCTGGATCACTATAGTTTCCAGCGATCGTATTATCAGGAGGGGGCATACTCAAGCTATGTGCCCATCATGAATGGCTGCAACAACTTCTGCTCATACTGCATTGTCCCATATGTAAGAGGCAGGGAAGTTTCAAGACCTGTTGAGGATATCATAGAGGAGATAAAGGCTCTTGAGGAAAAGAAGGTCAGGGAGATAACGCTTCTTGGGCAGAATGTCAATTCATATTCATCAGAGTACAATGGCTCCCATGTCGATTTCCCGACGCTCCTCGAGATTATCGTGCCATATATGGAGAGCATAGAGTTCGTGCGCTTCGAGTCTCCCCATCCGAAGGATTTCTCCGACCATCTTATTGATGTCATCGCACGTGAGCGCCGTATTGCCAGCCATATCCATCTTCCGATGCAGTCCGGCTCAACGCGGATACTCTCGCTGATGAACAGGAAGAATACTAGGGAGAGCTTCATATCGCTTGTGGGGAAGATGCGTGAGATGATTCCCGGGCTCACGTTCTCAACCGATGTCATGGTGGGCTTTCCCACAGAGACCGAGGAGGAGTACGAGGAGACTCTTTCGATGATGGATATAATGGGATGCACCGAGGCCTTCATGTATTACTTCAACCCCAGGGAGGGAACAAGGGCTGCCACGATGGACGGCCAGCTTGGGGATGATGTTAAGATCAGACGTCTCGAGCGCCTGATAAACGAGCAGCTTGAGAGGCAGAAGAGGATAAAGGAATCGATGACACCATTCTCCGCAAGGGTGCTTGTTACCGGCAGGAGCCGGGATGACGATGGTATGTATCTTGGACGCAGCGAGCACAACGACTACTTCGTCTTCTCCTCTTCATCGTCCCTTGATGATGGAGATATCGTCAGGGTTTATGCCGATGAGCTCAGCGGCAATACTTTCAGGGGGCATAGAGTTGAGTGATTACTCCGCATTCTTTGATCTCTACAGTAAATCGAGAAGAATCGTTGTCCTGACAGGAGCAGGGGTCTCGACGCTTTCGGGCATTCCCGATTTCCGCTCCTCGGGAGGTCTTTATTCAAAGGAATTCGGGAACATGAGCGTTGAGGAGATACTCGAGATAGGGTTCTTCCGCCTCCATCCCGATGTCTTCTACTCCTGGGCCCGTGATAACTGGTATCAGATGGATAGCTATGAGCCCAGCATAATCCACAGGACTCTTGCCCAGATGGAGAGGATGGGAAGGCTCTCAGAGGGCATCTTCACCCAGAATATCGACAACCTCCATCAGAGGGCTGGCTCAAAGAAGGTCTATGAGCTCCACGGAAGCGTACGCTTCGGCTACTGCATGGAGTGCCATCGCCAGTATGGGTATGAAGAGATCGCGCGATCGGTCAATGCAGGTGCTGTTCCTGTGTGCGCATCATGCGGAGGAGTGATCAAGCCCGATATCGTATTCTACGGCGAGCCTCTCGACTCAACCATGCTGATGAGAGCTGAGAATGCCTTTGCCAATGCCGATCTTGCGATAGTTCTCGGCTCATCCCTTGTCGTCAACCCTGCAGCATCACTGCCATATATCTCCGCAAGGAACGGCAAGGACATTGTGATCGTCAACAGGCAGAGGACATACATCGATGACTATGCCGCGCTCCGGTATGATGATCTTGAGGAATTCTTCAGCGCATTCAGCGATTATCTCGGTTCGCATGAGGGAAAATAGGCACTCTGCTTGTTTTCTCTCTTGATGATTCGCAATTTCTTTGTTACTTTATTGCCGTAAAGCATGGGGGTGTTCTGGTTTCGACTGGCTTTGCTATGCCATAGACTGCGGGTCAAGAGCTGACTTGTTAAACCGGCACCAAAAATTAAATGCAAAGAAAGAAGACGAGTACGTCTCTGACGAAGCATTTGCTCTTGCTGCTTGATCGCAGTTCTGAGCGGGAATCTCTGGGTTAAGCCTCTGGCACTCTGATTCCTTTACCGAAGGGGGCTTTCTCCCAGGCAGTTCGCCGGGCAGGGGAGGAGATTAAGGCGATGCACCGGATGAACGCTTGTTCTGCTGCCTTAATCCGGCCAAGATAGAAGCAGGACTATATCCGTAGACGTTTATGGGTGGACTGTTAGGACGGGAGTTCGAGTCTCCCCACCTCCATTGCAGAGAGTTATGGCTGAGAAGGTTGATGTAAGAATAGTCAAAACTAAGGAGCGCCTGAAAAGAGCGCTTCTTGATCTTCTGAAGACAAAGTCCGTCTCCGAGATCTCCGTAAGCGAGATCTGCAAGAAGGGCGAGGTCAACCGCAATACCTTCTACTGCCATTATGACTCTGTCGCAGACCTTCTTTCGGAAGTCGAAGGTCTATTCCTTCAGGAGCTGAGCACGAGCATCAGGATCTCCGAGGATACTCTTCATTCCGTCTCTGACCTTGTGTATCTGATACTCCGGATCGCTAGGGCGAATAATGACCTATGCTCCCTGATATTCTCTGAGAACGGCGACAAGAAGTTCCTTGCCACAATCCTTACATTCGCTCTCCCATCTGCTGTGGACAACTGGTCCGATGAGCTTGGCATAAGCCGGCGGGATGCGGAAATCCTCTACTATTTCATATCAGGAGGCGCCGTCCGTGTGATAGAGCAGTGGGTGGCTGGCGGCTTCACTGAAAATGAGAAGATAATCGCAGAGAAGCTCAATGCAATCATCCTCGGAGCCCAGAGCGCTATCGCCGCTCAGTAGCTGTTGATCTCCCTCAGCTGCCTTCTTGCATCCCTGTTTAGATCCCTCTCCCTGATTGCATCCTTCTTGTCCCTGACATTCTTTCCGCGTGCAAGAGCAATCTTCATCTTCACGAGATTTCCCTTGAGGTAGATCTCAAGCGGAACGATTGTGAGTCCTCTTTCATTGACCTTCCTCGTGAACTTCTTTATCTCCTGCTTGTGAGCCAGGAGGACACGGTTCCTGTCAGTCTTATGGTTGAAGATATTCCCATGAGAGTAGGGCTGGATGAGGAATCCGATGAGTATGAGGGAGCCGTTCTTCGGGACAATGTAGCTGTCTGAGAATGAGCACTTGCCTTCGCGCACGGACTTGACCTCCGTGCCGACGAGGGCTATGCCTGTCTCCAGCTCCTCAAGTATCTCATAGTTGAAGTATGCCTTCTTGTTCTTCTGTATAAGCTTCGTTTCCACTATCTTACCCCGATTCTGAAGCCAGCATAGACGGAGCATGCGCTTCTGTCCATAGCACCTGTGGTATCTGCATCGATTGTATCCGGCATATTGATCCAGCTTCCGCCCTTCACGACAGTATCATCATATGGATAGAGAGAAGAGAGCCTCTTTGCATCCTCCGGGACAAAGCGAGAGAGGGGGATGAATGGCGTTGATGTGAACTCCCAGAGCTGTCCCATCATTGCTTTCGGCGCCGTATTATCATTATCAATTGATAAAAGTGACATCGTGTAGGGCTTATCTGCTGCAGAGTATGCGGCAAGCGTCCATTCCTCCTCCGAGGGAAGCACTATATCCATACCCGTCTTCTCCGATAGCCATCTGCAGTAGGCATCGGCCGCATGCCAGCTGATGCTCCTGATAGGAAGCCCTGAGCGGACCGATGTAGAGAGCGTGACATCTGTAAGATAGTTCTCGTCTGCCATGCCATCGGCGATGAGCGTATCCTTGTTGGACTTAGCCCAGTAGGGA
>CALXLE010000147.1 GCA_944389115.1 uncultured Spirochaetaceae bacterium
AGAATTTCCGTGGGCAAATCGTGGACAAAACAGCCAAATCGAACGCTCTGTTAGTTAATTTCCAGAGGTACTATCTTTACGGGATAAGGAATTACACATGGATTTCGGCATATAATACACTTAAATCTATGTTAAGAATCAATATTTAACATTTTCCTAACACTTGGCTGTAATATTTTATATAATAAATAATTACATCTGATTTTCAGCTTAATTGATGTATTATCGGCAGAGCAGCAGGGATGCAATGAAGAAACAGAAGCACCCTGCAGAACGTTACAGGGTGCCCAATAATATATCCATCAAAGATGGGATTACTCAATATTGCTTACGCTATCACCATTAACGTTGATTTTAAGAATCTGGTTCTGTACGTAGCAGTTATTGTTATTCTTTGAGATAGTTATGCATTCATTCTGGTCATAGTTGTTTGTCGTCGTATCAGGGGAACCTGGAATGATAGCAATATCAACAGCATTATTCTCAAATTCATTTCCTTCAAATGTCATTTCTGTACTGCCCTCAACGACCCAGCCTCTTGTTCCGATAACAGTGCAATTCCTGATTGTTCCAGAGGTGCCATTGTTTATATACGCTGGCTGCCTGACTTTTTCAAATCTGCAGTTCTCGATAAGAATATCGGAAACAGAACCACTGAGTTCCAATCCTCTGGATGTTACATCAGTATTTGTTGCAACATCATAATTGCCGGTAAATGTACAGTTTCTTATTTCCGCACTTGTTCCGGTTACCGTAATGATATTCGTTACACCAGACGATGCTGTTGTCTCAAAGTCTATTCCCTCTATAACGGCGTTGTTACCTGAAATTGCGAAGACTGAAGAATTAGCTGATGTTGTGATCGTTGATGCCCCATTTCCAATAATCCTGATATCGTTTGCAGAAATGCTGATAGGAGCAATTGCAGCAATATTTCCATTTAGAATAACTATTTCTCCAGCCGATGCAGAAGCAATTGCGCTGGTAAGCTCTTCTATGGAATCCACGACATTTTCCGGCTCGAATACAATAATACTGAATTCTGCAGATACACCATCATATATTGCTGTTGCTATCTTCTCTCCGGCAGAAGATGTATCAACAGAACCTGATACCATTGCATTGCAATTCATCGCGGAACCATCGCTATATGTAACAATAGCTTTAACCGTTGATGGCACGGTTCCATTAACTTCCACTATTACGGAATCAGTAACAACAAGGCTAACCGCATTCGCCTCATCCTCTTCAGGGAATGGATAAAACCATACAGGATACTGAGAACAAGCTGTAAAAAACACAAGAAAAGCAATAATGGCAATTGCCCCTAATTTCCTTTTCATTTTTACTCCTTGATTTAAATGATTCGGATATCCCCTCCGGATTAATTACCGGGGGGGGGTATTGCCGATTTGAAATTTTACCAGATTTTATGTTTTTCATAAAGGTAAATCTGTCGGCATAATCTAAATTCCATACATGAATGACGAAAAAAGCATATTGGAGTACACTTACCGCTATGGTCAGGGATATTGCTCAGCTGGAGACAGTCTTCGATTCATTCTGCCCTTCCCTTCCAGAGGCAAGGATCAGGTATAACAGGCTTGAACGTATGGTCAGGCTTCTTGATCTCATCGGTCATCCGGAGGAATCCTACAGGACTTATCATACGGCAGGATCAAAGGGAAAAGGCACGACCTCAATGTATCTTGCAGCGCTCCTCGAAGGAACTGGAAGGAAATGCGGACTATATACCTCGCCGCACATGTATACCATCAGGGAACGTTTCATGCTCCCTTCAGGATTCTTCAGCGATGAACTCTATACAGAGACGGCCTCAAGACTCCTGGATCTTGTATCATCATTCACGCTGCCGGAGGAGCTGGGATCGGAAAAGCCTACGACATTCGAGATGTATACCGCCTATGGCTATATGCTCTTCCAGAAAGCCGGATGCACCGATGCCGTCATCGAGACGGGGCTCGGCGGCCGTCTTGATGCCACAAATACGATAACACCTGAAGCTGTTATCCTTACTCCGATAGAGCTTGAGCATACACAAGTGCTTGGGGATACGATAGCGAAGATCGCACTGGAGAAGGCAAAGATAATCAGGCCTGGCGTCCCGGTGTTCGTATCCAGACAGAGAAAAGAGGCAATGGATGTGTTCATGGAAGAAGCAATGGAAAACAATGCTCCATTCTGCACATTCGATGACTGCATCAAATCATTCTCCTCTGAGACCACGAAAACGGGAGAGAAAGTCTCCTTCTCATTGGATAGCCGGGATTACAGCCTGATGCTATCGATGACTACGGAAGCCATGGCGGAGAATGCGGCGCTTGCTGTGCTTGCCGCAGACAGGCTTGGCATCCTCTCCGAGGATGGCATAAGGCATATGGAGGAAGCAGTTCTTCCTGGAAGGTTCGAGAAGCTCACCATCGACGGTCATACTGTAATTGCCGATGGAGCGCATACTGTCAGTTCTGTAAGAGCTGCTAAGGATGCATTCCTATCAATCACCGATGATTCATCTTCTTCCGTCCTTATATTCGCCTCTATCGAAGGAAAGGATATAGAGAATATGGCAAAGGAGCTCTTCCCTCCTTTCAGCAAGATTGCAGTCTCCCGTCCGGGAACATTCAAAAAGAGCGATATAAACGGTATATACAGGATAGCGAAGGCACTTTTCCCGGAAAAGGACATAGAGCTTATCCCCGATCCAAATGAAGCCCTGGAATGGGCTATGGATAGCGGGAAGGATATACTCGTGACGGGATCATTCTATCTTCCGCCCGAGATGGAGAAACTCAGGAGGGCCCATGAGTCTTAACTGGAAGGAGCTTGAGCTCCTGCTTTCCGAGCTTCCGCTTGAGGGGAGCTACATACAGAAGATAACAGAACATGATATCCACAGCTTCACATTCTCCATGTACTCGAAGAGCGAGAAGGCATGGCTGCTGTACTTTGAGATCGCTACCCCATCATCCCGCGTCGTAAGAACTGACAGGATGAGGAAGAAATCCGCAACGATGCAGCGCTTCACGCAGTATCTGAGGGCTCATATTGAAGGAAGGAAGGTAACTGCCGTCCATCAGCTTCCATATGACAGGGCCTTTATACTGACACTGGAGAACAGCGAGGACAGGATAAAGCTCCTTGTGAGGCTCTTCTCTGGAATCGGTGCGAATGCGATTGTGCTCAGCGAGGATGATACTATTCTCGAGCTGATGTACAGGAGACCTCAGCGCGGCGAGGAGAAGGGAAAGAAGCTCATCATCGAGGAGCGTACCTGCGAGGGCGATAAGCACTTTGAAGTGCGGGAATGGGAAGGTGACTCATTCAACAGCTTCATTGACAGAATGGAGAGCGAGGAAGCCGCGGCAAGTTCGAAGGAAGCCCTGATAAAGCGTCTTTCAGAGAAACGCGACAGGGAACTCCATGCACTGGAGGACAGGCTCAGAAGGCAGAAGGAACGCTATGCATCCACTGCAGGGTTTGAGGCCTCGAAGACCGCTGCAGATACTCTCGCCTCATATATCCATCTTGCAAGGAAGGGAATGGAGAGCATCACGCTCGATGGCTTCGACGGCTCGAGGATTACGATTCCTCTCGACCCTGCCCTCTCCCCTGAGGAGAATCTCGAGAAGCTCTATCAGCGCTACAGAAAGGACAGAAGGACCTCCGAGCTGGCAAAGGAGGAGATAGAGAGGACCGAAGAGGAGATCGAGAGCACAAGAAAGCACTATGAAGCGCTCATCGCCGAAGGGAGCCTGCAGAAGCTTGAGAAGGAGAATGCCAGGGCAAAGGACGGAGGCAGGGACAGCGATGGAAAACCGGGTGTCAGGGTGACTGTCTCAGGCTGGGATATGATCATAGGCAGGACAGCCAAGGAAAATGACCATATCCTTCGCAGAGAGACCAGGGGCTCTGACATATGGATGCATACCCGTGACTTCGCCGGGGCATATGTGATCATCAAGTCGAAGAAGGGAAAGACAGTGCCGCTTCCGGTCCTTCTAGATGCGGCATCGCTTGCGATACACTACTCCAAGGCAAAGAAGAATGGCAAGGCTGATCTATATTATACGGAGGTGAAATACCTCAGGCGCGCGAAGGACGGGAAGACAGGGCTTGTCATCCCGACGCAGGAGAGGAATCTCCATGCGGAGCTTGATGAGAAGCGCGTAAAGGAGATCCTCGGATGATATACCACTCAGGAATATTCTATCCATCTGACAGGGACAGGCTTGCAGAGCTTGCAGGGGAAAGATCCGGCAATGCAGACAGATGTCCGAAAGCATTCATACTGCCCCATATGGATCTTAGAAGATGTATTGGACTTTACAGGAAGGCTTTCTCAATGATACCCGATGGAAGACGTATAGCTGCCCTGCTCCCGCTCCACAGACCACCTCTTGAGAAGGACAGGCCCTCTTTTCTGTTTTCATCCAGGGGTCGCACTGAGCACTTCATCACAGGAGATATAGAGATCGATGAGGCAGGACTGCCCCATGCAGATGCATATGAGAAGGAAGAGGCTTCCCTGGAGCTTCTGTTCCCGCTTGTCGCGTCATACTGCCCCTCATCGCATATCATAGCCATATTCTCTGCAGCGCTTTCAGCTGGAGAAGTGAGAAAACTCACAGAAACTGTGCATTCACTTGATGATGGGAACACAGTCTTCATCGTATCATCGAATATGACTGGCCTTACAGATAATCATGAGGCGGAGATGGACCGGATGATAGAAAGACTACTATCCGGTGAACCGCTCCTTGACGGATACAGGAAGGGCCATATAAGCGCATGCGGTACTCCTATCATAGAAGCTCTCTCCAGAGCAGTCCCTGGAAAATGGGAGCTGATTGGAAAGGCTGGAAATGACAGGAAGGCAGGACATGCTGCTCTTTTTAGGTGGTAAACATGGAAATCAGGAGAATAGTAAGGGAAGGAAAGGAAAAGACAGCAATCGCTGTCGGACATGATGATATATCCATACCGAAGCATCTGATGTCGGGAGAGAAGCACAATGGATTCATCCTCGATGGAGCTGATCGGAGCGAATGGTACTGGGAGGGATTCTGCTCGATAGAAGGCACAAGGTATATCTATTTCGATGCCCTCGACATCCTCACCATCGATGCGCTCTCCTCAGAGCTCAGGGACAAGGCTCTCGATATCGTCAGGACGATAGCCCGTGGACTCATGGAGTCCTCCCCTGCATTCCTTGATCTGACAAATGGGGTCTTCCCTCTCTCAAGGATACTGCTCATAAGAGATGGCAGGGTTCTGCTTCTTCCCCCTGACATAGGGGATATCATCTCGCTGACGCAGAGCGAGGAGGAGAATTCAAGGGACAGGACTGATATCATAAGGGGAAATGCTGAGATCCAGTTCAGGCTGATTACAGAGATGGCTGAGCTCCTGTACTTTGCAGCATCGGGACTTCTGCCATATGCTGACGAAGCGATCCGTGGCTCAGGATACCACCCTGTTCCGCTGAGATACTTCGCAGCACTCGATGAGAAGACCGATGGCTTCATCTCCTTCGTGCTCTCCGCGAAGGTTAAGGAGATGAGGGACATCATGGGAAACATCGTAGGGGGAAAGAATCTTGCATGGTTCCTGGATAAGACAACTGGTCTTGTATGGGATCTTCCTGCAAGAAGCACCACGGAGCGCGATGCCACGATAGCAGCAGCGAAGGGTAATCAGGAGTACGCAGCATTCATCGGGAATGCAGAGAAGAAGGCAAAGCGCAATGCATTCTGGCGTGTAAAGGGAACAATCATCATAATCTCGGCGATAGCAGGTGTCGCACTTATAAGCTTCTTCGGAAGCTGGCTCTACCGCCTTCTTCAGCCACCAGTGACAGCGGGACAGGATCAGGTAGCTGTCATAGAGGCGCTCTATGATGCGCAGAACATCCTCGATGTTGAGCTGCTCACAGATGCGGTTAAGGGCTGCAGGCTTCCGCAGGAGATGGAGATCACAAATCTCTTTGTAACATCACGGGCTAGGATTGCCTATGAAGGATTCAACCCAGTGATAAACGCAGAGGAATGGGTAGAGGCCGGAAAGCCTGCCATCCCTGAGACTGCGATAATCTACGGAGTTATCGTCGACAGCATAACACAGCTCGATGATGATACGTTCGTAGCAGATGCTACATGGTATACACCCTATTCCGCTGACAGTACACAGGAGACTGGAGGATATGTCTATGAGTACCATATCCAGCAGACATTCGACTTCGAATGGAACAAGCGCGGCTGGTGGAATATAACGGGAAGCGAGATGACCATCAAGGAGGAACTCGGAAGGGAGACTGTGGAATATGTTCCCCTTAATCCTGCTACACCTACACTCTGATGCCATTATCCAGAAGGAATGATCTGACTCCATCCTCATCCTCCGGGGAGAAGATGGAGAATTCCTTCATGGATGAAAGAAATGTGATCTGCCGCTT
>CALXLE010000148.1 GCA_944389115.1 uncultured Spirochaetaceae bacterium
TATTGCCTTCTGGAAGAGTGTATTTGACAAGCGTATCGCTCTTGTCTGCACATAGGATTATCCCTATTGGAGGGTTATCGCCTTCATTCATAAGCTCTCTTGTGAAGTAGTTCACATACATCTGCATCTGCCCTAGATCCTGATGGGTAAGATCACCTGTCTTGAGATCTATAAGGACAAAGCAGTGCATGAGGTAATTGTAAAGAACAAGATCAACATAGAAGTGTCTGCCATCACATGTGAATCTCTTCTGTCTGGCTACGAATGTGAATCCTCTGCCGAGTTCAAGGAGGAAATCCTGGAGGTGGTCTATTAATGCTTGCTCAAGATCAGATTCATAAAGAGATGCCTTCTGCTTCAGGCCAAGGAACTCAAGGACGTATGGATCACGTATTGTATCTTCAGGAGATATCCCAGGCTCTAAGGAATATATTTCCTTTGAGACACCTTCCTTATCCTTACTGGTAATAAGCCTCTCATAGAACATGGAATTAATCTGTCTTGCAAGCTGCCTTGTACTCCATTGCCCATTAGCACATTCATTCATGTAAAATATTCGAGCTTTATCATCTTTGATTCGGATAATTCTCCTGTAATGTGTCCAGCTGAGCTCCCTTCTGAGTACATCATGGTCAGGGAAAGCAAGATAGAACTGTCTCATTTTCCTAAGGGTGGTTGGATCAAAGCCCTGCCCAAAATCCTTGATCATCTTTTCAGAGAGCTGCTCAATAAGCTGCTCTCCGTATTCTGCACGATCAAGTTTGCTCTGTTTCTCTACGATGCCTTTCCCAATGCTCCAATAAGCATCAACCATTGCAGCATTGACTGCAGCATACGTTCTACTTCTTGCGCATGCAAGAATATCCGAGATTTCCGAGTAAAAAGGTTTGTCCACGAAATCAATCATATCATATATACGCCTTAAGTACCCGTTTCTGACGGTTTTCAGGCAAAGATATGCTTGATATTTTGAATTACATCCATTCAGAAATACTCACTCGAAGCAAAATACTAATCTAAAGTCTTTCTATGAAAATGAGTTAGATAGAAATTACCAATATACCCTTATGGAGGGTCTTTAATTGAAATCAAAAAACTACCCTCCTTTTTTAAAGAAAAATCTAAAAATCTCTTGACAAACATCAACTGGGGGGGGGTAGTCTATACCCATCATTAATCTAGGAATAGGAGAGGAATACGATGAAAAAATCTATTTCTGCAATTCTTATCGCAGCTCTGATGCTCTTTGCATTCACAGCTTGTGAGCAACAGGTGCCAAACTTTCTGACTAAGACACCTAGTGCCGTTGTCATAGAGCAGGTTGGCGATGTGTTTGCTACTAGCGAGGCTACACCAAGTGATTTCAACGTTCTCGTAACATTTGAAGATGGAACAGAGACAACATATCCTGGTCTTAACCTCGTTGATATTGTCGGAGAAAAGGTTTCTGCCAAGGTAGGCTCAGTAACAGGTGAGGGGTATGTTGCTCTTTCAAAGATTACTGGTGTTGAATCGCTTACCCCAGATGAGGAGCTTGAGATTGTACAGGGATCGGATACTGTGGCAACTGTTCCCACAACTGTTGTTGTAAACTATACGAACCACAACGGAGAGGCTAAGACTTATGAGAAGCAGTATTCAACTCTGGAATACAAGATTTCTGATTCCACATTTAGTAAGGATACAGCTAAGGTTGGTGACAAAGTAGAGGTAAAAGTTTCTGTTTCACCTGCTGCAGGAGTTTCAAAGGAGTTCAAATTTGAAGCTACTGTTGTAGCTAAGTCAACTACACAATATATAGACTCTCTTTTTGATCACCTTGAGGTTGTCTACACATATAAGGATTCAACAGGTAATGCATACACAAGTTCAACTCATTGGGTAGGTGACAAGGTAACTGTTTCTATCAATGCTGTTGATTCAAATGGTAATAAGAATACGTCCCTTACGGCTGGTACTGATTATTATTGGAAGGATGATAAGAAGCCTGCATCTCTAAACGATATTGCAATTTCTCTTACATCAAAAACATCATACACTGTTATCGATGCAAAGGGCAGAGATGAGGTGGTAGTTGAGATTGTTAATGGAACTGACTACGTAACAAATGTTTCTGTTGCTCCAAAAGCAAATGAGAAATTCACAATTGGCCAGCAGGCTACACTTGATCAGTTTGATTTCACGGTAACACTTGCTTCGAATGATGCTGAAGCCGCAAAATCTTGGAATTATAACTTGTCCAATGTCGTGGCATTTGTTAATCCGACAGTTGCAAAGGACCAGTCTGGAAATTATATACCCCAGTTCCTTGTTAAGTATGGAAAAGATCTTGCAGAAGTAAAGTCTATTAAGAGCGATGCAATATCTGGAACATCTCTGGTTGAGCCGACTACAGCTGGTTGATGAATTATTGGCCAGCCTATAAAGGGCTGGCCTGAATAAGGAGGAAGACTATGGAAGAGAAAGAACAGTCCCTCCGGAATAGAAAGCCCATACCAGTTGAGAAGAAGCAGGAATGCCTGAGGTACTTTGAAAAAGGCTATGGGTATAAGAAGACGGCTACTCTTGCAGGATTGAACACTTATACAGTTCGTGACTACAGGAGAAAGTTCGCAGCAGGAGATACCTCCTGGGCCTGCGAGCAGAAAAGCCCGGAACAGAATGGTGAACAGCTTTCACTGTTCTGACCGTTTTCTCTGGGATGTAGAAATGATGGACTCTCCATCGTTTCTCGAATAATACCAATGTTATTGGACCGGTCTCTTAGCCTGTGCGGAGTCCGGTCCTCTTTTATAGATCTTGCCGGTTGTAAGTTCCAAATCCTTCCGGTTATAAGTTCTAAATCCTTCCGGTTGTAAGTTCTAAATCTTGCCGGTTTATGCTTTTGATGTTATGTTGTATCTATGAATACATATCTTCCCAGACTCATTGATAATAAGCTTGATACATGGCTGAAGACATCCGGTGCAATACTTGTTGCAGGACCAAAATGGACTGGAAAGACAATGACCTGCGAGCAGAGGGCAGAAAGTGCTTTCTATTTTACGAGACGGCCAGGAGAAAGCGATCCGCTTGAACTTGCAAAAGTTGATTCTTCTATTATCTTCTCAGGAAGTAAACCTCATTTGATTGATGAGTGGCAGCTGATGCCAGAAATCTGGGATATGATAAGAGCCGATGTGGATACACATCGTGGAGAAAGAGGGCTTTATCTTCTCACAGGATCTTCATTACCTCCTCAGAAAAATAAGAGGGGAAATGAAAAGATAAGACATAGTGGGGCTGGACGTATTTCGACCTTGAAAATGTCCACGATGTCATTGTTTGAGACAGGAGATTCATCGGGAGAAGTTTCTTTGTATTCTCTTTTTGATGAGGCTGATGTAAATGGCAAGATGAGAAAGATCTCACTGGCTGAGATTATTCATTTTATCATACGAGGAGGCTGGCCGGGAAATCTCGACGTGCCTGATGCTTCATTGCTTCCAAGGGATTATATTGAACTTTTGCAAACAACGGAACTAGATAAGCTTTTTGATGATGTACGTATCGATAGAGCAAGGTTCAAACGCTTTCTCTATTCTCTGGCACGTAATGAGAGTACTGTATGCTCTGCATCAACGTTAGCAAAAGATGCTTCTATCAATGGTAAAGGTCTTGATAATGAAACTGTAACCAGATACTTGGATGTCCTCGATGATTTATTCCTTATTGAGAATCAGGAGGCGTATTCTCCTGTTTTTCGTTCTCGGACAAGGCTCAAGATAGGAGCTAAGCGTCATTTCTGTGACCCATCCATGCCTGCTGCAATAATTGGCGCCAATGAGAAGAATCTTATGAAAGATCTGCAATTCTTAGGTTTTCTTTTTGAGAGTCTTGCCGAGCATGATCTCCGGGTTTATGCAGAGGCTCTAGGCGGTAAACTGTATCATTATCAGGATTATGACAATGATGAAGCTGATGCAGTGATTGAGCTTGCTGATGGAAGATATGCCTTGATTGAAATAAAGCTTGGATATGAATATGCCGTGGATGCTGCTGCGGAAAGTTTGCTGAAGGTTGCGGAAAAACTTGAGAATAAACCTTCTTTCCTTGCTGTTGTTTCCGGTACGGCTCCGATTCCGCTTAAGCGGCCTGATGGGGTATATGTTTTGCCGCTTACTGCTCTCAAGCCATGAGCGTACTAATTTCGGATTTAAAACATAGTCGATTATGTTAATTCTCTTTTCTGATCTCAAGGAGATTCTGAATAATCTCGTAGCTTTTGCATCATCTGTGGTGTATGCTTACTTAATCGGAGGTTTATATGGGGAAAAAGGATTTCATCATGAATAACAAGCCTGCCGGGCGTATCACTCCTGACAATTCTATCGTGATCGATAAGATAACCTCCTTGATGACCCAGGGTAAGGCAGAGAAAGCACTGGATGAGATTAAGAAGCTGGATATTGATGAGAGCAATCCTGATTATTACTTCATCAGAGGAATCACTGGTTTCGCTCTTCTATCCATGGGAGCTCAGGCAGAGGATGAGGATAAAGCCCTTGAGTATGCGAAGGAGGCGAATGAATGCTTCCGTGAGGCATATGAGAATGGCATGGATTTCCCTGATATAGAGGATGCTATTGCATTCACGGATAATCTCATCGAGGGAGACTTTGATGCTATCGATGAGATGTTCAGCGATGAGGCCGATGATGATAATCCCATGCAGAATCTTGCTCAGGAAGTGATGTTCACTATGCCTCTTCTACATGATCTTGATGCTAATGAAGGGAAGGAATTCACGGCCATTATCAGGGCGGAGGAGGATTACGAAATCTCTCTCGATGATTTCCGTGGATATCTTTCCGATGTCAGGCATATCAAGATCAGGAAGAAGAAAGGCGCGGAAACCCTGAAGTTCACGCTTGCAGGCATCGACTGCGAGATAGCAAAGCTACCTGCAGAGACTGAGGCAGATGTGGAGAAAATCCGCAAGTTTATAAAGGAGAAGCCATATCATTCCGAATTTGAGCCTGATGAGATCTTCCCATGTGGAACTGTCCTGAAAGTATCGCTGGCAAAGGAAAAGGATAAGCGTGATGCAGCAATGCGCGGCGTGTATTTCATCTCGCTTCTTGATTCAATTTTTGATGTCATTCCTGCAGATACTGTTGAGGTTTTCGGGTTCCTCTATGATGCGATGGAACTTACGGATACATTAGGGAATACTCCGACCCATATGCTCATAATGAAGGTTCTTCCTGTTCCGACTCTGAAGAAGGTAAAGAAGGGATTTTCATTCGTTACGGAAGGATTCGCTTCATACGGGCTCCCTGAGCTTGAGGGCATTGCGGAAATCTCCGATGAGAACGATGCTTACAGCGCAGCTGAATCACTTGTGCTGGAGGTCATGAAGTATTCTGTATTCAATGGCTATGGACCGATGCCCGAGAGGAGATTCTCACTTATAACCGGTAGGGAATTCCATTTCAAAGGTATGAAAGGCGACAGAATGGAGGTACGTATTCTGTAGTTTTCCTGTGTTTTTCGTAATGTGAAGGACAATTGTTCCCCTTTGCTGTATTTTCATGCAGAGGAGGGGAACATGTCTGCTGGTGACAAGGAATTCCTAGGTAAGGAACCTGTTGGGAAGCTGCTTTTCAGGCTTGCGCTCCCAACAGTTGCTGCACAGCTGATCAATATGCTGTACAACATCGTTGACCGTATCTATATAGGTCATATGCCGGGAGATGGAGCGCTTGCCCTTACTGGTGTTGGTGTCTGTCTTCCGATTATCCTGATTGTAAGCGCTTTCTCAGCGCTTGTCGGAGCGGGTGGTGCTCCTCGTGCATCCATATTCATGGGACGCAAAGAGTACGATAACGCTGAGAAAACGCTTTCAAACAGCTTCACACTGCAGATTGCTATCTCAGTTCTTCTAACAGCTGTACTGCTTATATGGGGTGAGGATCTTCTGCTTGCATTCGGAGCAAGCAGCAATACAATCGGATATGCTTCTGATTATCTGAGAATCTATGCCATCGGCACGATATTCGTTGAAATTACCCTTGGCATGAACTACTTCATAACCGCCCAGGGTTTTGCGAAGACAGGTATGCTCTCTGTTGCAATCGGAGCAGTATCGAATATAATCCTGGATCCTATATTCATCTTCGGATTCGGCATGGGCGTCAAAGGAGCAGCGCTTGCAACTATAATTTCACAGGGGCTTTCCGCTATATGGGTGCTCTCATTCCTTTTCGGAAAGAAGACATTCCTGAAGATACGTGCCAGATATATGAAGCTGGAGAGGAATATATTCCTTCCGGCACTGTTCCTTGGTATGGCATCGTTCATCATGCAGGCTTCTGAATCCGTGATAAACATCTGCTACAATTCATCGCTTCTGAAGTATGGCGGGGATATAGCTGTAGGCGCTATGACAATCCTTTCGTCTGTCATGCAGTTTGCGATGCTTCCGCTTCAGGGACTTGGCCAGGGGGCCCAGCCAATCGTCAGCTATAACTATGGTGCAGGCAATAAGGATAGGGTGAAGAAGGCATTCTTCTGCCTGCTGCGTGTCAGCATGGTATACGCAGGGCTCATATGGGCTCTTGTCCAGCTTTTCCCATCGATGTTCGCGGCTATGTTCACTTCTGATGATGCATTACGGGCGTTTGCAGTGCCTGCACTGAGGGTTTATATGGGAGCCGCTGTTCTCTTCGGGATACAGATGGCATGCCAGATTACTTTCACGGCGCTCGGTGAGGCTACCGCCTCATCGATTGTTGCTATAACCCGCAAATTTATTCTGCTGATTCCGTTCATGTATATCTTTCCTTATATCTTCACGGAAAACCAGACAATGGCTGTGTTCATGGCAGAGCCTGCAGCTGATGTCCTTGCTGTTGCATTCACCTCTGTGCTGTTCTTCTTCCGTTTCCGGAGAACACTGAGAAGAATGCCTTCCTGATTGATTAAGGAATATCCATCGTCGTATTCTTATGGCGGTTGGTTATATGAAATTAAGCGATATAAAAATAGGGGAGAGCGCACGAATCCTCTCCGTAGGCGGGGATAATGCTCTCCGCCGCCATCTTCTTGATATGGGACTGACCCCGGGGTCGGTCGTAACACTCGTGAAGAAAGCTCCGATGGGAGACCCTCTTGAGATATATATAAGAGGTTATGAGCTTACGATCCGCAAAGACGATGCTTCCCGTATTGAGGTCGAGCCTGCGGAAAGGGATGCTGAGCCCAGAAGTGCGGGGGAAAGAAAGAAGGCTGTGAGCCATCCTCATATCGGAGAGCCCGGAGAGCACAAGCGCTCGGATAAGCCTCTGATTGCCGATGGTGTGCCGATTGTATTCGCCCTTGCTGGCAACCAGAACTGCGGCAAGACAACGCTTTTCAATCAGCTGACGGGATCGAATCAGCATGTAGGGAATT
>CALXLE010000149.1 GCA_944389115.1 uncultured Spirochaetaceae bacterium
GGGATATATCGACGTTATCCGCATCAGGCGTGATAAGCTTCGCTGTCTCATCCGATACCGTTACGGTAAGGGATGCCGTGCCCGCCGCATTCTCCGCGTTCGGATTGCATGCCATGAGAAGCATGGCAAGGAGGAGCGCGAATACGCCGGCTATGCCACAGGATCTTCTATGCATAGAGATTATCTCCTTTGGTTTGCTATTCATTGATGCTTATATTATATGTTTATTATGGTTTCCGCTACAATAAGATGCGATATTCTGCCGCTTTGCGGCTCCCCGATACAGCTGAAGACAATCACAAGGAGGATCCTATGGTCATAAAGATAACCGAAGTGAAGGAATTCTACGTAAGAATAGAGACGGAGAATCCGGAGATAACGGAAGCGCTGGATCCAGCAGACAAGGCAAAGACCATGCTTCTGAGGAACATATATGACGGCATAACCGATTCACTCCCTGAAGCATCCATCGACTGGAAGCTCACTGAGATAAAGGAAGAGAAGCTCGAAGAGGAATCGAAGGGAAGATACATACACCCGATGCCATGCTTCGTCGATGACGGGGAAGGTGGGCTGATGCTGGAGCCTGCAAAAGATAAGATATAATCTTCCATGAAGGAAGAAAGAAAATGAATAAGATACTCCCCTACATCATCGATGCCGTTCTCATCGTAATCCTCCTCATGCATTTCGCCGACGGTGGCCAGAATTACGGTCTTGCCATAATGGTCCTTACGGAAATCATCATTCTCAAGGCGGGAGAGCTTCCGAAAAAGCCGCTTGGAAGAATCGCGGTATATTCAGCCGGTATCACAACCCTCTCTATCGGCGGAACATTATGGGTGACGGATATCCTCCGCTCGGATGCATCCAACGCCTGGATTATCCTTATCGCTGTCTTCTGGCTTCTTGCGCTGGGATTGTTCATTCTGAGCGTACAGAGAGCTTCCAATCCATAAGGAAAATCATCCGGAATTTCCGGACTTTCCGGATTATGTATCACCGGCCCCTTCAGGGCTGCCCCGTGCCTCCGATAAGGAGGCATTCTTCATGCACAAGATATACATCTCAGGCCCGATCTCATCAAACCCAGGCTACGTCAGAGAATTCACTGATGCGGAGAAATCGCTGAGAGCTATGGGCTACGATGTCGTCAACCCGGTAGAGATCACACGCCATCTCCTCGAGAGGAACCTCTCGCCTGCCGAGCTCTGGAGGCAGTGCATGATCGAGGACATCAAGGCTCTCAAGGAATGCGATGCAATCGTCCTCCTCGACAGGAAAGGACTATCAAGCAGGGGCATGGATATTGAAATCAAGATAGCCACAAGATCCGGCATCCGGATTTTAGAGCTCTCAGATTTCCTCATCGAGGAAGGAGCGTAAGAAATGGAAATCACCGCAACGAAGGAAGAAGCGCTCTACGTGGCCTGCGGACTCTATCGCGCCGCATATGACAAGCTTGTCATAACAACCCTTGCCACCAAGGATAACCCGGATAGCCCGCAATCCAGGAAGCTCATAAGCGAAGCACTTTCATATCTCAGGGAGAAGAAGACCGAGCTCAGAAAAGCGCTCGATGATTCAGAAAGACAGGATGCGTAACTGCAGGCAGCAGGCCCTTTCAGGGCAACCGTCATGACATGTGTCAGGAGGCATATATGATAAACACGAATGCGCTCATAAAGCTCTCTTACGGGGAGATGATCAGGAATTTCTACGAGAATGATCCGGAGAGATATCAGCTGGAGGAAACCTTCGAGGCTATACTCGATGTCCTCACGGAAGCGGAATACCAGGGGCTTGATGCCCTAGAAGATGAGGATTTCGCCCTGCTCTATCCCATCGATAGGCACGAAGAGACTGAAGAGACCATCAAGGCAGAAATCGAAAGCCTTCTCGAGAAGAACTCGCTGCCTGTTCCAGATGCGATGGAGATAATCATCCTCGACGATGACAATGTCTCCGACTGGGTGGAATACCTTGTCCCTGATGCCGATGCGGACGTCGTACAGGCAATCGTGGAGAACGACAGCTATTATCTTCAGAACCCTGACAGGATAGAGGAAGTCACGAAGGATGACTTCATCGGAAGATTCAGGAGCGAGAGGGAATTCGCCGAGTTCCTTGCTTCCGATGACCCGAAGATCCAGGCGCTTGATGAGGATATCTTCGATGCTCTCGATCTTGCGAAGTACTACAGTGACACGATCCAGTACGAGACCTGGCACGATGGAGACCTTTGGTTCTGGAACAGGTAAGGAGGACGATATGGGAGAAATCTGCGGATGGCACATGAAGGCTGCCGGCACAAGGGACGGCATCATCGCTTTTGAAAGAATTCTCTATGCAGCAGAGCTCAACGGCAAAGGGCCGGATGGATACTCAGCATCGCCAGAGAACTATGATAAGCTTCGCGACTACGAGTATGCGAGGAACGAAATCTTCCTGCTGAACGAAAGGACAGCAATCAGTCTGATAGATAGATGCTACCCTATCCTGAAGCTCAACAAGAACGGAATCACAGAGCCTGCCGAAGACGCAGAAGACATCAGAAGACATACCAAAACGGGTGGCTTGTGCGGCATAAGGAAGGATAATCTCTTTAGGGCTTCAATGCCGGAGATACGCGGAGTAGCATACGGAACTTACCCTGATATCAAGGCCATAAAGAACGACAAGAACGGCACTTGCACCATCGAGGCATGGGGCTCATCCAGAGACTCGCTCGAGCCGATGATCGAAGGCGAATGCGAGGAGAACGAGATACTCCTCCAGGAAGCCGCAAGACGCACTGGCGTAACCGTCGAGGTCTTCGGCGATGCATACTCCGGACTTTCAGGGATGGACTTCCATCTCCTCATCGAACCTGACGGAACAATCCAGAAGAACATCGCCATGTATAGCATCCATGAATGGCTGGATAACTTCGAAGACGATGAGGAGCTTGTCGAAACGGCACGCCCTGTGCTCAGGAGCCTCGGCAAGGAGCTTCCGGAGGATACGGGCAAGGCACGTGAAGCACTCAATGAGTATATCGACGAAGAGGAATATGTGGATATCCGCCCGTTCGAATGGCCTTTGAGATATAGCCGGCCCCTTCAGGGCTAGGCTCTTCTGGCATGAAGGAGAAACCGATGGCATACGATTACAGCGAGCTCAAAGAGGCTCTCAATGCATTCTCTGACAACGGCTTATATGAGGCGATAGAATGCCTCCCAGATGAGGCGAAGACCGATAATCTCCTCAAGGTACAGGAAAGGATTTCGGATCTCGAAGAAGCGGTCTGCATTGCGATATCAGAGCTGGAGGGAAACCTATGACGGGAACTTATCCAATACGTTATACGTCATCCCGCCTCGCCTGCCCCAAGATTCTTGCTAAGGGAGAATACAGAGGCTTCCAGTACTGCATCACATCAATCGGTACGCATCCATGTGCATATGTCGGAGTGCCGAAAGGGCATGCGCTCTATGGCAAGCGTTACGACAAGAAAGCCCTCGATAGCGTCTCATCCATTGCTCACGGCGGACTCACCTATTCCGAAAGGAACACCCCGCTCAAGGGGCTCTGGAACCTCGGATGGGATTATGCCCATTGCGGTGACCGTTCCGGTCTTTCAAATGAGGGCAAGGAATGGACAACAGAGGAGATCCTCAAAAATGTCCATGAGGTAATCGATTCGATCATAGGAGAAAAAGAATGAGCAAGTACACACTGTCAGGAAAGGAATACGGAGCAAAGGAAACGCTGTTCCAGGAGAAGCTTGGAATAACGGAAAGCGATTTCGAGACATACAGGAAGATCGAGAGGTATTTCTACATTCTCGATGCCTTCTGCTGGTGTTCGGATAACGATTATCCATGCAGCGATGAGCTTGCAGAAGCAATGGCCGATTACGTTATCGACAACCACGACTCGGATATGAGCCACTGGGACAACTTCGAGACGGCCTACAATGCATGCGCGGAACCGGATACAGAACCGGATGAAGACATGCAGTTCGCCGGTGATATCTACGGCTACGACGATGTCGATAACGATATCTATGGCGGTGAAAGCCTTGAGTAACCAAAAGGAGATAACTATATGAACAAAATTACAGCAGCAAAAATCACAGACAACGATTATTCCTGCATCGTTTCTTTCCTGAGTTACGAAGTCAACGTGGATGATCAGCTTTCGCGTATGAAATTACCTGAAAGCGAAAATACAGATATCCTTGTCGATCTGGCTCTTGTATCCGGACTGGGCGAATTCAGGTTCGCGAAGTTCTCCTTGGATGAAGAAGGAAAAATCATACTAGCCTCAAAAGCTTTTGTAACGCCTTCTCCTGAACTTGAGAATACTGCAAACAAGATATTAGCCAGACATAGAAACCATGTGATCGCATCCTTTCTTTCACGCTCTCAGAAAGATAAAATCCTGAACGCATAAAGGAATAAAAGCATGAGAACACTCAAGGAGATAGCGAAAATCGTTGGCGACATGGTCATGAACGACCATGTCATGGAGCTCGTAGACGACTGGGAGCTCATCAACGGCGATGATATGTACATCGTCGATGAGGAGACTGGCAAGGAGCTCACGAAGGATGAGAAGGAAGCCTACAGGAACGGAAGATATCCCCATGAAGTTTCCGAGTCGCCTGTAGACATCTACCAGTACTTCATCATCGAGGATACCGGTGCCGATTACCTTATGCGCCACACGGACGAGATCATCTACTACAGCGAAAAGCTCGAGATGCATATATGGGCCATCGATGAATTAGGCACGCCGTGGGAAGCGGTCGAGCGTGAGTTCCGGGAGGAATCCGGGCCGGGTCTAAGGGAATATTGGGAAAGCCGGGGATTCGCATCCTCAATCTAACACAGAGGGAGCCGAGCGCTCCCTTTTCTCATGGATACATCCTGCCCTTTCAGGGCTACCCCATCATTCCGGAAATTCCGGATATTCCGGACAAGGAGGTAATATGGCAAATCTTTGCTGCTATGAGCTGTATGCCAGAGGAACGAAGGAAGGTATCGAAAAATTTCATCAGATGCTGTCCCATAAGAAGAAGCCATACGTGGTTAATTCCATGTACTGTTCGGACCTCTATGCAGGCGAGCTCAGGGATAACGGCGACGGCACTTACAGCCAGTCATTCTCATCCGCTACCAGATGGTCGGTTGCAGGCGCGATGCTCGATGAGGCGCGGGACAGCGAGGAGTACTGCACGCTCCAGACCGCTGCAAAGCTCGCCGGAGTCGCACTGGAGCTATATTCCGAAGAGTCCGGATGCTGCTTCGCTGAGCATGTTGAGATAAACCCGGACGGGGAATATACCATCGAGACACGTCCATTTTATTTCTTTGATGGAGAGGATATCGCAGCAGAAATCGGCCCTGATCCGGATAAGGAAAAGGTCGCGGAATACATCCTCAATCATGTCCAGGAAATCGGAACAAAAGATGAGCTTGAAAGCCTTCTCGATATGGAAGCGGTAACAGGATTCCTCGAAAGCGAAGGATATATCGCAATCGGCGGATTCGACGGGAACAGCAGCTCGCCGTTCGTGCTGGAATAAGGAGAAGAAGATGTACGCGATAGAGAAAAACAATCATGTCAGGATCGGAATCCAGGATGGATACCTCGGCATCCGCCCGGACTTCCTCGCAACGCGCGTGGAAAAGGCGGATTTCTCAGCGCTTACGCCTGAGAAGGCGGACGAAGAAGAGAACCTCCTCAATGCAGAGGCTACCGTGCTCCTTGAGGTTGCATCGAAGGCTATCAATAAAGCCCTCGATACCATTGCAGAGCTCCAGGCAATCGCCGGCTATAAGGAATTCCTTGCCATGAAGAAGAATATGGAAGCCTTCTCAACCCATAACAAGATGGTTCTCGATGATCGATACTGCAGTATCCGCCAGGAATACGGAAGGATTGCCAATATGGTATACGAGTTCAGCTACTGGATTGATAAATATAATTCACTGAAAGGAAATAAACCATACGAAACATGCTGGTACCTGAGCATCCTCAATCCGAAGGCTTCAAGCAGCTGCTCAAACAAAGCCGTCATTGCCCGCGGCATAGACAGGCGTTTCGAGACCTACGAGAAGGCGAAGAAGTACATCAATGGGCGCTTCAGGCTCTACTCCTCTCTCTTCAGAAGCGAGATGCCGCCGATAGCGAAAGATTATGAGAGCTGGTACACGGTAATGGGGAACCAGCCAGAAGGACTGGTTGTATACGATGATATCAGCGTCCCGCCGCTCGGAATAAGCAGATGCTAGCCACAACAATAATGATCGCATGCTCAATACCGTTCATCACGATTTTCATCATCGAGATGGCCTGGGCATTCCTGCCGGAAGGCAGGGAACTACCCTGGAAGACGGTATGGCTTGCGCTGGGAACAAGTACGGCAATCGCCGTGCTGCTGTTTATAATCGGAATAATCGTTTATGCATAAAGGAGTTGCATATGATATGGAATACTGAGAACCAGAACGGTATCAAACGTTATACATCAGTCGTCGGTCCATTCATCTTCACTATCTCTGAGAACGAAGGATGCTTCATCCTCAGCATCGAGATTATGATCAATGATAAGCTGCACGATTACCGCAAGGACATCTGCGAGACCCTTGAGAAAGCCAAAGATGCCGCCACATGGCATCTCTGGGAGCTCCGGGATGATGCAAAGAGCTTCCTGACAATGGCAGATGAAGCTCTGAGAAGGAACAAGGTTCTCTGATGCACCGCCTTCGGGCGGAATCCCTTGCGAGCAGAAGGAGAGAAAAGTGCAACCTCAACAACCTAAATGACTGGACACAGGACTATTGCTACAGCGACCTCGATATCATCGAAGCCGCCCTGAGAAAAAAGGCAGAGCTGTTCAGGACGCCGTGGCTCATCGAGAAATACATAGGAGAGCATGCAGAAGAACTCTGACGCTCTGCTCCATCAATGCGGTTTCACCGCTCATCTCTTCTGACATAGGAGGCTTAGATGCAGCTGATGACAGAAGAACTCAAGAAGAAATTCGAGGACTACCCTATTTATTCTCAGGACGGCGCGGGAATCGAGGCAAAGCTCGTAGTGAAATACTTCCTTCCGGGATGCGCAGCAACCTGGCTCATTACCGAAGGCGAAGAGCTGGATGACGGCGATTGGGAATTCTTCGGGTACGTTACGCTTGATGGTCGTGAATGGGAATGGGGATATGTCCTTCTCTCCCAGCTCAAGGAGCTCAGAGATCCCTTGTTCCATAGGCTCGGAGTTGAGATAGACCTCTCGGCAGGCGAGCTTGTAAAGGATGAGCTTCCAAAAGAGAGGCAGGAGGATTGAATGCAGTCGAGCATCAACAGATTCACCATCAAGCGTGACGGAAAAGAAATCCAGCTCACGAAGGAAGAGCTTGATTCAATCATTACGCTCCATGAGAGGGAGAATATCCGACGAACCATCGTAAAATGGGCAAGCTCGAGTCTTTCGCCTTCGGGAAAACGAGAGGACAAGGAAATCGAAAGGCTTCTTATAGACGAGCGTTTTCTAAAGGAGCTGATTGAGAGCTTCGATTATCCTTTTTTCGGTCAGATGCACATGAATGTCATCGAAGACGCGGCTGCGATACTCGATTTCATTACAGATGTGTTTCTAAGGGAAAGGATCAAAGCCATCCAGGAGGAAATATGATCAATAGATACAGCGATATCAGGAACATGTCCGTCACCCTCTATGACCTTAACGGCATCCATGCTGCCTATATAGACCTAAGGATTGACAGAAGCACACTTCCGGATGGCGTATATGCCTACGATGTCCGCGAAGGCGAATACTACATCGGCTCGGTTGAGGATCACGTCCTCGTAAACCACTCAGGAACGATATTCACAAAAGAGCCGCTTCCGATGCTCCATCCGGAGGAATCGGTATACATCTACCTCGACGATGACGATGAGCCATGGTCAAATCTGGATACAGTGCATAAGGTGACGCTTGAGGACTTCGTGAACGATAGCTACGAGATCAGGAGCTGAGACGTGAACAAGCAGAGAAGAAACAAGATCCGGAAAGCACTTGCGGAGTATCTCAAAGAGGAAGCTCCGCTGCGGGAGGCCCTTCTGGCTGTGCTGCACGAAGCAAGGGATGAGGAAGAGGACGCATTCGAAAATCTTTCCGAATTCCTGCAGGACAGCGAGAAAGGAGAAGCGATGCAAGATGCGATATCTGCACTTGAGGATCTCATCTCCGAAACCGAGGAAGGCCCGTTCTGCGAATCGATTGAGGCGCTGAAAGAAACTGTCGGGATATACCTCCTTTGCTCATTTTAACGTCTTTCCAAGATAAGAGGAAAATCTCCATTACTTTTGACATACTGCCATTCAAAATCAATGGGTAATGCTTTATTCATTTCCATCATGGCATCTGTCCAATCATCATCAAGGACTTCCGTAATACCAGTAGAGGAACTGCTTTCGCTGTACTTGCCTTCTCCTGAACCTTTCCAATAACAAGCATTTGCAGAAGTATTGATTCCAGAAAATCCTCTTACACGCGAAATATAGCTTGAGCCAAGCCCTGTTGTTAATCCAGAAATTTCATCAGAAATTGAATAGCAGGCAACAATAGGAGATTCTCCATCATCATATCCTACAAAACCTGCAACATAAGAAATCTCTCCATGCATATATACATACAAATAAGAAGAATTCACATAACAAGCTATAACAGTTCCTTCATTATATCCTAAAACACCACCTAAATATGATGACGAATAAAAATTGGATTCACCGAAATCATTATGTATTCTGATTTTATTAGAAGTAGAACTACAGGCAACAATTTGTCCATCAACTCCATTTCTCCCTGCAACACCTCCGGCGCAAGCATTTGTTGAATCTACATCTAAAATCATATTATCGATTACTGAGTGACAATTATAGATTTTTCCATCATTTACTCCTGCAATTCCTCCAACATAATCAAAGCGTTCAACTGTTGCATTCAAACTCACCGAACAATTAACAATATCGGCGCCTTTCATAACTCTTGCAGCGATTCCTCCTACAAACCCTGTACCATTAGCTTTGTTGGGTGCTCTTAGATCGGTTTGAATATCAAGGTTTAGATTTATGATCTTACTGCCTTCCTCTAAATAAACCCAAAAACCAACAAAGGCATCAGTGTTATAAGCTCCCTCCTGCTTAAACAAAAAACATTCATTTATTTCTATATTAGCAATCTCATATCCCTGACCATCAAACTGGCCTGAATAGAAAGCTATAGGAACCCATGTTTTCTCAAGTCTAATATCAGAAAAAAGAATACAATCAATATCATTCTTGATATTAACTTCTTCTGCCCATGCAAAAAGTCCTTTTTCTGAATATACGGCAAAGCTCTCAATATTCACAACATCAGTAAACAAATCAATATCTGAATAAATCCCGGATGAAAAATCAAACGAATTTCCTTCCGCATCAGTCCAAGTGGCATCATCTGTAATTGTATAAGAAAAGCTGTCCCCAATATCGGTTAACACAGCCGTTCCGGTTTTTCCTGATGGGCTCGAGATATTCTGTCCTTCTTCTATTTCTTCTACACATAAAACAGCTTCTTTATATTTAAAAGTCACTGTATACTTAGGTAAAGGTGGTTCTTCCGACCATTTCGCATACAGTAACATATCCTCAGTAATGATATCTTCTGTCAGGGAGAAGATTTTTCCATCCGCTGTGTACCATCCTTCAAATATATAGCCCTCTAAAGAAGGTTCTTTTGTAATTCCAGCCATACCGCCAGAAATAACAGTAATAGGATTGGGCAGATTTTCTACGGAAGATATCGCACCTTCTGGTTTATTAGCATTAAATGTAACGGTACATTTAATTACAGGTGTATATTCTATCCATTTAGCATAAAGAACCAGATTAGCTGATACTGGCTTGCTAAAATCGTAAACCTGAAGAAGATCCTTATCAAGATACCATCCAGCATGCAGAAAACCATCTTTTATAGGATGCTCAGGAACAGTAACCCTGCCACCTGATTCCACCACTTGAGATTGAACGTATGATCCTCCATTTGTTTCAAACCGAATGATATATTTATCCGGAGCATTTTCAGTCCATCCAGCATAAATATATACATCAGTAGTTATAGGAATCGTGAAATCAAATCCTACTAAACGCTCGGAATCTTTATACCAACCAGAAAATAGATATCCTTCAAGGACAGGATCTGTCGGTGGATTTACAATACTATCCTCCGGTACAGACAATTCAATGGAATTAGATGAATCAATAACAAAGCAGACACGGCAATACCTTATATCAGGACTATTACCACAAGAAATAAAGAAAAGAATAACAATTGAAAAGACAATAAGAAACAAGAGCGTTCTGAATCTAAATTTCATATCATGCATTGTTATCACCTCCAGGGAACATCTGATTCTATGTTTTTTTCGGTTGATACTTTATACTTATCTGATGCTGTTGTATATCATGAATTGCAGCATAAATTGAAAATCATTTTTTCTTAACCAAAATAATCTATATGCAAGGAGAGAAAAACAATTGAATTCCAGGGAGCATAATACTGATATCGGCGCAATAATCTATGAATATGATTCATGGTCATGTATCTCAAAAAACGCATCAGAAGGAATGAAGCTCTCTTATTATATACTTACGAATGCCTTGATGATTTCAATAGATCATTCACAGCCTCAGAAGGATAGTCATACTTACAATCAACTTCGTATAAACATGCACAAAGCCAATCCTTCGACCGACTTGGAATTTCCGGACATCCTATCATTGGGATCCTTCGGTGGCGGAACCCACAGGAAATATTGTCATCAGGGATTCTTTTCCAAAGGACTTAATGAATATAGAAAAAACATATGGGAATTCCGGAAAAACTCTATCCTTATCCCTGCTGTTGCAATAGCGTTCAATATAGATAAAGACAACGCTGTGACATCAACAATCGCGATAATCAGCTATTATCTGCATATGCTTGGAGACCTCTATACAGGTAATTCTAGATATATGGATAACATCAATTCCTATCCAAAACTTCTTCATAAATTTTCTGAAGATCTAAAGTCAGCAGCAGAAGGAATCACCTGCAACCATTCAAAACTTGATATCATGATAAATACCCTCGATAAGGTTGCATATCATCCAACAACGATAAAATACAGTAACCAATACAATACAGGAGCGATGTATCATCTTTCAAAGAATTATTTAAAGAATTCAGTTCCTGCGATTATTGAAGAGCTTATATCCATCAAACCACATGATATAGATCTCTTTCAATGCAGCCAGTTTCTAGATTAACATATTCCCATGCCCTACCGTTATGAGATGATCATCCTTGAGAAGAAGACACACCGCTTCTGGGAAATCCCAGAGGTTGCTGACTCGTTCGTCGAAGCCATCTCCCGCATATTCCTCAGGGAACGGGAGTTTTCGGGGAAGATCCTCTCCATCTACTGCAGGAAGCCCGTGTCCTCCGACCTTCAGCTCATGGCTGAATACGACGGCTTCTCTTCCTTCTCCACCGGAAGCGAATTCTTCAGCCATATCCTAAGGCTCTCGAACGGACTGCAATATCATCTCACAAACGAAGGCTTCGTCCGGATGATCTGAACGGCGCCTTCAGCGCTTCCTTCGGGCTAGCTGGAATCCGGATATTGCCGGATAATCATAAACCATGGTATATTCAGATTGGAGGAAAATATGGCAACGGAATCAATAGGAAAAATCCTGAAGGCTGCTCCCGGATGGGGTGAGAAAGCTGTTTGGGAAGCTTTCCGCAATCCTACGCTGAAAGGAGATAGGCCAGCCCCGAATGACTATAAGCTGACTTCTGAAGATATAGAGGTCATGAGAAAGAAATACGGAATAAAGAAATGAAAATAATACCATTCCCAGATCTAGTCATGGGTCTTGGTGGTAAGGATGAGGCAGGAAGAATCCTGGCCTCATTTTCTATCAAAATCAATCCAGACGTTGAAAACTTTCTGCACAACAGGATATTCGATTTCGAAGAATCCCATGCGACTAGATCCTATTTTGCAATCGATGAGGAAATGAACATCCTTGGTTTCTATTCCCTTGCTATCGCAACTTATCAGATAACAGGCCGCACCCCTGAGGATCTCAAGGAAAGACTAAGAGGAATCAATAATGCGAATCGCAAGCTTATCCCTGGTATTCTCATAGGACAGCTGGCAAGATTCGGCGGAATCCCTAGGAAATCCTTACCAGGAAGCTTCCTCATGGAAAACGCACTGGAAAGAATAGATGCAATACATAAGGAAATCGGTCTTCGCTTCATCTGGCTGGACTGCGCGGACGAAGAGAGGCTCAAGGACTTCTATAAAGGATTCGGCTTTTCCGAGGTGAATAAAGATAAATACTGCCAGATGATGGCGTTCTTCGAGGAAAAGGAGCTGGGCTGATTGCTCATTCTTCTGCAATCAATTTATACAGGGCGGCTGCGGCCGCCTTTTCTCATGCTCCAACCCCGCCCTTTCAGGGCTATCCTCCTTCTATGTATAGGAGGCGACTATGTACGCTGATTACAACACCTTAATGCACCAGGTAGGATTTGACGCTCTTTCCAGCAGTGCCAAGACGCTTATCAGAAGCAAGTGCCAGGAAGGAGAGATCCGCTTCTGCGATACTTGCGGAAAGCTCATAAATGGCGGCTATTATGAGGACATCAGTTCTGATGGGAACGACTGGTGCTCATCCGAATGCATGGAAGCATCCGGATATACCTTCAAGGATATGCTTGTTGACTTCTATGATACCCCGATGGAGGGTGAGAACGGATACAATGAGATGATGAAGGCAAAGGCCGAGCTCTCAGATACGGAGTTCGATGTCTGGCTTTCCGAAAGATATGAGGAGAATCCTGATGCACCGGTCTTCTGGACAGAGCTCTATCCATACAGCGATCTCGAACCTGGCTCTGAGGAGATCCTGTCATGGCTTGAGGTACTGACATGGCTCAGTGGCATTACGCTCACGAAAACCGACCTCATCAAGGCCCCATGCATCGATACAAGCCCATTCCGCCGCGAAATTGTCATGAAGACACCGGATGGCGAGGATGTGACAGTTGTCGTCACGGATAAGGAGCTCATGGCACTGGAGGAAATCCGGACCTTCCGGAATCTCCGGAATCTCATCATCGAGGAAGCTGAGAACAGAAGCATTCCCTATGATCACGATATCATCGAGGAACTCACAGAGGAAGCCATCGACAGCTGGAATGACGATGATGAGAGCGAGAAAGCGATGAAAGCGGTGAATACGGCATTTGAGATATACAGAGAGAACAATTCCTAATGGAATGCTATCCTTCTCCTGTTCCATGCTGTATCATTTTCCCAAGGAGGGAAAATGAAGCTGAACAATACCTACAATCTCGGGGAAATCTGGGAGAACCCATATGTCCGCCATCTCGGAATATCGGACCACATCAGGGAACTTACGATCATCGATGATGAGCTGAGGCGCGAGAAGAACCGCAGAGGAATGTACAGCGATGGCGTCACGGCAATTGAAGAGCATTTCAGAAATGAGCTAGCAGACCTTGTCCTCATCGCGCTCAAGGACCTTTCACCGGAACTGATAGAACAGAGAAGGAAGAAGTTCCTGAAGAAGGCAAAGAAATCCTGATCCATCAGATATTCCCATACAGGCTCCCCTCGCCGGGAGCTTTTCTATTGCATGAACAAGCCTCCAACAGAGGGCTTTGCCCCTTCCCTTTCCAAGCAGGAGGACACAATGACAGAAGAAACATTCATGAAGATAGCCGATGAAGTGTTCAAGCAGGCCGGGCTCTGGGCAGCGATGCAGGACCTCGGAACCAGCGAGCTCATCTGCGGCGAGGAAGATGAGAACCTCACGATCATCATCCCTCTTGAGAGCGTTGTAATAGAGGCAACAATCGAGGCGGATTCCGATAGCAGGTCATTCAAAACATCCTACACATTCCTGAAGGATGAAGAGGAAGAAGGAATCATCATCCCCGGAAACCGTCATGCAGTGTCAGTATCATTCGGCGATCCAGAGATGGATGCGGCATCCTACTGGGACAGGCTCCGCGGAGAGATATCGCTTGTGAAGGATATCATCGGGATCCTTACCGAATAGAAGATGCAGGAGGAAAGCATAGGAGCAAAGTCAACGCATTCAGGGTACAGGTATACAAACCCTTCTATTCAATCCCATCACTCGACGCGATAGACGCGACAAATGGAGGGATATCCGGGAAGGAATCCTCCCTCTTCCTCCGGGATCCGTTCGGCACGGAGATTGTTGACCACGATGATCCACGGCTCCTCAGGTTCGTCCAGGATGCCATAGGCGATGGCTTCCATCTCGAGCCTGTCAACGGACATAAAGGGAAAGGATATACGGACTGGACAGACGGCGGAAACATCGCCGAAGTCAGGAGGCACGGAAGGACAGAATATTTCCGGATCCATGATAGACAGGACACTTGGGAAGCCAACGAGGTCCTTTCACACTGAGGAGGATGTATGCATAACGAGAATCTGATAGCCGTACGCACCGGCGTCGGCTGCATATTCGTACCGAAGGATATGGTGATCGGGAACGATACCGCAAGGCTTGTAAGGACAGAGATAGCTGTCACCTCAAGGCTCGTATCCATTGCCGCAGGCCTTCTCGGCTTGGACGACATGGAGCTTGTCGACTGCATCTTCTATGACATGTTCGACGAGAACGAACAGAGAGGATTCGCAGAAGAGGCCATCGGATTGATGGACGGGAATCACTTATCGCTCGATGAAGCATGCGAGGAAATCGGAAAGTGGATATTCCAGGAAGACGACATAAAAGAGATGTCAGAGAGACTCAGAAAATACACGGAGGCAGACTGATGCGGATAGGAGCTTATTCATTTGTCAACCCGAAGACCTTTCGCGGCATGGAGGGCTACGGGTTCGAATGCGATATCAAGAAGGGAAAGAGAACCTTCGCTTATTACCACGAGGATGGCAACGGCGGCATGGGCGACCTCCGTGTCGAATATGACGAGAACCCCGCAAGATTCGAGGAGAACAAGGTAATGGCTGCCCTTTTCGAGCAGTTCGCCCTTTCCATCTGCCCGCCCTTCCCTGCCAATCCTGAGCTTGGATTCCCGGAGCACCCGGGCGATATCGACTACTTCTTTGCCTTTGTGAGCACCTGGATAGAGCTTGAGAAGAGCGCGAAGAGCCTCATAAGGAAGCTCCCTGAAGCGAGGATGATCGCAATACTATACGACAAGGATGAGAATCCCCTTTCCATAAGGGCATACACGGTAGAAAACCGTGACGAAATCCTGAAGATACTCAGGGAGAGTGCGGAGACAGGAGCAGCCGGAAGATTCCGCAAGGCAGCGATAATCCCTGCGGAGAAGAGCTTCCGGTTCGGGAGATTCCCGGAGCTCGCCGAGATCTGATCAGCCGCGTTGCGGCAATCATAGAAAGCCAGAAAGAAACACAAGAGGAAACAGAAAATGAGAAAGATACTTATTGTAATGATAGCCCTTATGATCACAATCCTTCCTTCATGCGCGAGCGAGGAAGAGAAAGCGCTGAACGAAGCCCGAGACAAATATGAGGATATCCTCGATGGGTTTGCGGATCTCCTGAAGGATAATGATAATCTCTCCCAGAACGATGTCGACGACATGAACGAGATGATATCCATTGCCAAGACAAAGATGTCCGAAGCGGAAACAGTCGAGGCAATCGAGGAAGCAGGAAAGAACGCGACTGCGAACCTGATGTTCATGTCAATGTTCGTGCTGACCGAAGACGAATTCATGGACCATGTAAATAAAATCGTCGAGAAGTATCCGGATCTCGAAAGCTATCTTCTAGGATAAAGCGGAGGCCTGCGGCGGAGAGCTGCAGGCTATCAGAGAATCGGCAAGAGGACTCCATCCTCTACAGGGTGGAGATGAATTGCCTCTTCTCTTTCACAGCTTTTTGTAAATTATCAGTATTATGGTAGAATAAGATATGACAGACAAAGAACGCATATCCAAGAACGAGATTATCAAGGAGAGAGGCAAAGCCACCCGTCTCCGCCATGCATCAATGCGTCCTGTCGTCGTTGAGATGAAGCTTGACCTGAAGTGCCTGAGCAATGCAGAGCGGAACAGGCTCTTCCTCTTCTTTGCCGAGTGCAGATGGCTCTGCAACTACCTCATCGGCCTTGCCTCGGATAAGTTCAGGGACTTCAGCACGAAGACGCGGAGCATCACATCACTTGATAAGGATAAGAACCCTGTCGCAAGGGAGCTCACGATGCCTGCGAAGTTCATACAGACTGTATACTCCTCGCTGAAGCAGGACATGAAATCGCTCGCAGCGAAGAGGAATAAGACAGGGAAGAAGAACGGTTCGCTGAAGTTCCGTTCATCATATGACTCGATTGAGCTAAATCAGTACGGAGACACCCACTGGATATGCTACGGCCCGTCTGGCAATAAGAACGGAAAATATAAGAACACGATCCATATCGCAGGGATCAAACGCCCTATACGCGTTTTCGGGATGGAGCAAATACCTGCCGGAGCCGAATACGCCAATGCGAAGCTCGTGAAGAGATCGTCGGGCATATACCTCATGCTCACATGCTACATCCCGAAGCATGAAGGCTCTCAGGAAACGGAGACGAAGCCGGACCTCGGCATCGACTTCGGGATAAAGACGACGATTACGACCTCGGAAGGTGAGAAATTCGACATATCAGTCCGAGAACAGGAGCGCCTCAAGGGCCTGCAGAAGAAGCTTGCCCGCCAGAAGAAGGGTTCCAGGGGCTGGTATGATACGAAGAGACGCATCCAGAGGGAGTATGAGAGGCTCGCCAACAGGCGGCGGGCAAAGGCCAATCAGGTATACCACGATATCATCACAGGCAGGAAGCTTGTTGTCATGCAGGATGAGAACATCAGAGGATGGCACAAAGGCCTCTTCGGGAAGCAGGTGCAGAACTCCGCGCTCGGAACGCTGAAGAGAAAGCTCCAGACATGTCCGAGCGTCCTCGTGATAGACCGCTTCTTCCCGTCGACAAGGATGTGCCCCATATGCGGGCATATGCATGACAGCATCACGCTCTCCGACAGGACGTTCGCATGCCCCGCGTGCGGATATGCCGGGGACCGTGATGTGAAAGCCGCTAAGACACTGCTTCTTGCAGGCAAGCATGAGATAGCCTGCACGCTTCCGGAACAGAAGCGTACTCCGGTGGAGCGGATGTCAGACTTCGATGCCTCGTATGAGACATGGAAGCGTTCTGCGTCGAAACCGGAAGCCCCACATTCTAGCATAACCAGTTAGCAAAGGTGGGGTGGTTCACTTCTCTGGCTGTCCGAAATCCACAAGGAAAACAGCCTATAATGTATGCAGAAGGAGGCAGACATTGGGAATCAACACAGAATTATCGCTTCAGGAAATACAGGCGACTATCACGCCTGATAAGCTCAAGACAGGAACGGGGCTTCAGGTGTATGCCATCTTCAATCCAGCAGGAGAGAACAGGGACAGGCTTGAGGTCATAGACAACGGCATCGCGAAAAGCGGCGGCAGGAATGGAAAGAAGCTCCTCAAGGACTCGTATTATCTCGGGCTCCTTGATTTCGATGAAATAGACAAACTCATTGGGATGTATAAGGACAGCCTTGCCACAGCGGGCGTGAAAACGGATGCCGAGAAGGCGTTCCTCTTCCAGCATACGGATGCCACAGAGAAAGCCCTCGAGGACGGTTTCCTGTATTTCCTTTTCGACGAACTCATCTGGGATAGGTTCCATTTCGCATACATGTCTGCAAAAGCCGTATTCATCGGGGAAGAGGCAGAGGAGAAGCGCATTGTATTCAGCCTTCCGGATAATCCATTCGTTCTGGATAAGTGGCGTTCCGATGTCTACAAGGAGAAGTATAGACCGACCGATGAGGAATTCAGGAAAGCCGCGGAAAGCGTCACTCCGCTTACGCTTGAGGAAGCGGCAGACCCTGCATGTCCGAAACGGCTCATGCAGCTATTCGCTGTATTCCCGGATGATGAGAGATCAATGATAGTCCCCTACCGAATACCGGATCTATACGAGGATGCGGAGCTTCCTTCGGGGAATATCCTCAAGGCTTTCAACGCTTACCTCGATCTTCTTCCGAAGAAGGATCCCGCTGTCCTCACAAGAGCAGAGACACTGTATCTGGAAGAAAAATCGGAATACAGCCGTAAGGTGCTATTCCAGATACAGAGAACGCAGTACATCGATTCATATGTTGAGAATCTTGTGCTTGTCTGGAATGCGGCTGCATTCAGGCATGTGACGGGAAAAGAGGCATATATAAGCCTTGCAGACCATGAGCCGGTCATTCTCTGAGCTAAGTCAGAAAGAACAGCCTCCCTGCAGTAGGGAGGCCGAAATCAAGCAAGAAAAGCTGTTATACGCTCTTTTGCAGTGTTCCGCCTATAAAGCCTTCTGGGATTGTTACACCGACTTCTGCGGCAAAATCATCCAGCGAATAACCATCCGATTCCTTATATATGGTAATATCGTCGAACTGTCGTCCTAGATAAGCAACGGAAGACGGGACATACACATATTTTATTCCTATTTCAGCTCCTGTTGTAGAAGGAAGAAAATGATCACCTACATATTCAACACCATCTGGTATTACAAAAACCTCATTCTCGAAATAATGATATCTGAATGCCTCATCTGATATAGCCCTCAAAGAAGAAGGAAGAATAAGTTGAGGTATTTTCGGAAGAGATTCATATGCTGGTGCCAGTATCGAATAAATAAGATTTCCTTTTGTCTTATAGCAATAATCAAGAACACCCACTGATACATAAGCAGAATTAAATATACAGATTTCAATTCCTTCTGCTATCTCAATACCTTCTGTTTCTAAATTGCTGATTCCATTGGCCCCTGTCGGGATATAAGGCAGATCATCTATATACAATATACCATCATCAATTTTGACATTGGAACTATCGGAAAAATGAATTTTATAGAGATTTGAAGGATAACCAATCGTGTTTAATGGGTCTATCAACATCGCTAACCCCATAAAGCAGGGCTGAGTTCCAAAAGAGCCTGGGAAAGTATCCTTATAAGTCATATCCATAGATAAATCGGAAAAAGGAAGATAAATATTTACATCGTTTAATTCATCGATAGAAATATAGTTGGAACCAAAATACGGATTTTCAGGCACAACAGGGCCAGTTACCTCAGCATCTGAATCAAGATTTATAGTAAAATCGAAGCCAAACAAAGCAAGTTGCAAAGCAGGCTTAGAAAAATCGAATTCCCCGAGAAAAACAATGTCATGGATTTCAGGTGCTACAGCTTCATAATAAGATTCCGCAGGTTCTTCAGAAAAAAAAGATGCATTAATGCTTATAAATGAAGTAACAGACGAAGGGAATGTAATATATGCCGAAGAATAATCAGAAAATGTCACTAGATTATCAGCAGATGGTCCACAGCTTCCCGAATCAGAATCGTATATGAAATACTCCGTCAGCTCCCCGCTCACGGCCTCCAGACCTAGCTCATCATACGTCACTTCCCCATCGCCGTTCAGATCATTCCATTCTCCCCTATATGGGAACTCAACACCCCCCCCGTCCTTCGTGAAGCCCATGTTGATCTCGTTGTCGCCAAGCTCAAGATGCTTCGCGAGGTCGTAGTAGCTGACCGTGACTTCCTCCGACGGGATCTCCACGCCGATGCTGACCTTGTTGAGGATTATATCAACCGAGCCTACGCTGATCTGCATGTCAGGAAGATACGCGACGACCGTCAGGACATGGCGCCCGATGCCAAGGGATGAGAGACCGCTCAGCGTATATGCCTGGTCGTTGGACGCTGTACCGGAATCCCCTGATGCTTCCTTCTCTACCACCTTGCTGTTCCAGTCATTGCCATCGACATACCACTTATAGCTATATGCCTTCGGGAAAGCGAGCGAGAATGTGTCTTCAGTGAAGTTGAACTCCGTGCCATCGAGAATGCTGAATTCAAGAATATCCCCGATGAGATCCTCTACCGTAAGACCTACGGATACGGATGTAGCCTGTGATGAACCCGCGAAATCAAGAGTACCTACTGCATCTGTCGATGCTATGAGCCTCATCGCGTCAACGGCTGTGACTGGCGTCCCGTTCTCCATCACTGTGACATAGAGAAGGTATGAGCCCTGGTTGAGTCCGCTTATCGAGAGCTGGGCAGTTCCTGATGCTGCAGTGCCTGTAAGCGGAGCATCCTTGCTTCCTTTATCCACAAGATCGACTGGGATACCGGACATATCCGTCACGTCATACCAATAGCTGAAAGAGCCATCCGCTATTCCCGAAGGAAGGAGGAGCGTCAAGGTGACAGTTCCGGCAGCGATCTCCTCAAGCGTGTCGAACACGAGCTCGATGTTCTTATTCTCCCCTGCCATAGTGACCTTCTCGGTCTCGGTCGTCGCGACCTTCACCATTGCCGATTCGACGTCGGTCCCTGCCGTGTTCACATAGGCTTCGGCCTTCACATCCCAGTCACCGGAGACAAGGCCGCTCACGGTGAACGACTCGCCCTTGTCAAGATAGCCGGAATCATAATAAGCACCGACTGAATTGGTGATGATCACCTTGTAGTGGGATATATCGACGTTATCCGCATCAGGCGTGATAAGCTTCGCTGTCTCATCCGATACCGTTACGGTAAGGGATGCCGTGCCCGCCGCATTCT
>CALXLE010000150.1 GCA_944389115.1 uncultured Spirochaetaceae bacterium
GTGCCTGAGGTATCGTTATCGTGCCATCCTCGTTCTGATAGTTCTCCATTATAGCGACAATCGCTCTGGATAGAGCTACTGCTGTTCCGTTGAGCATATGGACGAACTTTATCTTCCCATCATCATCATCCCTGTATCTGATATTGAGGGATCTCGCCTGATAATCCGTGCAGTTCGATGTGGATGTGACTTCACCGTACTCTCCCTCATCGCCGCGACCTGGCATCCATGCCTCGATATCGAACTTCCTGTATGCAGGGGCTCCGAGATCGCCTGTCGCGGTATCGACGATGCGGTATGGGATGCCGAGACCCTGGAAGATCTCCTCCTCAATGGAAAGAATCTCCTTATGGAAAGAATCGCTCTCCTCTGGAAGACAGTATATGAACATCTCGAGCTTTGAGAACTGGTGAACACGGTAAAGGCCTTTTGAATACTGGCCTGCGCCGCCAGCCTCTCTTCTGAAGCAGTGGGAAAGCCCTGTCATCTTTATTGGCAGGCTTGCCTTGTCGAGAATCTGTCCGGAGTAGTAGCCTCCGAGTGTTATCTCAGCAGTGCCTACAAGGCATGTTCCTGTGCCTTCTATCGTGTAGATATTCGACTCAGCGCCTCTTGGGTTGAATCCGATTCCCTGGAGAATCTCCTCCTTCGCGATATCAGGGGTGATGAATGGTGTGAAGCCGTGGCGGAGCACGATATCCATCGCATAGCGCTCAAGAGCCATCTGGAGGATAACTCCCTGGTTCTTGATGTAATAGAACTTCTGTCCTGAAACCTTCGCGCCGCTGTCGAAGTCAAGTATGTCGAGCGCCTCTCCGAGCTGGACATGGTCCTTTGCCTTGAAGCTGAACTTCGTCGGCTCGCCGTAGAACTTGATTGCAAGGCTGTCCTTGTCCTCTTTCCCGACAGGAGCCTCTGGAGAAGCGTAGTTGGGAATTGTCCTTACCTCAGCCTGGAATACCTTCTCAATCTCATCGAGCTCCGCCTCAGCAGCCGCAAGCTGATCCTTTATAGCCTTGCCCTCTGCGATAAGCTGGCTGCGGGTCTCAGGGTCGAGTTTGCCCTTCATCTTCTGTGCAGTCTCGTTCCTCTTGGCCCTCAGCGCCTCCGCATTCTGCAGAAGCTCGCTTCTCTTCTCCATGTCAGCCGCAATCTTGGCAAGATCCACATTCATGTATCTTGTCTCGATGTTCTTCTCTATCTCGCTGTACCTTGTCCTGATGTCCTTGATATCTATCATGTCCTTACCTCTATCCTTTATCTAAGTGCCTCAGCCTCGAGCTCGCTGCTTCTTGCCGCAGCCTTTGCCACAGCATCCATAAGCGCACTCGGAAGTCCGCCATCATGCAGGGCTTTCACGCCTTCGATCGTCGTTCCAGCTGCAGAGCATACCATTGTCTCGAGCTCTATCGCATTCTTTCCTGTTATCTTCAGCGTCTCTGCTGCGCTGATGGCTGTATCGCGAACGATCGAAAGCGCCTCAGGGTAGGGGATTCCTGCCCTTACGCCACCCATTGCTATCTGATGCATGACCTCGAAGATATATGCTATTCCCGATCCGGATATGCCTATGAAAGCAGGGAAGAGATTCTCCGGAATGAAATATGCCGATCCGAATGATGATGCGATCCTGAACGCCTTATCCCTGTTCTCCGGGCTTATCCCGCTGCCTGCGGCAATAGCTGTGACAGCCTTCTTCGCGGTCGCTGCTATATTCGGCATGAAGCGTACGATTGAATCCGTTCCGAGATGGTCCTCGAGAATCGAAAGTGGTACACCTGCTGCAATGCTGACCCAGAGCTCCGTGTCAATCTCCCTGAGCGTGAGGTACAGGGAGGGAAGGACCTGCGGCTTTACCGCGATGATTATCGCATCGCTTCCTGATGCATCCTCGATTGAGGAAAGTACAGTCATCCCTTCATGTTCTTCAGCAAGCTTCTCCGCCTTCTCCGGGGCTTTATCGTATACAGCCACCTCATATTCCGATTCATAGAGCGCGGAGGCAATCGCACCTCCCATATTTCCCGTTCCGATAACCGAGATTCTCATAAGCTCTCCCATTTCCTGCCATGCAGCTCTCCCTGCTTCTCCATGCTGGAAAAGCCCTGCTGGCGGTAGTATTCATAAGCTGCGATCGCAGCGCTGTTGGACAGATTCAGGCTCCTCATGCTTTCCCTCATAGGGATGCGGAGCGTTGTGTCTGGATGTTTTATGAGTATGTCCTCATCGATGCCGCGGCTTTCCCTGCCGAATATGAAGAAGACCTCCTCATCTGATGGATATACCACATCGCTATAGACTCTACGGCCCTTTGTTGAGAAGAAGTAGAGCTTTCTGTCACCATACTCCTCAAGGAACGCATCGACACTTTCATGCACTGTGATATCCACCTCATCCCAGTAATCAAGTCCTGCATGCCGCACAGCCTTCTCGGAGATATCGAAGCCCAGTGGACGGACAAGATGCAGGCGTGCACCTGTCACTGCACATGTACGTGCTATATTCCCTGTATTCTGCGGAATCTCCGGTTCAAACAGACATATGCTGAGCATAGCCTGAAGAGTAGCATTATAAAGATTTTCTGAACAGTACTAGTCCTTCTCAAGATGCCTCAATCTGACCACTTTGTGTCCATTCCTGCCCAGTTCGAGTATTGTTTTCTCCAGTTCGCGTTCCTTCTGTTCCCTTTCTCTGAAGAACTCTCCCTGCTCGACATTCTCTCCACTGTATATTCCCTGCAGTCCGACACCTATGAGTCTTATGCCCTGGCCTTTGTATCTGGACTGGAGAAGCTCGCTTGCTATCCTGTAGACATCGGATGATGAGTAGATGGCAGAGGAGGGTGTTGTCTGTGCTGTTGTTGTCGTGAAATCACCATAGCGTAGCTTGATTGAGACTGTCCTAGGGATTTTCTTCTCTTCCATCGCCCGGAACATGACCTCCTCACTCATCTCAAGAAGCACGTTGTCTATTGCATCCTTTGAGAACAGGTCAGGGTAGAATGTTCTCTCTGTGGATATCGATCTTGATTTCGTTTCCCCCTGATATATCCCCGGATCGATTCCTCTTGCTACCTTATATAGATAAGAACCAGAAGAATTCCCGAAGAGCTTCATCAGTTCATCCTCACTGTACATCCGCAGTCTTTCCGTGCTTCTTATACCTTTTGATTCAAGGGCGGAAAGCATCGAGTCTCCGATGCCCCAGAGCTTTCTGAGTCCGATTGTATCGACAAAGAGCTCTTCCTTGCCACGCGGTACGATTGTAAGTCCGTCAGGTTTCCTGTAATCCGATGCGAGTTTTGCAACGAATCTTGATGATGCCACACCGATTGATACAGTAAGTCCTGTCTCTGACAGTATCCTGTTCTTCAGAAGCCGGGCAGCCTTTCCTGGAAGAGGGTAGATCCTTTCCATTCCAGTTAAGTCAAGGAATGCTTCATCGATTGAAACCTGGAGGAATCCCGGGGCGAATGAACTTATGATTCCCATCACCTCCCGGCTTTTCTCAGAGTATCTTTCCATTCTTCCTTTAACGCAGATAGCATTCGGGCAGAGCCTGAGCGCTGTTGTCATAGGCATTGCGCTATGTACCCCGTATTTCCTTGCTTCATAGGAACATGTTGATGCTACATGCCTTGGCCCCGGTGTCCCGATGATAAGGGGCTTGTCCTTGTACTCTGGATGATCGAGGATCTCCACAGATGCGAAGAACGCATCGAGATCGATATGAAAGAATACCTGACCCACGGATTCAGTGTATCATATTCTGCTGCCATGTATCATTTGACCCGCATGCTTAAATCTGGCAAACCAATTCATTCAAGGTTTTTACCATGAGCTTTCTACAAAGCAGTTCCCGTTTCAGGGAAATCATGTATACTGTCATTGGCACTGCCCTTAGAAAAGGTAGGCGGTTCTGACCTTGCTGCTTCTTTCTGCAAGGCAACAGAATGCTTCCAGATCCATATGGAGAAGGAGGCAGTATGAAAGAGATTCTTGGGATAATCCTTGAGGCCCTGAAGGTTCTTCGTGAGCTTTTGGCTCTTATCAGAGATAGAAATACCCGCCATCACGCCAATGATTAATGCGGGTATAACTCTCATTTAATCGAGGTCGGAACCGTCTATCGGCGGTGCCTCTTCATATACATATTATTACAACAATTGCTCTGCAAGTCAAATCAACATGTGGATTAAAAGTAGCTTAATCGGCTGTGATTGTCTTTCTGTATGCTTGTAATTTTCAGTGTGGTAATGAGATTGCTGAGAGATAAAGCGGGAGAGGGTAAGCTTGTCGTGTAATGGAGAATGCTAGTATAATCATTCGCATGAGACGGCTTGCTGCGATTGCCATTGCTATCCTTATGCTTATTCCACTTTCCGCTGCTGTGGATGACAGATATGCAATGGATTCGCCGTACCAGTCTGTTGCATATTCAGGCCGCTTCTATGATATGTTCGCAAATCCTGCGGCTCTGCCTATGATGGAGGTTGAGCCGGGGCTGATTGCCATAACCGTAACCGGGAGCGATAGCTGGAGGGCCTCCGATCTCGGTTCAGGCAGGATGTCATTCATGCAGGATCAGCTCTGGAGCATCGATGCGACATTCATATCGAAGTATATTGCCCTTACAGCATCATTCGGTTCGGAGTTCGATAGGCTCAGCGCCTCCGATCCCCGCTATGATATCTATTCATCGCTGAAGATAGAGCTCAATGCGGCATATGCTTTCCCTCATTTCTCAATTGGAGCGAGAGTATCCGGAGGAAACCAGATGGTTCGCCGAGACAAGACAATCGATAACTTCACCGATATCTTCCGGAATGCCTGGTTTTCACCATTTGACAGGGATCCCGGAAGCGAGTTCTTCGATCTCGGAGTCGGTGCGATCCTCGAGTTCAGCCCGTTCTCTGCGGGAGTATATGTCGGGAAGCTCTTGACGCTCAGGAACAGCAATATATATCTCGGATGGGATACGCTTGCAGAGTCGACGACTATATCGATGGCGCTGGAAGGCGGGCGTTTCACTAAATCAGGGGACCTGATGCTCGTGAGGCCAAGAGTTTCATTCTCCATTACAGGCCTGATCGATGCATCGACAAGGAAGATAGAAGCAGAGGGGGATATCACATTCCAGTTCCTGCCCGATGCGGACTTCACGATAGCGCTTTCATACCTTGAGCTCCATCATGACTGGTTCCATTTCAATGCGGATAACGGCTATGTCAGCATTGTTCTCAGGGGCGGTGCAAATGGCTTCTATGGGACAATCGGCGTGGTGTTCCAAGCCACCGATTTCTCATCATTCTCACCTACGATCTCATTCTCTTATATCAGCTGAGCGGAATCGATAATGTGAACACGGAGCCTTCCCCGGGCTTTGATGTGACCTTTATCGTACCTGAGTGGATTATCGCGATATGCCGTACGATCGATAGACCAAGTCCTGTGCCTCCAGATTCCCGGCTTCTAGCCTTGTCGACCCTGTAGAAGCGCTCGAATATCCTTGGTATATCCTCCTTGCTGATGCCTACGCCTTCATCCGATACAGAGAACTCCATCATCCCGTTCCTGACTCTTGAGCTCACCTCGACCTTTGAGCGCTCGGCAGAATAGGCAATCGCATTCAGGACGAGATTCGCCACAGCCTGCACAATCAATGATTCATTGCACGTAACTGTCTTGTCATGAGATGAGTAAAGAACCTCGGTCTCTTTTGCATTGGCCTTATGCTGCGTATAGGACCTGACCTCCTGGAATATCCTGGTATCGGTCGTTGTCGTCATTGAGTAGCTGATCTCAGCCCTGTCGAGCGATGTCAGGAGCAGCAGGTCGGAGATTATCCTCTGCATATGGCTGCTGTTCTTTAGTATGATCCTTGCGAATCCCTTGATCTCCTCCAGTGATAGCGTCTCATCTGTAAGCGTCTCCGCAAAACCTGTTATCGCTGTAAGCGGGGTCTTCAGCTCATGGGATACATTCGATACGAAATCCTGCCTTACGAGTGAAAGTCTTTCAATCTTCGTTATGTCGGAGATTGAGATAGCCGCAAGTTTCTCCTCGATCAATGATATCTTCATCCGGAATGTGCGTTCCCTGCCATGTCCCTTTATGAATGCCTCATCACCTGCAGCTCCTTCATAGACTGCTATCGTAAGCCGTTCCTGCTCCTTGCCTTCAAATACCAAAGAGACTGCTTTTGATAGCTCCTGGCTTGCTATGATTTTCTTAAGATCCGCTCCCGGCAGCTCCTCTGCCCATGCAAGAAGGATTGAGGCCCTCTTGTTGCAGAGAACGATGCGCTGCTTCCTGTTCAGAAGGAGGACCGCTTCATCCATTGCATCGATTATCGCCTGGTATTTCTTCGAAATGCTATTCCTCTGCATATCTATACCCGATACCCCATACAGTTGCGATAGAGCTGCCCATATCCCCGAGCTTCTTGCGCAGCGATGCGATCTGGACATCGATCGAACGCTCTGTCACATGGTATCCTTCGCCCTTTATCTCCTCGATTATCTCTCCGCGCCTGAGAACCCGTCCTTCTGCCTTCACGAGGGCAAGAAGGATATCGAACTCGGTAGCGGTAAGCAGGATCTTCTCATCCTTCAGCATGCACTCTCTGGAACCTTTGTCGAGCACAAGGCCTCCCGCTGTCGATACTGTATCGGAATCCTTTCCCGATCGCCTGAGAAGCGAATGTACGCGTGCACAGAGGATTTTAGGGGAGAATGGCTTCGTTATATAGTCATCGGCTCCATCCTCAAGTGCGCTGATTATATCATTCTCACCCGTCAGCGCGGAGGCGACTATGACGGGAATGCGCTTTGTCGCATTGCCGTTCCTGATGCGTGCAAGGACCTCAAGGCCATGCATCCTTGGAAGCATCAGATCGAGAATCACGAGATCGGGAATGAATCTGGATAGCTTCTCGATGGCTTCCTCTCCATCCCTCGCTTCTTCTATTGCATACCCACGGCTTCTGAGGTGGAATGCCATGAGCGCCCTGATATCATTATCATCCTCTACTATGAGAATCGTCATATGGAAATCGTACAGTCGGAAGGTATAATCTGCAATATCTTCCTCTCTTCATGTATACTCATTGCATGGATCTTCATTGCATCGGAATCGATTTCACATCTGAGCCAGAGCTCTTCTCCCATCTTCAGAACAGGGACCAGAGCTTCCTGATGCATGTCCATAAAGTGCTCCTCAGGCGCTTCCGCTTTCCGTTTGTGTTTCTTCTTACATGCGACAGAGCAGAGGTAATCGCCGATGGCATCCCTTCTCATGAGCCGATTGAGAGAGCGCTTTCGCTCTCTCCTCCAGAGGTCAGGCAATTCAGGTATTCCTTTAGCGGAGATGAGGCTCTGAAGAGGATTTTCCTGCTTTCTGCAGGGATTCTGTCTCCGCTATTCGGCGAGGATACAATCCAAGGGCAGATTACCGCGTCAGCCGAAGCTGCAGCGCTTTCCGGGACAATATCCCCTGAGCTGAGGAAGCTTCTATCATCAGCTGTCGCATTTTCAAAGCGTATCCATACAGCGATGAATACAAGGGTGTTCGACCAGACGATAGCGGAAGAGGTGAGTAGGAGGCTGAAAGGACTGGGGCCAGTTCTCATAATCGGATCGGGTGAGGGGGCAAGGATAACCGCCGAGCACCTCATTCCGGAGCATAGAGTCACCATTACGCTCCGTGATGATTCCAAGACATTCCTTATCCCTCCCGGCGCGCTGCATGTTCCATATGAGAGGAGAAGGGAGATGATAGCCGTGTCAGATGCTGTCGTATCGGCATCATCGGGGCTTTACCATACTCTCGACGACTCTGACCTTCCGCTGGTTTATGGGAAGATGCTCTTTGATCTATCATCTCCTCCTGATCTTCCCTCGTCATTCGGGGCATGGACCGTATCATCCCTTGGCGTTCCTCTTCCGGAGCGTGATGCGGTGGTTAAGACCGTGAGGAGGGAGGCAGATGATGCCGTTGCTGAGTATATGTCATGGCTTGAGAGGGCAGGAATCGCAGGAAGCGTTATGGAAAGCGCCGAGAGGATATCCCTTTCTGCCCTGCGGCGCTCTTCCGATGCGATATCCTCCCTTCATCTGGATCCGGAGAATGAGAAAGCCTTCCGCGAAGCACTCTCTGAGAGCATACGGAAGGCCGCTGTATCTGAGCTTATTGTCAGAAAATCCTGAAGAAGTTCGTGTACGTCACGCTCTCTCCGCCCTTGAGAAGCGTCGTCTCCTCCATCTTCTCGATATCGATCGGGCGGGTTGTGTCGCCGAATGAGAGCATAGGCTCGATGCAGACATACTGGCCATGCTTTGGAGCACATGTCCATACGGTCAGCAAAGGCATATCGCCCATGAATGCTGTGATCCCATGCTCACCCTCGGTTGATGTGAGTGTAACCTCTCTGCTCTTCACACCGGGGAGGATGATCGCACCCTTGTCCGTCTCTGCTCTTGTCAGCTGGAGTGTGTCACCGACAACGAAATCCTTCTCTGTTGCGAAGACCCCATCCTTTGCGTACTTCCTGTCGAGCTTCTCGTTCTGTTCGAATGAGACGCTGTATGTATCAAGGTCCGTGCCCTTGCCATTCATATCCAGCGAGAATGCGGGATGCCAGCCGAATGTATACCAGAGATCCTCCTTTGCCTTGATCTCTGCCTTTGCCTCATAGCCATCCTCTCTGACTGTGTATGTAGCTGTCAGGACAAAGCCATATGGATAGTACTTGCTTCTTGTCTCTTCCGAGTCCTCGAGGCGGAATGTGACCGAGTCTTCCTTCGTCTCGACAAGCTCAAACTCCGTATCGCGCGCAAAACCGTTGTTAGGCATCGAGTACTCCTTGCCTTTTGCAGCGATCTTATCGTTCTTTGTTGGTCCGATCATAGGGAAGAGGAGAGGTGCATGGCGGAACCAGTACTCCTTGTCTCCATTCCAGATGTACTCGATTCCGTCCCTGACAAGGCTCTGCGGCTCTGCTCCGAGCGATGAGACCTTCATCACTGTCCCGTTCTTCTGTATTGTAACAATCATAAATGACTCCTTTCTCCAGAGATTATATAACATTTCAGATGTTTTCGCTGTTATAATGTGCAGCATGGATACTGATTACAGGCTCATAAGAGAAGATGATGCCGCGGCCATCATCGAATTCATGACAGTCATCGGAGGAGATACTGACAACCTTACTTTCTCTGCATCCGATTTCGCTTCCGTCGATCCTGAGGATGAGAAATACGTCATAAGGGAGATACGCAAGGGACGGAATATATATGTCATAGCAGTATCCGGTGGGAAGATCATCGGAAGCTGTGAGATAAGGGCCCAGGGGGATAGAACGAGAATCAGGCATAGGGCTGACATGGCGATAGCGGTCAGAAAGGATTTCTGGGGCATGGGAATAGCGAAGCATCTCCTTGATTATGCCCTCGCAGAGGCAAAGGACAGGGGATTCACGAAGATCTGCCTCGAGGTCCGCTCCGATAATGACAGGGCAAGGCGCTTTTATGAGACCAATGGATTTTTTCATGAGGGAAGTGACAGCCGTCTCTTCCTGATTGATGGAAGGTATGTGTCAGGAGAGCATTACGGAATCGAATTGTGAGAATGCTATTGCAGAAAATCATGAAAACGGTTATCTTCATGTAGTCATGCGCCCTTAGCTCACCTGGATAGAGCAACTGCCTTCTAAGCAGTAGGTGATTGGTTCGAATCCAATAGGGCGTATCGCTAACCCTCATTCGGAGCTGGATGAGGGTTTTTCTTTGCGTTTTTTAATCCTCGTTTTTTGCTTTTATTTTCCTTTTCTTTCTTTTTCTGTTGCGATGTTGGTTTTTCACTATTAGAATCAGGAATAAGGAGAAGCAGAATGGACGAGAACCTTGGAATGTTCAAAGCGTATGACATACGTACAAAACACTCTGCACTGGGTGTGGAAGCAAAGAACAATCTGCTGGAATCCATAGCCAGATACTACGCTGAGGATGCAGGAACGGAGGCTGTGATTCTTGCACGCGATGCAAGGCTCCACTGCCCGGAGCTTATGGAGGGCCTTATAGAGACATTGCTCCAGTCCGGTGTGGATGTATATGTCAATCCTCTGCAGATAGGCACCTGCCAGTTCTACTATATGTGCATGTCAAACCGCTCCTTCGGCGGTATTATGATCACGGCAAGCCACAACCCTGCAGAGTATGTCGGCTTCAAGTTCGTCGGCCGGGACTGCGCTCCAATCGCCTATGGCTGCGGTCCGTCCCGCGGAATCGAGAAAATAAAGGAATACTACATAAATGACAGAGGCATTCCTTCCGGCAGGCCCAGAGGCAGACTGCATTATCTTATGCTCCAGAGGGAGTTCGTTGAGTATTCTATGAAGCTTGCTGGGGTGGAGAAGGGCAGCCTTTCCGGCATGAGGATCTTCGCCGAGTTCCTGTCCGGATCCAGCGGTTCGGATTTCCTGATGGCGTTTACAGAAGCAGGTGCTGATGTCATTGTATCCCACCTCGTGCCTGATGGGGCATTCCCCGCAGGAGACCCTAATCCCGTTGTGGAGAGCTCTATAGCTCCTGCAAGGGAAAGAATGAGGAAGGAAGGGTATGATCTCGGGTTCTGCTTCGATGGTGATGGAGACAGGATGGATCTCATGTTCCCAGATGGAACGCAGATCATCCCCGGACTGAATATGTCCGCGATAATCCCTTATATCAGGCCGATATTCGCTCCTTATTTCAATCCTTCGGATCTGAAGTGCTTCGTCGATGTCAAAGCCATACCTCTTGCTGTCATCGAGATAGCCAAGAGCGGCATTGAGCCCCATATCATCCGCAATGGCCACTCATTCATAAAGGAGAAGCTTCTGGAGCATAAGAGCGAGGGCTATGTCGTATCGGAGGAGGAGTCCGCCCATTACTACATGAATTTCCCCGTTGATCTCTCTGATCCTTCAAAGGGTCTGATAGCAACGGAGAATACGCTCTTCTTTGCACTGCTTTCCGCACGTGCCTACAAGGAGAACAGGGAAAAGTACGAGAGGATACACAGACTCCAGAAGGGCATACACCGCTTCCGTGAATGGCCGCTCAACTTCACTGACCCATCGAAGATGGAGAGCATAATGGCCGATGTTGAGGCCGCGATGAGAGCCCGTGGAGCTGCTGTGATAAAGGATATGGATGATGGCTCCGATCTCGATGCCACGCTCATGCGCTTCAATCTCCCTGAGCACTTCAGCGCATCCTCATCATTTCCTGACAGATGGTGCCAGGTTGCCCAGAGGATATCGAGAAGCGAGGATGCAATGACGCGCTGGGAGGTCGTTGCAAGCGATCCGGTTCTTTGCCAGGAGTATAATGATGTGATAAAATCCATCGCAGACGGCTATGTACGTGAGGGTGCCGCATACTACTGATTATCCCTGGAGAGTCCCTATGAATGGTGTCGAGAGAAAGAAGGAAATACTGAGGATCCTGAGCCAGAAGGAGAGTGTCGATGTCGATGAGCTTACGCGTATCTTCGGTGTTTCGAAGGTCACTGTCCGCTCCGATCTTGATTCGCTTGAGGCCAAGGGTCTTCTTATAAGAACGCATGGGGGCGCTCTTTCGGCTGAGAACCAGAAACTCATAAGGATTTTCACCGATACGATGACGGAGGAGGCTGAGGAGAAGGAGCGCATTGCCCGTACGGCATCCTCCCTTGTCCATGATGGAGACACTGTGATCATCGATACCGGCAGCACTACTGTGCATATCGCCAAGTATCTGAAGGGAAAGAACATAACAGCAGTCACAAGCTCTCTGCTTGCGATGAATGCGCTGATGAATGATGAGACTGTGGAGCTCATAATGCTTCCAGGCATGCTCCGCCGGTATTCGATGGGAGCCATAGGGCCTCTTACAAAGAGTACCTTGCATGAGATTCATGCGGATATCCTTTTCCTTGGGGCATCCGCAATCTCCGAAGATGGGGTATGGAGCTCTAATCTCGTCGAGGCCGATACCAAGCGCAGCATGATCAAGGCTGCGGATACGGTTTGTCTCCTCGCAGACAGCAAGAAGCTCAGGATGAAGGGGCTTGGCCGAATCTCTCCCTGGTCTGAGATCGATGTATTCGTCACGGATAGCATCCCAGATGATTTCAGACAGATGCTTGAGAAGACTGGCGTGAAGGTGATGCTTGCACCGGAGGAATGATGGTCAGAGGGATATCGCTGGTGGGAATAGGAAGCCCGGAGGAGGTCCTCGCGATACGCAGGCGCTTCCCGGATGCTTATTTCGAGCTTCCGTATAACCTCCGGAATCTTGAATGTATGGCTGAAGCCGCTTCTGGCCGCATTGCATCTCTCCATTCGCTCTGTCCCCGCCGTGATTTCTTCCCCAATTTCGCATCGGACGAAGGGATTGTGGTCTCCTGGTCTTACGGCGAAATGATGAAGGATGCCATGACGGCGCGTCAGCTCGGCGCATCGGTCCTTGTCCTCCATCCAGGGTATCTTATCCCTTCGCTTGTACCCTCGGAGAAGAATGCTAGGCTCCGCCTCATGGAATCAGGAGAGCTTGACCGGTTCATCGGGATTTCCTCTGGATCGATCTGCACCGATGATTATATCTCTATGCCGGAATACAGAGCTGCTTTCGAGCGTATGCTTCCGAATCTCATGGAGCTATCCGACAGACTGGAGAAGATGGGAATCATTCTCGCTGTGGAGAATCTCAATCCGCGTGCGGGGTATATGCTTGTCCATCCTGATGAGATGCTTGAGATAGCTAAGCGGACAAAGCTGCATTTTGCCCTTGATATCGGGCACCTGCATGTCTCTGCAGAGCGCTTCGGTCTCGATTTCCTCCATTCCCTTGAGCGCATCCTCAGCACAGGACGCGTCGTGACAACGCACCTCCATTCCAATCCATCAGATAGACAAAAAGGTATATTCCTTGATAGCCATCAGAGTCTCGATGGCTTCCCGATGCCATGGAAGGATGCACTCTCGATGATTGGAAAAAGCGGTGCGAACATGATGCTTGAGACGGTCGAGGATCCTATGCACAACCTCGAGCTGATATTTAGCTGATTTGTTTTTCTTTTCTTTTTCTTTTTCTAAAAACCGCAAATAAAAGAAAAATTTTCCTTGCTAAAAGCAAATTCATGGCAGATACTGTTTTCAGAAAGGAGTGAATAATGAAAAAGGGATTAGTTTTTCTTTTAGTCGTTCTTCTCGGCATCTTCACGCTTTCCGCAAGCGGAAGCAGCGAGTACGGCTCGAAAGAGCTTGTTGTCTATAGCGCAGCCAGCGAAGGGGAGGCTGAGAGCATCACAAAGGCTTTCAATGAGCTCTATCCTGATGTCAAGGTGACGATAATCAGAGCAGGATCTGGAGATCTTGTTACCAGAGTAAAGACCGAATGGCCGAAGCCCGATGGGGATGTAATCCTTCTCATGGGATCGGAGAACCTCGATCAGATCTATGACATGCTCATGCCATACACATCTGCAAACCACGATAAGATCGATCCTGAGAATAGGGACCAGAAGTCCGATGAGCCGCGCTACTACGGAACATCGATGCCTCTCCAGGCAATAATGTACAACACGGATCTTCTGTCAGAGGAAGATGCTCCGAAGTCATGGGCTGACCTCGCGGATCCTAAGTACAAGGGAGAGATCGTTCTCGCGAATCCTGCATCGAGCGGATCGGCATATGCACAGCTGTATATGATGAACAAACTCTATGGCATGGATTTCGTAGCAGAGGTAGTGAAGAACACAACATTCGTCGCATCGTCCACAGCCGGCCCTGATTCTGTAGCAAGAGGCGAGTATGCGATAACAGTAACAGGTGAGTTCAACATCGCGAACAAGATCCAGGCAGGAGACCCTGTCAAGTATGTCCTCCCAGAGGAAGGAACGGGAAGGAGAATCGAGGGATCTGCAATACTTGCGAACTGCAAGCATCCTGAGGAGGCAAAGCTCTTCATCGATTTCATGACAAGCACCGATGCTTTCCAGATCGTGCGCGATGAATGCAACAGGCGTCCTGTATCGACAGATGTTCCGGGACCAGAGGGACTTCCAGCTCTCGCTGACATGAAGTTCTTCCCGTATGACACAGACGAAGCTGCAGCGATAAAGAGGGATCTTGTCCAGCAGTTCAATGGTCTTCTCTAAAGTGATCAGACAGGGGCCGCTGGGCGACTGGCGGCCTTTTTCCTAATGGAGTGAAAGATGAGCAAAAGCGTAACATATGACAGAATCAACAAGATATACGATGCGAAGGGAAAGAATCCCGTGCATGCACTGAAGGATGTTTCCTTTACGATCAATCCAGGAGAGCTCTTCTGCCTTCTCGGTCCTTCCGGCTGCGGGAAGACGACTCTTCTCCGCGCTACCGCAGGTCTTGAGGATATAACATCCGGAAAGATGTACTATGGTGATGTCGACATTTCCACTATCCCTCCATACAGGAGGAATATAGGGATGGTGTTCCAGTCTTTTGCCCTCTATCCCCATATGACGATATTCGAGAATGTTGCTTACGGACTCAGAGTCCGCAAGGTCGACAATGAGACCGTGAAGAAGAAGGTCACCGAGGTTATGGAGCTTGTGGGACTGCAGGAGGAGCTGAAGAGGAATCCAAGCCCTACAGGGCTTTCCGGCGGTCAGCAGCAGAGGGTAGCCATAGCTCGTGCTCTTGTCTACGATCCCGATGTTCTTCTTCTTGATGAGCCTCTGGCCAATCTCGATGCGAAGCTCCGCCGCTATATGAGGGCGGAGATAAGGAGGATACAGAAGGCGACGGATGTCACGACGATCTTCGTCACGCATGACCAGGAGGAGGCCATGGCTGTCGGCGACAGGCTTGCCGTACTGAGAAAGGGCGTTGTCGAGCAGATCGGCACATCCGATGACCTTTATAGCTATCCTGAGAATGCCTTCGTATCGAATTTCATCGGAAAGATGAACTTCTTCGAGTCAACTGTCACCGATGTCGGCGATGATTCGATAACAGTCAATCCTGCAACGACCGATTTCCAGGTCCAGATTCCTATTACCCGGTGCCATGTCAATCCATCGAAAGGCGATCATGTCCTTCTCGGAGGAAGACCGGAGCAGCTGGCTGTCTCGAAGGAGCAGACCCCTGATTCGGTGAAGGGCAGGGTAAGGATCATACAGCATCTGGGGTCATTCATCCGCTATGAGGTGGAGATGGATGAGCGTGTCTCTCCTGTGACATTCGAGATCGATATGGACTTCCTCGATAAGAACATAAGGGAATCGGATGAGGTCTATGTCAGCATGAAGAAGGAGAGGATCTCTCTGTTCTCTCCTGAAGGAAGGGAGATATGAGGAAAAACGAATCCATGACGGACTTTGCCGCTGACAGGAACTCTGCGGTAAAGCGCTTCTTCAGCAAGGATTTCAGCCAGGTCATCGTATTCGCCATCCCAATGGTCTTCCTCGCTGTCTTCCTGCTCTATCCTATGGCGACAACGCTTGTAAGGGCCTTCATGGCTCCTGCCGAGGATCTTGCCTTCCATGGCTTCAGCCTGGAGAGCTTCCAGCAGTTCTTCACGAGCAATCTCTATAAGAAGAGCCTTCTGAACTCCTTCATCGTCAGCATCGCGGTAACATTGCTCTGCATCCTGATCGGTGTTCCGATGGGCTATTGTGTTGCGAGAGTGAAGATGCCGGGCAAGCGCCTGATACTCTCTCTGGGAATACTTCCCATCATCATGCCATCGTTCGTCGGTGCATTCACATGGGTCATACTCCTTGGAAGGAACGGTATCGTAAGGCATTTCTTCCGTCTGCTGCATATCGAGCTCCCATCGATATACGGTATGTTCGGCATGATACTCTGCATGACGCTGACTTACTATCCGTTTGTATTCCAGCTCAGCTATGGCGCATTTGCTTCTGCCAATTCCCTGCTGGAGGAGTCTGCTGCCCTGATGGGGGCGAAGAGATCGAGGATCATGAGGACGATAACCTTCCCGCTTATCCTTCCTTCCCTTGGCGCCGCAGCGCTCCTTGTGTTCGTAAGGGCAATAGGAAACTTCGGCATACCTGCGATCATCGGAGGAAACAACTATGTCCTCCCGACACTGATCTTCTTCGAGGTCAATGGCTTCTGGAACATAAACGGAGCATCATCGATTGCTGTCGTCAATGTCGCTATAACAGCCTTCGTGCTCTGGCTCCAGAAATGGATGGTATCACGCCATGAGTATGAGACGATCTCTGCAACCCATACCGATGTGAAGCAGCATGAGAGTAAGGGCGCTGTCATAATCGCTACGGTATACTGTGCCATCATCCTGATCGTATCGCTTCTTCCGCAGATTACAATCATAGTGATGTCCTTCTTCGAGAAGTGGACAGGGCTGTTCCCTGAAGGATTCACCCTGTCGAACTATACTAGGATCCCGGAGTATTCGAGCCATGAGCTTTTTAACTCCTTCTATCTTTCGATCCTTGCGACAGTCCTCTGTGCGCTTTTAGGAAGCATTGTCGCTTATATAACGGAGAGGAAGAAGCCTAAGGGCGCTGCTCTTCTTGATCTTTCGGTCATGGCTCCGTTCATCCTTCCAGGAACGGTTGTGTCCATCGCGCTTCTCTCAGCATTCTCAGGTTCAAGTGTGATTCGCCTCACAGGAACGTATACGATTATCGTCATATCGTACATGATACGAAGAACGCCATATGTATATAGAAGCGTCTCTGCCTCCCTGACGCAGCTCAATCCATCGCTTGAGGAGGCCAGTACAATCATGGGCGCGACATGGTTCTATACATTCCGAAAGGTCAGCGTTCCTTTGATTCTGCCTGCAATCATCTCTGGATCGATTCTTACGCTGACGACGCTTCTCCAGGAGCTCAGTACGACGATTCTTCTCTATTCGGGAAGAACGAGGACGGTTCCTATCCAGATCTATGGGGCAGTTCAGGATGGAAAGCTGGGACAGGCAAGTGCTCTCTCCGTAGTGCTTCTTGTTGTCGTATTCGTAATCGTCTATGCGATGAACCACAGGAAGGGTAAAGGGGATTTCTCCTCATCCTTCAAGATGTAATAGACCTCCTTTCACAGACTCCGAAGGACTGCTCAGCAATGGGCAGTCCTTCCCTTATCAAGCAAGAGATGAAGAATCTGGTATGTTCAACGGTTTTTCCTTGATGTACTGAGCTAAAAACAGCACTCTATGGACCATAGAGCACTGCGAAACCGCGTTTGTAAGCGTTATGTGCTGACCAAGCATTACATTCCAAGAAGCTTTGCTGCAGATTCCCTGTCTATGAAGAGATTCCAGTCCGGATGGGTCTTCAGTATCGTTGCGGGAACTGCCGGATTGACAGGCTTTGTTATCGTGTTGTATATCGCCTCGGCCTTAACGCCATGAGGGACAGCTGATACGATATGCTCTGCCGAGAGTATCTCCTTCACGCACATCGTGATGGCTTTCTCTGGGACTTCATCGATAGATCCGAACCAGCCTTCCCCGACCTGCTGCATCCTGCATCTTGTATCAAGCGTAACGACCTTGTATGCCTCATCTGTGTCGAAATCCGCAGGAGGGTCATTGAATGCGACATGGCCGTTCTCTCCAATACCGATCACACCGACATCAATCCTGTCCCTTCGAAGTTCTTTGGAAAGAGAAGCGAGGCACTCCTCGTTCTCCACGAACCATGCAGCCTTCAGGCTGACCTTCGATACGAAGCGCTCTTTGAGATACTTCCTGAAGCTTGCAGGATGGGATTCATCCAGCCCTACATACTCATCGAGATGGAACATCTCGACCTTTGACCAGTCGACATCCTCCTTCACAAGTGCCCCTAGCGTCTCAAACTGGCTCGCACCTGTGGAGAGAATCATCCTTGCGCTCCCTTTTTCTCTGATGGCATCATTGAGAAGCACCGCAATCTTCTTTGCCGCTCTCTTTCCAAGCTCTGCCGCGTTATCAGCAATGTCGATATGTATATTCATCATTTTCTCCTTTCTCCTCCAAGGAAGACCATCTCTGTCTCAAGCTCATCGCTGAGCACGATGATGTCAGCATCCTTTCCTTCCTCTACCGAACCTTTGCTTCCATCTATGCCAAGGGCCTCTGCTGGCTGCAGCGAAAGTATCCTGAAGATATCGGGGAGGGGAAGTGAGAGTGCTGTTCTCAGTGTCCTTGCCATGCTGTCGCCTATAGCCACGGAGCCCGCGTATGCGCTCCTGTCAGGAAGCTTCGCCACACCATCCTCTACAATCACATCCAGACCATTTTCCCTAGGACCGAGTACCGAAGGGCCTTCGCCCATTCCCGCAGCCCTCATGCTGTCCGAGCATCCTGTTATCCTGTCATTGCGCTTGAGGCGGAATATCAGGCGAAGAAGATCGGGAGGGAGGTGGAAACCATCTGGTATGATCTCCGTATAGAGCTCATCGATGAGGTATCCGCTCTCTACAGTACCCAGTATCCTTCTTCCGTTCACACGCTTTATCGTGGACATCCCTGAATAGAAGTGGGTGAGCATCCTCAATCCATGATCGAATGCCCTTGAGATATCATCATAGGTGGCGGAAGTGTGGGCCGCTGAGAGCATTATGCCTTCCTTCCTCAGAATGTCCATCATCACATCCGATCCTTCAAGCTCCGGCGCGAATGACCAGCGCTTTATATTTCCCTTTGCCATATCGAGAACCTTTTTGCAGTACTCTATATCGACAGGGCGGATGAAGCGCTCCTCCTGCGCTCCTTTTTCCTCCTGTGAGAAAAAAGGTCCCTCAAGATGGATCCCTATGATATTCCTGTGCACATTCCTGTCTATTCCATTGAATCTTTCAATGAAGCTGAAGAGCGCCTCGTCAGATGCAGATACAGCAGTGGGAAGAATGGATGTTACACCATGCATGAGATGGCATTCCGAAGCCTTTGCAATGGCTTCATCATCATTGTCAAGGAAATCATAGCCACCGCCGCCATGGGAGTGGAGCTCGACAATGCCCGGGGCAAGATACTTCCACTTAAGATCAATGCGATGGCTGCCAGGAATGGGTTTCGCGGAGATCCTCCTGATCTGCGAACCTTCAATCTCCACCGATCCAGGAATCACTTCATCCTTCAATATGATGCGGGCATTCTCAAGAACCATAACTCTTACTCTCTTCTTTCATTTTACCATCAAAAGAAAGAACGAAAAAGGAAAATAAGCATTAAATGAAAGAATAGGAAAGAACAAACAAGGTTATTCCTCGTTCTTCTCTTCAAGCTCCATCCAGCGCTCAGTCATTTTCTCAAGCTCTTCCTTCTTCTCGTTGTATAGCTTTGTTCGTTCAGCTATCGTTCCGAATTCAGTACTGTCAACAGTTGAGAATGATTCTTCAAGCTTTGCTATAAGAGCCTCAGTTTCAGCTATCCTTGCCTCGATTTCCTCAAGCTCCTTCTTCTCTTTGTATGTCAGACCCTTCCTTTCCCTCTGCGGACGCTCTGCCTTCTGCTTTATCTGCGGTTCTTCCTGCTTTCTCTCCGCATCCTCAGCTTCCTTCCATTCGGTGTAGTTGCCAGGAAAGAGCGTTATCTTCCCATCCCTGATTACAAGCAGCATCTCCGTTGTTATATCCAGGAAGGTCCTGTCATGGGATGTGATGACTACAGTGCCGCTGAATGAGGAGATATAATCCTCAAGGTTCTCTATCGTCTCGATATCAAGATCATTCGTTGGTTCGTCGAGTATCAGGAAGTTCGGGTTTGACAATAGCCTTGTAATGAGATACAGCCTTCTGCGCTCTCCGCCTGAAAGCATTCCTATGGGAGTTCTCTGCATGCGGGGAGGGAAGCCGAATCGCTCGAGGAAAGCAGATGCCGACATCTCCTCCTTCTCCGAAAGTCTTATTGTCTTGCCTATATCCTCAGCATATTCAAGGACGGTCTTTGAGGACTGCAGGTCACGGCCGAGCTGGTCATAGTACCCGAAGTGCGTGTTAACTCCCTTGTCTACAGAACCATTATCAGGTTCGGTACGGCCTGTGAGGATATCGAGGAGGGTGGACTTTCCAGAGCCATTCCTTCCCACAAGACCGATGCGCTGTCCCTTCTGGAATGAGAATGTGAAATCCGAGAAGAGCATCTTTCCATCGTATTCCTTCGCTATTCCCTCCGCTTCAAGGACCTTCTTCCCCATGCGGCGCATTCCAGATGTGAATTCCCTCTGCCTAGGATCCCTCACGGAGTGGAGCGAGTCCTCCATTTCCTCAATCCTGTCCTTCCTGTTCTTGTCCTTGCCCGTCCTTGCCTTCGGTCCTCTGAGAAGCCATTTGCGTTCCCTTCTGAGGATAGTCTCCAGACGCTCCTGTTCCTTCTCATTCATCCTTATGCGCTCCTCGCGCCTTTCGAGGTATGCGGAGAAGGAGCCCGGATGGCGATAGAAGTGCTTCCTGTCCAGCTCCCAGATCGTGGAGCAGCATTGGTTGAGGATATGGCGGTCATGGGTGACGATGATCACCGCAGCACTGCTTTCAGTGATCCACGTCTCGAGGAACTCTATCGATGGAATATCCAAATGGTTCGTCGGCTCGTCGAGAAGAAGTAGATCTGGACTGACGGAGAGAGCTCTTGCGATTGCCGTCTTCTTCTGCTCTCCACCCGACAGGTCTGCCATGCGCTTCGTAAGAGGCTCAGCCATGCCGAGCTTGCCGAGGTAGCCTTCAAAGCGTCTCTCGGCTTCCCATAGATTCTCCTTCTCAATCTCCTCGAAGAGCTTCTGGGCATCGCTTCCTTCTTCAAGTGCTTTCCTGTATGCATCAAGCTTCTTTATGACCTTGTTATCCGAATCATAGAAGAAGTCCATGATGGTCGCATCATCGGAAAAGGAGATGTCCTGGGGAAGGTAGAAGAAGTTCGTCCCGTTCTTCATCGATACCTTGCCCTCATCCGGAACGATAAGCCCTGCGATTGTCTTCAGGAACGTCGATTTACCCGAGCCGTTCTTGCCTACAATCCCGGCTTTTTCTCCCTCATCGAGGCCAAGCGTTGCCTCCTCGAAGAGGGGTTCATCATTAAGTGTCTTCGAAAGATTCTCTATTGATAGGATATTCACACCGTGATTCTACATTTTCCAGGGCTTTCTGTGAATTGAAACCCCACGCCTTAATCAGGTACAATCGCCGCATGGTCAAGGATATCGATATAGTGCTCAGACCTGAGGAGATGAATGACGGGAGAGCTCTCAGGCGCATAGCTTCAAAGAAGCTCTCGATCTCATCTAGCGATGTGAGCCATGTCACAGTGCTCAGAAGGAGCATCGATGCCCGCAGAAGGGATATTAAGATCAATGAGAGGGTTAGGGTGTATGCAGGCGAGGATCCAGTACCTGAGCATCCTTTTGTTTTTCCCTCTGTCCATTCATCCCCATCTGCTGTTGTCGCCGGAGCTGGTCCTGCAGGTCTTTTCGCAGCGCTTACGCTTATAGAGAACGGTATCCGCCCGATAATCCTGGAGCGAGGGAAGGATGTCCATAGCCGACGTATCGATACGGCAGCTTTATCAAGGGATGGAAAGCTCAATCCTGAGTCGAACTACGCATTCGGAGAGGGAGGTGCTGGAGCATACTCCGACGGGAAGCTTTATACGCGGTCTCTCAAGCGCGGGGATGCAGGAAAGATCCTCCGCCTCCTTGTCCAGCATGGTGCTGATGAGTCCATACTCTATGACTCCCATCCTCATATCGGGTCTGACAGGCTGCCCAAGATCATCGAGAACATAAGGAATACGATAATCTCCTCCGGCGGGGAGGTACGCTTCTCATCCAGAGTAACAGGGCTAATGAGAAAAGGCGATGAAGTCACAGGCGCAGTCCTTGAAAGCGGAGAGGAGATCTCTGGCCCTGTGATACTCGCAACGGGCCATAGCGCAAAGGATGTCTATTCATTCCTTGCCGATAATGGCTTCTCAATCGAAGCGAAGAGCACCGCTGTCGGCGTCAGGCTGGAGCAGCCTCAGGCTCTTATCGATTCAATCCAGTACCATTCGGAAAAAAGGAGTCCGTTCCTTCCTCCTGCGTCCTACTCATTCAAGGTACAGGTCGGCGGAAGAGGTGTCTACTCCTTCTGCATGTGCCCGGGAGGTTCCGTTGTACCTGCATCGACCGAGGAGGGGCTTCTTGTAATCAATGGCATGTCCCCTGCATCTCGGCGTGGCAGGTGGGCCAATAGCGGCATGATAACCGAGATCAGGAAGGAGGAAATCGCGGGCGATGATCCATTCCGCGTCCTGAGGTATATCGAGAGCATAGAGCGCTCTTCGTTCATCCCAGGGTTCATTGCACCCGCTGAGCGTATGACCGATTTCTGCTACGACAGACCTTCCGGAACCCTTCCTGATTCAACCTATCGTCCGGGGCTTTCCGCATCCAGGCTTGATGACATCCTGCCTCCTGTTGTCGTATCATCGCTCCGGCAGGGATTCCTTGCATTCTCCGATATGACACGCGGCCGCTTCCTGACAGAGGAGGGAACGGTCATCGCATGCGAGACGAGGACTTCATCCCCCATCCGCATCCTGCGTGATGGATCGATGCGGCAGGGAAGGGGCCTTTATCCCGCTGGGGAGGGCGCAGGGTATGCCGGAGGAATCGTCTCTGCCGCTATAGATGGGACAGAGGCAGCGCTCTGTCTCAGGAGGGACTTGAATGGGTAATGCCGGAAAGGAGATAAAGGATGGTATCAGGGATGGCTTTCCCATCTTCCTTGGATACTTCACGACCGCTCTTGCATTCGGGCTTCTTACACGGACAAGCGGCTTTTCATTCGTGGAGGGAGTCCTTGTCAGCATAACTAACTTCGCCGGATCGGGGCAGTTTTTGATGATGAATCTATACAATGCAGGCACATTCCTTCTCGGGATAGCGCTCTCCGTATTCTTCATCAATAGCCGTTACATATTCATGGCTGCGTCGCTTTCGGGCAGGCTTAAAAACCCCAGATCGATACTGGGACGCCTGATGTGTGGCTTCGGTACGACAGACGAGGTCTTCGCTGTAGCATCATTCAAAGGCATAAAGCTCCCATATACATACATGGCGGGTCTGATCTTCACATCCTATTCAGGATGGGTGTCGGGGACAGCTGTAGGGTATATAGCAGGGACATTCCTTCCGGATGTCGTCCAGAAAGCAGCTGTCATTACAGTCTATGCCATGTTCGCATCGCTTCTCGGAGGAGAAGTGAGGAAAAATGCGAAAGCACTTCTCACAGCAGGAGTATCCGCATTGATCAACTCCGTGCTGATCCTTGCCATAGGTGTTTCCACAGGTCTTTCCTTCCTTATATCACTTATCGCTGCAACTATTTTCGGGGCAATGATATACACAGATAAGGAGGCCGGAATTGAATAAGCTTGTCCTGATACTCACATGCTCTGCTGTGACGCTTCTGCCGAGAATCATTCCATATTTTGCATCATCATTCCTGAAGAAGCTTCCAGTCTTCATACGCAAGTGCATGCTGCTTCTTCCCGTTGCCTCGCTCGGTGCCCTGATATTCCCTCTTGCCCTGACGGACTTCGGCCCGCTCTGGATTGCAGGGCTTGCCGGAGTAGGCACAGCATTCCTTACATCATTCTTCAAGGGCCCGATGATCCTTGCGATTGTCATAGCGCTCGCATCGACCACCGGGATGCTCATAGCAATAGGCTAATGGCGGCTGTATGAATACATCAGGTAACCTCCTGATAGGGATTTTGCCCTGAAGCCATGGCCTTTTAGGATTCTGTACCCGATATAGCTTCTTTGTCCGCTTCTGCAGTAGACATAGATTGTCTTTGACCTATCGAGCTTATCGAGACTGTCTCTTAGCGAGTCGAGCGGGATATTCACCGCGCCTTCGATCATTCCTCCTCTGACCTCTTCCTCAGTCCTCAGGTCGACAAGCATGGATGAATCAGGATCGAGAGATGGGATATCCTCTGCCCGGAACTCCTCAAGGATTCCTTTCATCTTGTTCGAGGCGATGTATCCCAGGATATTCACAGGATCCTTTGCCGATGAATAGGGCGGTGCATATGCGAAATCGAGATCGACAAGATCCTCCACGGTCATTCCCATCGCTGCCGCCATCGATATCCTGTCTATCCTCTTGTCCGTGCCATTTCTTCCAACAGCCTCGCCTCCGAGGATACGCCCTGTTGTCTTTTCATAGATAAGCTTGAGCATCATCATCTGGCTGCCAGGGTAGTATGATGCATGGTCAGCCTGGTATGTGATTGCCACATCATAGTCCAGTCCAAGACGCTTCGCATTCTCCTCCGTGATGCCAGCAGAGGCTGCTGTGAGTGAGAATACTTTCATCGCAGATACCCCCGATGCGCCTCTGTAATGGCTTTCGTACCCTGCTATGTTATCTGCAGCGATGCGTCCTTCCTTGTTCGCTGGGCCTGCCAGCGCAATCATCCCCATCTCCCCTGAGACGGCATTCCTGATGGAGACGGCATCGCCTGCTGCGTAGATATCCTCATCGGATGTCCTCATCGTATTGCTGACGATTATCGAGCCGCGCCTGTCTGTCTCAAGACCCGCGTCCTTGGCAAGCTTCGAGTCTGGCCTGACTCCAATCGCGAGCACTGCGAAATCCGCATCATATGATCCTTTATCCGTGATGACGGAGATACAGTCATCCTTCTCCTCAAAGGACTTCACCCCTTCCTCAAGATGGAGATCTATGCCGTTCTTCCTTATCTCCTCATGGATTATCTGAGCCATATCAAAGGAGAGATTGGAGACATGGTCCAGAAGCTGGATGATCATCACATCCAGTCCCATGTGCCTGAGATTCTCCGCGGTCTCGAGCCCAATGAATCCTCCTCCTATGACAATTGCCTTCCTTGCCTTGAGTGCAGCGTCCCTGAGGATGAATGCATCCTCCGTATGCCTCAGACGGTATATCCTTCCGCTGCCGATGCCGGGAAATGGCGGGATGATCGCCTCCGCTCCCGGAGCGAGAATGAGCTTATCGTATGATTCGGTGTATTCCTTTCCAGAGAGGAGATCCCGAAGATGCACTGTCTTTTCCTTCCTATCGATGCTGATGGCCTCTGTATTGACTCTTGCCTCAATCCGGAATCTGCTCCAGAAGCTCTCCGGGGTCTGGAGCGTAAGCGAAGCCTTGCTCTCAATGACACCGCCTACATAGTATGGCAGTCCGCAGTTGGCATATGAAATATAGCCGCTTCTCTCTACGATGATTATCTCTGCATCCTCTGAAAGTCTCCTGAGCCTTGCTGCAGCGCTTGCGCCAGCCGCGACTCCTCCTATTATGACAACCTTCATAGAACCTCCTAAAGATCGATTATAACATCCTCTGCTATAGGAATGACATTGCTCAATGCGCTTTGCATGCGTGAAGACGATACGGAAGAATCCTTTATGCTGGCATCGCCTGAGACAAGGCCGAGTAT
>CALXLE010000151.1 GCA_944389115.1 uncultured Spirochaetaceae bacterium
AGAATGCGGCGGGCACGGCATCCCTTACCGTAACGGTATCGGATGAGACAGCGAAGCTTATCACGCCTGATGCGGATAACGTCGATATATCCCACTACAAGGTGATCATCACCAATTCAGTCGGTGCCTATTATGACTCCGGCTATCTCGATAAGGGCGAGTCGTTCACCGTGAGCGGCCTTGTCTCCGGCGAATGGGACGTGAAGGCCGAAGCGTATGTGAACACGGCAGGAACCGATGTCGAATCGGCCATGGTGAAGGTTGCGACGACCGAGACCGAGAAGGTCACGATGGTAGGGGAGAACAAGGATATCGAGCTCGTGTTCGACATGCTTGAGGAGATCGCTGCCGGAACTGTCACCGTGACGCTCCTTCTCCCTTCAGAGATAGCGGACGGCTCTTTCAGCTACTGGTATGACGTGACGGATATGTCCGGCACTCCGGTTGATCTTGTGGATAAAGGAAGCAAGGATGCCCCTCTTACAGGCACAGCAGCCTCTGGGACTGCTCAGCTCTCGATAAGCGGACTCAACCAGGGGTCGTATCTCCTCTATGTCACTGTGATGGAGAACGGCACGCCAGTCACAGCCGTTGACGCGATGAGGCTCATAGCATCGACAGATGCAGTTGGCACACTCGATTTCGCGGGATCCTCTGTAGCGACATCCGTGTCCGTTGGCCTTACGGTTGAGGACCTTATCGGCGATATCCTTGAATTCAGCGTCCTCGATGGCACGGAGTTCAACTTCACTGAGGACACATTCTCTCTCGCTTTCCCGAAGGCATACAGCTATAAGTGGTATGTTGATGGCAATGATTGGAACAGCAAAACGGCAGAGAAGGAGGCATCAGGGGATTCCGGTACAGAAGAAGATACCGGTACAGCAACGGAGTACCAGGCATATACGCTTAGCGGTCTCTCATCCCTCGGCATCGGACGCCATGTCCTGACGGTCGTCGCGTATCTTCCTGACATGCAGATCAGCGTAGGCTCGGTGGATATCATCCTGAACAAGGTCAAGATCGGCGTCGAGATCCCGTCAGAGGAAGTCACTGTCAGCTACTACGACCTCGCGAAGCACCTTGAGCTTGGCGACAACGAGATCAACATGGGCTTCACGAAGGATGGGGAGGGTGTTGATTTCCCATATAGGGGAGAATGGAATGATCTGAACGGCGATGGGGAAGTGACGTATGATGAGCTCGGGCTGGAGGCTGTGAGCGGGGAGCTTACGGAGTATTTTTCGTTATCGGAGGGTCTGCTTGGAATAAAAACGGGATCTGAGTGTTTATCTGCATGGAGTGAGTATCCGAATGAATATATAACCTTTCCCGATTCGGTCAAGGCATTTGGGACTATGCTTGCTTCAGATCTGAAGAAAGAGAGTTATCCCGATAATGGTACACCATTGAAAGCTATTGTCTTTTCTACTGTATTCTTATCCGATCTGGAATCAATGATAACGCTTTTAACAGTTGGATATCCTTTTGCTTCTCTTGGAATGCTTTATGATAATCTGACATATGGAGAAAATGGATATGGAAAAGAAAATGGATATGTTTTTGATAATCTAAGAATAAACCCTGTTGAACTGTATTTACCTGGTGCTGACTTTGGTTCTTTTTTTGATTTTTATACCTCAAGTATCGCAGAGCTTTCCAGCGGGGAAACACTTGATGCAACATCTTCTATGCTTTCCTATTTGTTTGGATATAGCTGTGTATCGTTTATGCAGACATCTTCCACTGATACTATTTCAATCCAGGACGGAATATTATTTGATTCAGTCTCTGAAAGCATTCTTGCTGTGACATATCCTATTATCAGAAATGGTAAAATATATATAGATGTTCCATCAGATATAAAAGGACTATTTTTACAAGAAGTGAATTTCGTGGTTCCTGTTGCTGGAGAGCTTGTCAATTATGAAGCCCCTCTTGCTTCTGAGTATCCTTCTGAAGTTCATAATCTTCCTTCTTCTGTATATAAGGAAGCATGCTATAACGCATTGATAAGTATTTTTGATATAAATATTCCTTCTGTTGAATTAGAATATATGAGTTCTTTTGTTGCAACGTATTGCCGTGAGCTGCTGAAAAATCAGATTCAGAATCTGAAATATATCGCAACAGATATGCTTTATTATCCTACTGAACCTGATGAGAATGTTTATGATTTCGGTATTGCTGATTTCAGAAATGCCGAATATATTGCCGGGTTTTCGAGTGGAATGCAAATCCTGTATTCAGGGGCGGAATTTAATAGGATAAACTTATATGAAGGAACAAAGATTGATGATTATGCATTTAATGGTGTGAAATGCGAAGAACTTCATATTTATGGGGATATAATTTCAGATAACCGTATATTCAATAATTGCGTTGATGGACCTTGGTATTCCGATGCTGTTGAAATGCATAGCACAACTGATATCATCTTTCATGAAGGTGTTACGAAGATCCCAGAAATGATGTTTCATGGGCTTCCGTATTATGCTGATGGAGACTGTCATACTGATATAAACAGTCTTTCTTTTCCATCATCACTTCAAGAGATTGGCCGTGGTGCTTTTGCGAATTCCGATTTTCATGAAAATGCATTAATAATCCCGGAAGGAGTAAAGAAAATAGGGAGTAGTGCATTTCTTGCAGCTAAAGGGGGATCAATATTCATTCCTTCCGGAGTAGAGGAAATAGGTGAAGATGCGATTGATTTATCAGGGGGAAGTATTTATACGGATGCAGAAGAAGCTCCTTCCGGATGGATTAATGCATTCGGAGATAGAACTGTCGTCTATTACGGTTATACCCTCGAAGAATACGCCGCAGAGGTTGGTATAACGATTCCAGAAGGGTTCACGGGTGGAACGCTGGTATCCAACACATAAAGCTTGCCGTCTGCAATGGAGCCTCCGTATCTTATAGTCATGGGATGCGGAGGCCTCTTTATGGAAATTGATATTAATGAATGTTTAAAGATAATGTTGGGCAATAAGGAAGAGCAGTTGGCTGATTATGCCAGAAGGTTTCCTGAAGATGAATTTCCCGGCAGGTTCCCTGTTCAAAATCTGAAATATAATGTCACTACTAGGTTTTCCAGCTTATCCCCGGAAGCATATAGGCTTATGCATACAAACATACCATGGGTATCGAATGGGATAGATTATGATGTCAGTGCCTCTGGTATACCCAGCCCCTGCTGTTATTTCGATAAATCAAAACAATGTTTTACGATGCGATTCAGCGAGAATTTCTTTGCATATATCTGGTGTGCATCATATTTCTACCTTCTTGGGGTAGAACACTTGTCGCAGGTGGTTAATGGTTGTACTGATGCTTTATCTGTGATTACCGATAGGATGCTTGAGCGTGGAGAATATCTGATGAGGTGGGCTATGAGTGAGCTTCCTAAGAAAGACAGCGTATGGCCTGCTGACTTCCCATCCCCAATGCCGACAGCAGGATTAGAGGATAATGAGTGTTCATATTGTGGAAATGCGAATCATATAGCAGTAAATGCAATGATATTCATCCTATATCACGAATTTACACATGCCTATTTTCAGGATTGCCCCGGAGTGGATGCTCTTGAACAAGAACGGAGAGCAGATAGGCTTGCAGTACAGCTCTGCCTGCATCCTGAAGCTCTTGGAAATGTCAAGGATTCTGGTCTGCTATTGAGCATCCTGATAGGCTTCAGCTCTCTGTTTCATATATCGCCAATTGAGGAGGCCCTGAAAGGCGATGGCATTCATCCTTCTCTGCTGGAGCGTATTGATTCCGTAATCGAGGGATTCGAAAGCGACAGGCATATCTCCAGGGAGGCTCTTCGGAATATAAAGGTTGCTCAGTGCGCTATATATATGTTCCTTTGTCGATTCTTAGGGATCTATTATCCGCATTCCCGTTTGGATGGTATGGATGAGAATGAGACAATGGAGGAATATAAGAAGATTCTTCTGGAAGCATATCTCTGACATTGACAGCAGCCTGAATGCTTCAGAAGATTGATTCTATGGGTGATTTCGTTTCTGTTTCCCTTTCCGATACGGAATGTCAGATAGTCGGATATACAGGGGATGAGAATGCACGGGTAATCGACGTGCCCTCAATATATAACGGCAAGAGGGTTATCTCGGTCGGTTTCCTCGATAAGTCGGCGATCCGCAACGCAGAAATCATCAATCTTCCGTCATGCATAGAGGAGATAATCGATAAGGCTTTTGAGAACTGCCCTTCGCTCAGGAGAGTTTCATTTCCATTCTCGGTCAGGAAGATAGGTCGAGATTCCTTCCGTGGATGTCCAAGGCTTGATGACGAAACCAAGGCCCGTATAAATGCAGTTTCCATATCAACAGATTATGGCCCACCGAAAGAGCCGTATGATATGGCAGAACAGAAGAAATGGAATCGTGGATACGAGGATAATCATAGGCGTGATTTATCTTCATATCATGAAAGCAAGGAAGCCAGGGATTACGACTATCTCTGCTATCTGTTCCGAACATGCAAGGTCATATTCTTCGGAGGTATGGTGGATAATGTGAGAAGGAAATATCCGGTAAGGATCCTTTCGACAATGAGCGGTGATGTGCCTTGCTATGTTACAAAGACGCCTCCTAAGAAGGTTTATATTCATAAGAATACCATTCCGAAAGAAGATGGCATTGAGGGGTTCTGTGACATATATGGCATAAGAGATTATGAAGTAAAGAGTTTCTCTGAGCTGCCGAAGCATATTACGAAGGAAAAGAAGAAAACGAAGAAATATAATCCTTCAAATGCCTTCCATATTGACAGGTCTCTTCCCGGAGCTAGAGCGAAGGTAAGACTGTTTCATTGATCAATAGGGCGTTCTGAGAAGCGCAAAACATGTAAAATAAGGCGTTCAGAAGGTTCCAATACTTGTAATTTAGAGCATTCGGGCTGATAATAACCTTATGGAAAGACAGGTGTTGGAATTGGTTCTCCGGGACCAGAAGCAGGAGTTCGCCGATCTTCTCGGCATGGAATGGTGCCATAGGCCAGAGGAGACTCTGATAGATCTGACAAGCAGGCTTGCCCAGGTCGTTATCGGTGTCAGGCGTTCGGGTAAGTCTACCCTCTGCATCAATGCCATCAAGGATTCCGGCAAAGCGTTTGGATATGTAAACTTCGAGGATGAGCGTCTTTCCGCTATGGAATCAGCTGATCTGAACATGATGCTGGAATGCCTGTACCAGATATATGGGTCATTCGAGAATATATTCCTTGATGAGATTCAGAACGTGGAAGGCTGGCAGCATTTCGTCAACAGGCTGCTCAGAAGCGGTATGCATGTGCTTATGACCGGCTCAAATGCCAAGCTTCTTTCCAGCGAGCTATCAACCCATATGACAGGCCGGTATATGGCAATAGAGCTTTATCCGTTCTCCTTCGCTGAATACTGCGAGGCACAGCAGATCCCGCTTGCCCATGGCACCACGAAAGAAAAGGGTCTTCTGAGGAAGGTCTTTGATGATTACATCCACGACGGTGGATTTCCTGAGCTGATCAATGAGAGGCGCAAGGAAGCATATGTACAGGAGCTTATATCCGGCATCCTGACGAACGACATAGAGAAGCGGTACAAGATCGCATATAAGGATGCCTTCGAGAGGATGTCGCAGCATCTTATGAATATATCGCCATCCAAGCTCAATTATGCAGATCTTTCTTCGTTGTTCGGATTCAGATCCAGGCATACTGCTGAGAATTATGTCGGCTATCTCGAGAAAGCATATCTTATGTGCCTGATTCCCCGGTTTTCCTATAAAAGCCAGATAAGGGTGCATGGAAGCAAGGCCTATACCGTGGATGTCTCGCTGATGAATATGAGAAGGGATGCATTTGCCGGAGAGAATCTTGGCTGGAGGATGGAAACGCTTGTCCTGATAGAGCTGCTTCGACGCTGCCGGCCGGAAGGGCTCGATGTGGCATATCTGGAGGAGAGGAGCAGCGAATGCGATTTTCTGGTCTGCCGCGGACGGGAAGTCATATCAGCTGTCCAGGTATCGTATGATATCTCAAAGGAGAGGACGCTGAAGCGGGAGATTAAGGGCCTTGTAACCGCCGCGGAGAAGACCGGATGCAGGAATCTCCTGCTGATAACAGATTTTGAGGAACGGGTGATCGATGATTCAGGATTCTCTATACGGATTGTTCCTGCATATGCATGGCTTTCTGATAGAGAGCCGCTGGTTTGATCATCCGTCTGAATTCAGGATGGTTTCGCACATTCTCATCTTCTCAAGCAGGGCATTCTAAGGTGTGCAGAATATGTAAAATAGAGCATTCGGCAGATGGCAAAACCTGTAATTTAGAGCATTTCGCCTGTTATAGATACCATTTTCTCTCTAATCCAAGAGTTGTTTCTTGCGCGTTGCCATACCTCCCTTTATGATGGAAACCATAAACATATGGAGTGAATTATGAAGAGAATTGTCATTGCTCTGCTTGTTGTTCTTATGCTGTTCTCCGCCTGCAGTCCAGGCTCAGGACCAGTGGCTCCGACAAGGGAGGAGGCTGTCGCTGTCAGCATGCTGACTGCTGCTGCTTCCCAGTACGCTGTACGGTCATCAGGCGTCACGATGCCATCCGACCCGTCGGAGATCATGAATAACCCATCGCTCATCCTGGAATATCTCCAGAAGCTATCGAACATCGATGTGACGATTACTGAGCCCGTACCGGTTGAGAACATCGGCGTCGTGCTCAACAGCGGAACTATCAAGCTCAATTATTCAGTTGATGCGTCCGTTGCTGTCGTGAATGTCGTCATGGATATTAACATCAATGGAAGCTATCTCGGCGAGGATTATGACCTTGAGGTCTCCGGCTCAGGATCAGCAAATATCGAGGATATCCTTGCTGGAGGCACGGCGGGGAATGAGAACATGACCGTTATGCTTGATGGGAAGCTTCTCGATATGACGAAAGCGCCGGTCTGAACAGAAAAAACTGGCTGAGTAAGATTACGCTTGGATATGAAAAAGGGAGCTGATGCATTCCGCGGAGGCTCCCTCCTTTTATGCCTGGTTTTGTTGATCAGAATGACGGAATTAATACAAAACGATAGTTTTTGCACTAGTTCAGTCATAAATCATATGATAATCTGGCAATCACAAGGAGAGAGAATGAGCATGTGGAATGAAAAAGGGAAGAAGAGCTCTTTGCTTGGAGTTCTTCTTATTGCATGTGTGCTGACTTTGTCTGTTTTATCATTGACGTCATGCCGGCAGGTGATCTTCCTGGTTCCGATCGAGGAGACGGACGAGAACACGAGTACGGCCGCATCGCCTTATATCCCGGAGGATTCGGCAGGATTGCAGGATATCCTCGATATGAGGACGAAGAACCCGATCTATATCGAGGTTCCAGCATATGCGGAAATCGACCTCCAGGAAGCCGAGCCGCTTACCGTGCCGTATGGTCAGGATGTCCGCATGGTTGTCAACGGGTCTATCAGTCTCGGAAACGGATCGCCCGGCAGAACCGGCAGAGCCATCGACGGGAATGATTATGATCTAGTGCCGGTCAGCGGAGGCTGGATACCGGATACCGATATGACGCTGATTACCGTTGAGGACGGCGCGAAGCTGACGCTCTCGGGCAGTGGAAGGATAGGCGGTACGATAAAGGATAATCCGAGCCGGAATCTCATCAATGTCAAGAAAGGCGGTGAGCTTACGATCAATGGTGATATCACGTTTGTAGCATTCCCGTACGGTACTGATTCCGAGATTAAGAACTCTACGATCTATTCCGATGGAATATTGACTATCAACGGCGGCAAGATGTTCAGCACATACAGAACAATCTTCAGCGATCAGAACAGTACACTGACAATCAGGAAGGGTGTGTTCGCATCTGTCGCAAGCAATAAGCTTAAGACTGGCTATGCGTATGCTGTAACTGGATCTGGCACGTCTTATATCAACGGCGGAACATATTATGGTCTGCAGGGAGCATTGGCCCAGATAGGCGGAAATGGTGAGATCAAGGATGCGACCACAAAGGTTTCCACGGAGATCTTCAATTATATTGCGTCTGTAGATGCCAGTGTTGCTGAAGAACTTGCAGCTTTCTATGACCTCAATGTCAATACTGAAGGGCATACTCATGAATCAATCAGTGAGGGGGAGGCATTCCATGGGCTTTATATCGCAGGTGAAGATAATACGGTTGATAAGATTGTCGTATCCGGAGGCTCTTATTATACAGATGGAGCTTCGGGATATGGAATCCTTGTAGGAAACAGTAATGATGGTGGACTGGGAAATCCTGCAACGGTCTTGATTACGGGAGGGGATTTCCATAGCGAGAAAAACAATGTTGTCAAGTGCGCTGTTGCTGGCGAAGGTGGTTATGGCGAGGGATTCCTGCAGATCAGTGGAGGCCGGTTCAAAGGCAAGGATGCTTCCAGCATCGGCATCCGTACGCAGGATCTGGCAGCAGGATATGCTATAGCGGATACACCTGATGCGGATGGATATTATGCGATTACTACGAGTGTCTGATATACAGGGAAATCGCTTAATACTATCAGTCTTTATGCCGCACGATGTCCGTTATGCAGAAAGCATTTTCAGGCATAGCGAAAATTGAATAGAAGGGAGCTGACGCATCTTGCCAAGGCTCCCATTTCTGTTTTTTTTCAGGCAGCCTGGTAGGTGCCTTCCGATACGCGTTTGAAGTAGCGCCCGTCTCTGAGAGTCTGTCTGATCTTCTCTTTCCAGTGGGGGTTCGCCTTTGCTTTCTTGTGTGGACCAAGCTCCTCATAGATTTCGTTCAGCGTCATGCTTCTGCCATATTGCTCAAGGACCGCATGGACGGTATCTCTCCATGTTGTATTCAGACTATCTCTCATGTCCATTGTCCTGCGGACAGTCATCGAGATTGGGATGATGAAACCTTTCTCTTTTTTGCTGATGAGGACATATTCATGAACGATGGGGATGAAGTTGTTGTTGGAATATGTGAAGCTGTCGGAGGTGCAATGATGCTGAAGCTTGATCAGGATGTTGATGGTTTTGCCTGGTTTGACTATGTCAGAAATCATGGAGTACAGCTGGCCGTTCTTCTTGATGTCGCCAACCAGTGAGAACATGTATCCTCCCGGCTGAAGGGCGGTGAACTGCTTGAGCATGCAATAGTTCATCTTCTTGACGAACTCATCCCAGTCACGGCAACGGGAAAGGTCGTTCGCACGGCAGTCGATTCCATATTTCCTGTCCACTTCGTCCGCATCATACATGTTCCCGCTGTAGACCACGGCTCGATCATAAGGGCTGTGCCAGAATATCGATTCCGGGCGGTCTGGGATATCCATGTTCATCATATCGAAACCCCTGTTAAGGTCGAGAAAGGTTCCAGGGATTCTCATGTCACGGCAGACGTCCTCAGTTGTGCCTCCTCCAACCATATAGTCAGACATATTCTTGATATGGAACTGTTCAATGAGGTCTTTGATGAGATATCCGGAGCAATTCCCTCTGTATCTGTTGTTTCCCCAAGGTCCTCTATCCGGGTATGAAACGACTGATTGCATAGCTTCCTCCTTGCGGTCTTGCCGCAGAAGGGAGGGGAAGCCCTGAAAGGGCAGGAAAGAACACTGGATTTTCCTTGTTTATAGCTTCTTTATGGAAAAATCCTTTCTTTTTGCGGATTCATCGTATATTCTCATATGCTAAGAGGAAATTATGAAAAAGATTCTGATTCTTGCTCTGGCTCTTGCCGTAGTTCTTACGGCATGCAATCCGAACGGTGGCGTAACGCTTCCGGAGGGAACCCCTGACACAAAGGGAACAATCGAGGAATTCAAGGCCTGGATTAATGGAAACGCGGGTGAGACAGTCCCTGATTCTGAGATTGCGACAACTGTTGTAACTGCCCTGCAGGGATGCATCTCAAATGAGAAGCCTGATATGATGGATAATCCTGAATATGCGGGAAAGACTGTTGTATTCGAAGGCAAGGAAGTCGACATCAGTGGTATTATCTGCGCTTATTATGGCAACGCAACTCTGAACACAACGGGAACAAGGATTGATCTCGGCGGAAGGATCATGATGGGTGAGTTCATCCTTGATATCAGCGGATATTTCTCGATGGAGGCCGTTGATCTGAACGTTGGCGGGCAGAACTTCAAGGTGACATATCCTGAGGTAGATACAGAGGCCTGAGAATACTGCGAGAAATCATGATAAATGCCGGGGCGGCCTAGAGCTTTCCCGGCATTCTTGATTTCCTTATGGCATAGGAGCTATTTTCCGATCAGTTTTTCCTCACGCCGCTTCGTTTCTCTCATAAAGAAGATAACGCAGCTCTGTATATCCTTCACGACCTTCTTTGCCTCATCTGCTGTGTAGCCGCTATTGAGATATGTGTTCAGAGCGAACAGGGCATCAGCAATATAATATCTGCGGGGATCGGAGATATAGTCGATCATTTCGAGAATCTTCTTTATAGGCTCCTCGTTCTCCGGGTCCTCGCAGACCGTCTGAAGCACTGAGTGGATGATATCCACTGTATTTTCGTCATCATCTCCCGGAAACCTGTTTCCGGCTTCGGTTATCTTCTTTCGGACATATTCAAGCAGGCTGTTTGTGCCTGCTTCCTTGAGCATCTCTTTGATTATCTCATCGGTTGTTTTGTACAATGTCAACCTCCCTCTCATCGAGCGTCAGTAGCCCTGTCTTCTCGTTGATACTGAAGCGGTTGATGGGGGTATCCTTCGGCAGCGCGAAGATCACTCTTGCCTCAACATGATAATAAGGTGCTGGCTTCATGAATGAGTCTATTCCATGGCGGACATTGATATCCCTGAATGATTCGAGGGCTTCTGTATTGCTTTCGAAGCCTTCCGTATTGATTTCCGCGTAGTAGTCTATTGTCTTGCTGAGTTTTACAAGCATTATTTCCACCCATATGCCTTCGCAATCGGAAGTCCTGCCTTTGCCGTGAACTTCATGATTGCATCCTCAAGTCTCTTTCCGACATTGAGGTTCTCCCCGAGATTCTCGATGTATTCCCTTGTGACGCCTTTCTTTACCTTCCTCAGAAGGTATGAGTTCGAGCCGTCGTGATGGCTCTCATATGCCCTTACATCGCCGTTCCTATCAACCCAGACGTGGGTACTGGAGCCGGAATCGCAGAACCCTGACATCAGTTTCACGAGCATCTCGCCGAGGTTCGTATCGAAGTATGGGGAGAAGCCTCCGTGCCTTCCGTCCCATCTGCCCATGGAGCCGCATATGATGAAGTCGCCCTCGATATCCCCGAATTCGGCTCTGAGGTTATCGGCTTCGGCATCTATCTCGTCATTCACCATTGCCCAGATGGCATCCTCGGGTACATCGGGATTCTCTCCCTTTCTGTAGTCATAGGCCTCGCTTGTGAAATTGCTTGAATCATAAAGCTCATATTCGTTATTCAGCATCTTTTTCTCCTTTGTGGCATATGATGAGAGGGCTGAAAGCCCCCTTTATCAGAACGGAACGTCGGAGCGGCATTCCTTCTCGTAGCTTTCTTCCCCAGGTTTCGGGTCAAACCCCTCAAGCTCTGGATAGCCTTCGAGAGAGCCCTCGACTATGTTCTCATCGCCATCTTCTGAAGAGACATCAGAGGCGAGGCAATGCCTGTATATGCGTTTCCCGTCTGCGAATGCTTCTGATATGCTTGCATATCCTCCGCATCCATCGTACGAGCAGTTCACTGCCGTTGCGACCATCGCGGGATATTCCTCTGCAAGCTCCAGCAGGTTCGTGTAGCCGTCGTTCTGTATGGAGATTCGGAACCTGTCGCCGTTCTCCTTGGTTCTCTTGATATAGGTATCCGTATCACAGATTGTATCAGCAAGTGCCAGCTCTCCGAGTATGTCTCCGATATCCTTCCCGTCTGCATAGATAATATAATTGGTGTAGTATCTTCCTCCGCTCATTGCTTTCTCCTTACAGCAGGAGAGGGAAGGGCTGAAAGCCCGAGGCGGATTGATATGAGAAAAGGCGGCCGCAGCCGCCTGTATCAGAATAGCTCGTCTCCGTAAGCGATTCCTTCCGTTCCATCCGGGAACGCGATGAAGTACGAGAGCCCGAACCCATCGGCATCTTTCTCATAAGGATCCCTCATGGCAAGAATCGTGACAGCCTCGTATTGATGAGCCTTATTCTCTTCAGAGGGGATATAAGGGATATATACGGCTTTCCCGGTCTTTACCCGTTCGCACTCATTTCTGAACGCCCATCCTTCGCATCCGTGGTCATCCTTGAGGGTAATCTCATCGGTAGTCTGCGGGATATCTCCCGTCCTCATTTCTGACACGGTCGCGAGCTTTGAGCATTCGCCGTATTCCGGGTCTGACCACCATACAAGGTCGCCGACCTCAATAGGGCGGCACTGCGGGAATGCCTCGATGATTGCCTTCCTGAGCGCCCCGTCACGGATGAATATATCAGGTCCCTGCTCGATGACATAGAGCTCACCGCTTACAGCCTGTTCTGTTTTCCTTATTGCTTTGATGAAGCGTTCATCGAGCTCGAGGCTGCAGGGAAGGAGGACGTATTCATCGATGATTCCCTGAACCGCTTCTGTAAGCGTTTCCCTGATTTCATCGTCCTCCATCTTATAGACACGGCTCTCATCGATGCATGGCATGCCCGACCATCTTCTGTTCTCATCCATCATAACCAGGTGTTCAATGAGCGTCTCCGCGCTTTCCTCAGTCATCTTTTCTGGATGGAAGACAATGCTGTAGACGCCAGGCCATGAGGAGCGCTCTTTAACGCCCTCGAGATTGCCGTATTCGATCTCATCCGAGAGAATCAGGTTGTTTGCCTTATCAGAGAATGAGCCTCCGCGGGAAAGGGAAGAGCATCCGAATGTCGTGTTTGAAACAGTATAATAGCCTGTCTTATCGGGTATTCTGTCCTCTTCGTCAAGATAGCTAAGGATTCTGCTGAGTGTCTTTTCGCTGATCATGTCTGCCTCCATTGGTTTTCTGAGGAAGCTCTGAAAGAGCGGGGGAGCAGCCCCTCTCAGGAGCCGCTCCTGCATTCCGCAATCGCTGTGCTGAGCCTGTCATAATCCTGTACAAGCTCTTTGATATCATCCAGGAACCAGGAGGTCAGATTGCAGAGCATGGTATCCTCCATAGCTTCTGCTTCTTCCTCATCGCTAAGGCATGCATTGCCTATTGCTTCCTCTACGAAGGACCTGACGGCCTCCTCGCGTATCTCCCAGTCGGGGTGCGTGATGGAGGTAAGCGTGATAAGCTCGAGCGTCTTCGTGCTGTCGTACAGCTTTCTCAGCGCGCGGCGGATATCGCCCTCATCCTCCTCGGATTCGAACATGATGCTGATGTAGTGGCTCTGGCTATCCCTGAATGAGATGTCCGTTGATGTGATATAGGCAGCAAGGCCGTTCTCGCTGAATGCATCATGCACTAAGCGCTCTGCGATTGAGGTCAGTCCCTCTTCCTTTCTGAAGGTTCTCTCGTCCTCATCAGCAGCCTTTTCTATGAGATAATCATTTCCAATGAATGTCACTGTGTAATCCTGCATGATATTCTCCTTATGAATGAACTGAAGCGATGTACAGCCTCTTTATCTCGCTCTCAAGCTCCTTCTCCGGGCTGAAATGCCAGAAGAGGTATTCGGCTATATCCGGGATACAGTCCGAGCTTGTGTCGTGGCCATTCTCTTCCATCCAGGCATTGACCTTGTCCACATAGATTGTCAGAAGGGCGCTGTCGAATATGCTCTTCTGCCTTGGCGGGATGAGCTGACGCTTCTTCTCTCTGATGATGATATACGGCATAAGTGATTCTGTTCCGTTCTTCTCGACGCGGAAAAGCCTATTGTCGGTGAAGCCCCGGACGATTCCGAAGCCTGTATCACTCTCAGCATCAGCGATGACGCTCTTATTGTCGGATCCGGAGAATGCAGAGCATCCGATAATCTCTTGCTTCCTCATATCGCCGCGGAGGATATCATCGACCGTGATGATATCCCAGCAGTAGTATTTTCTTTTCCTATCTGGCATTATAGCCTCCTGTATTCATCGGAGAGATTGTCGAGGATCTCTCCGTAGGTCAGGGCAGAGCCGTTCTCATTGACCGTATCCGAGTAATCGGAGAGCGCCTCGTATAGAAGCGTCTTAAGCGCGCTTGCAGGCGTGATTATGATGTTCTCCGTCTGGAATTCGGCCTCTTCCCTGAGATGTTCAATGAAATCCATGAGGCTGTCATGGAACAGGTCTAAAAGCTCTTCTTTTGTCCGCATGTCCTTATCTCCTTCATGGAAGGATGGAATCGACGAAGGAGATTATCGATCTTCTGGTTCCGTATAGATAAGCTCTCCGCCGAAGAACTCCTGGAGCCTCTTCATCTGAGGCGAGAACTCGTGGTCATCCTGCAGCTTCCTTTTGAGGCGCAGCTGTGTCTTCGTCCCGAGCATCTCAAGAAGGATCTTCTCTATGTCCTTTCTTGCGTTGAGAAGGGTATTGTATGCCAGGGCATCAGGAACAACGAGCGTGAGGGAGCTTTCCTGCCGGATGGCCTTGGTCACCTTCCGGATTGCTTCAGCAGCAGCGGTTTTCCCTCTTCTCTCGAGCTTTATCCTTATATCCTTTGTCCCTGGCATGTCCTGTCCTCTTCGCTATTTATTACAGCATAATATTTTTATTCATTGATGCATATATGCGAATCACAGCTTTCTTTTCTCGAGCTTCTCTAATTGAACGTAGTGCGGCGAATCGAAGAAGTCCTCTATGTCCATGTACTCAGAAAGTCTTTTATGAGACCACTTGCTTGCCGAGGTGACGATGCCGCTGTATTCGACTATATATCTGTGTGATCCGGTTTCTATTACGGTGATTGATTTCTCCTTTATGGAAGCATCGTTGTCGGCATTGTCCAAGCGTACCTGAAGTGCATGGAGAACCATATCTTCTGCGATCGACTCTTCCTGACCGGTATATCCAGAAGGCTTTCCATTGGAGAGGTCTACGAGATACCTCGCATTAACCTGGCACCTTGAATATGCCTCTGCATCGAGGAGGGTCTTCTCTCGGATGCTGCCTTTTGAGACCGTGTCCGAGAATGCGCAGAGGAAGAAACTGTATGGTTCCCTGCTGTCCTTTTTCTCGAGGATTTCATCCGGAAGATCGTCTCTGACTTCGATCATATCCCATGCCCACATCCCTGTGAGGTTATAGAACGGCATACCTTCAGGATAGTCTCCGCCGCCGGCACCGTTCCCGATTGCTGCAAGGAGCATCAGCGGGTGAGGCGGGGTATTCCTCCAGCTGGATGAGGATGTTCCTATGCTCTCAAAGAAGGTCTTCGGATTCTTCTCGGCAATGCCTTCGAGCCTCCCGCAGAGGCTTGCGTATTCCATGAGGTCGATGATGAGCCTCTTCGTATGGTTCAGGACATACCGGTGAAGCGGCAGCGGTTTATGTGTAACATCGACCCTCTCTGCCTCATCTGATTCGGTTTCCTTCCATATCAGATCATAGAGGTCAAGCTGTGTGCTTTCGGTCAGGGAATCATGGTTTCTGACCGGTGCATCATCGGCATAGTCGCCGACAACAGCGATCCTTCCTGGCCTGCAGAAGAGATTCTCAGTGATATTGGCAGCCTCGGTATCGCCAAGGTATGAGAATTCCATCAGTTTCCATGCGTCTGCTGAGAGAATCCGCGTCTTCCCGTCCTGTTCTATGACTGTCTTGTAATACTGTCCCATCAGATCACCTCCTCGTCGTTCCTGCGTGGCTTGAGCTGCTCAGGTCCGAATCTCTTGTTGAATTCATTCAGATTAGACAGGTCGTATATCTGCTGACCTAGCTTCAGAGCATCTTCCCAGGAAAGGTATTCCCCTGTTTCATCCTGGATAGGGGAGTCGTTCGAGAGGAAATCGCCGAATGCCAGCTGGATTCCTTCCATCGGGTCATTGATGATCGTATCGGTGTAGAGAGCAAGGACCTCGTCATGGAAATAATCCATTCCCTCGTCATAGAGCTCCATGAAGCTCTCGTCAGTAAGCTCAAATGGCTCATTGTATCGCGTGTACTGCATATCTTCCTCCTTGGGCGTAATTCTTCCGTATAGAGGAAGCCCTGAAAGGGCAGGATTGAGGCAAAGAAGAAGGGGCCGCATGGCTGCAGCCCCAGGTATATGATGAGTTCTCTTAAAGCGTGTCGATATTGATGATCTGCTTGACGTCCATGTCATCCGTCATGAGAAGAGTCGGATATGGCTCCTTGTCGAGATTCCATGAGAACGTGGCAATCTCGGTTCCGGACATATACTGCCAGAAAAGCACTGAACCATCATCAAGGACATTGATTTTCGAGCTTGCTACGGTCTTGCCACCGAATGTGAATGTTCTTATCTGCTTGGAGCTGAAATCAGTGTAACAGATGGATTCATTGCCGCTGAAGGCGTTGCAGAGCCAGTAGATGCGGCCATTGGCGAGGATGAACTCATCCGTATCTGAGTAGGACTCAGGGATGAGTATCTCGTCAAATGAGACATTTCCGTTTGAGAACCTGATCTGCAGGAGGCATGTCTGGGTCTCTGATACAGCCTTAGCTATTACATTGATACCTGATGATGTTATCTCCTGATCCATTATCTGGAAGTCATACCAGATGCTGGGAGAACATGTGCTTGTCTTATATGTCCTGATATCGCCATAGGATATCTGGTCATTCTCAAATGTGATATCCATTACGATGAGATAGCCATCACGCACCTGCATGCAATGGATGATATTGTCATCAAGGACCATCTCGAATTCGCTGATATGTATTGTGGCATCAATGTCGCCAAGGGGAAAGTCGAATCTTTTCTCATCCATATCGAATGCAATCGGAGCCGAATCCTTCCCGGTATCCTTTATGAGCGTCAGGTAGCCTCTACCGTTTTTCTCGGATCCCGAGAATACGATTGTACTGTCTGATACCATATCGAGGTTTGGCCACTGGATAGTCAGAGGATTGCTCATTGGTACAAGACGCCCGGATGACAGCTCTGATTTAGCGACTCTGTAGATGGATGCGCCATCACCGTATCCAATGTCCTGGGCAATCATGTATATGGCGCTTCCTGTCCCGAAAACGTTGCGACTGTAATCACCATAGTCAACGAATAACCCTGTATAATCCTCTGGGTTGACAAGAAGATATACCTCTCCAGTATTGAAATCCATGAGCGCGGTGTTCTCGCCATAATCCCTTGTCACATCGATTATGATCTCTACAGGCTCATATATTATTTCCTGGGTTTCCTCGTCGATTCCCGCTTCCTTATAGATTACTTGTGGTTCCTTCTTCACGGTCTCGAGGTTCCGCATGAAGCAGATGGAATAGCCATCGCCGATATCATGTACGGTGACATTCCTGAATATCACTTTCGTGCCGGTGGAGCTTTCGAATACCAGCGGCTGGAATGTCACTCCGTCGGGGCCGATGAAGGAAAGATATGTCTCATCCTTGGAGAGTGTTGCCCTGCTTGCATATATTCCGGAACCTCTTGATGCTTCGGATACGATTGAAGCTCCGGCATAGGATGATGGGGCTATCGTTGATATATTCTTGGAAAGAATCGTAAGAGAGGATGATACATGCGGCTCTGATGGGCTGGACGGATTAGATGGATCTGACGGATCTGAATTATCAGCCGGATTAGGCGCGCATCCCATGATAGCAAGAGCCAGTAAGGCAATAAGGATATATTTCAGGTATTTCATACCTCTGATGCTATCGCTAATCGCAGGATGCGTCTATTCCTTTTCCGGTGAAATAATTATTATTTCGGAGAATGCAGCTGCTGGGATATCTGCCTTATCTTCCGAGTGTACTGAACCCGTACAGCTTCCTGGACTTCCTTGACTGCCAGTATTGATGCGTATCCATATCCACAAGGGTAAGGCATCCGTATGAGCCGGCCATTGTGTCGAGATTCACGAATTTATGCTTTCTGCTGATGAATGGCTTCATGCTGCCGAATTCCGTGTGGCCGGTGAAGAGCCATTTCGTCTCAGACCATGCTCCGCGGAATCCCGGCTTTCCGGTCTTTCCGTCATGGAAGACAGCTCTGAAGTATTCCCTGTCCCAGAGAAGGATGTCAGCATCCCTGTTGGGGATATTCACCCCATCGGGAGCAGGCTCCACGAGGCTTCTCTCTGTCTTTGCAAGGCGCTCGATATCCTCATCGCCGAGGATGAATCCCGGGCCGCCATGCATGATGACTGCATCCTCGAGGACTATGGCATACGGCCACGTCCTTATCCATTCGGCAAGGTCTCTCTTTTCAGTCCCTGTGAGTATATTCTTCCGGCAGGATTCGACGCTCCTGATGCCGCCCTGGCTGAGCCATATATACTGAGCCTCATCCGCTGTAAGCCAGTTCTGGAGCCACACGTCGTGGTTTCCGAGCACGGGATGGAAAGATGGGAGATCCTTCAGGAACGCGAGACATTCGTACACCTCAGGGTATCCGTCGGCGATATCCCCGACGGAGTAGAGCGTGTCTTCAGATGGATTGAAATCAGCATTCTCAAGGACTTCCATCAGAGCCCTGTAGGATCCATGGAGGTCACCGAATATGAGACGTCTCCCCATCAGTTCTCCTTCGTTATGCAATCAGAGATAGCATTATGGATGCTGAACATCTTCTCCAGCACGTTTCCGATCTCGATTGCTGTTTTCAGGAATTTCTCCTTCTCGTCATCCGACCACCCGTCTTCGGAAGCATTGATCAGATAATACTCCAGTGTTTCGTATAGGTTCTGTGGAACGAAATCGGAAGGGATGGAGCATAGGAGATCCGCCCTGTATTCGTGTAGCCTGTCCCAGTCAATCCAGATGTTCACTGCTTTCCCTGTCCTTCTGTTTCTCTCTTTCTCTGTATGGGCCGAGAATCCCGTCGAACACCTCATTGAGATCCACATGCCCAACGTATTCGTACAGCTCATTCTTCCTGAGCCCATCGGAAGTGATCCACATGCAGCGCTGAGGAGCGACCTGGACCTTGCAGGTATTGCGGTCATCATTGTTCTTGATATCCACCACAACGCCAACGCGATATATCGACGAAGGACTCTTTGATCTGTCGACGAAAATGTCTCCGATTCTCAGTTTTCCTTGCTTCACTGTTTCCTTTTCTTTTCCTGGTTCTTCTGGAACTCCTTCAGGGCAAAGCGCACTCCAGGGGCCCATCCAAGCCCCATCGATGCGAACATCTCCGTTAGTTCCTTCTTGAACGAAGGCTCGATCGAGAACGTCGTAAGGGCCTTCCTTTCCTTTCTCTCATCCATATCCCTGATTGTATCAGCATTCCTTTCTCCGATGCTACTCTCATCTTTTCCCTTCGGGCGGCGGAAGGGACAAAGGGTAGGGGCGGGTGTACGGCAAGGTTCCGATGCTTATTCCCAATGCTTTCTTTCTTCGATGGGAAGCTGCAGGAAGCTGTATTTCTGCATCATGCAGAATGTCTTTCGGATATCCTATATATCCAACCAATAGCCATCAGCTATTCCACCGCATGAATTGGATGTTCTGCATACAGCCGATTGCGTTGTGTCCTTTTATTCCACCAGAACCCCTTGGAGAGCCTTGAACCGGGACATGGGCTTACGCCCTGAGTCACCTCTTGTCCCTCTGGATAAGCCCTTCAATCTCCTCAGTCGCCTTCCCGTCGCAGTGCTCGTTCCACTTGTTCCCCATGTGTCCTCTTACCCATTCGAACGTTACAGGGAATCCAGATTTCCTCTTGAGATCGAGAAGCGTCTTCCACATATCCGGATTCTTGACGCCTTCTTTGATTGATCCGTCAGGATTGAGCCAGTTCCTGTACCAGATCTCAGCTCCGTTCCTGAGATACTGGCTGTCGGTGAATATCGTCACCGAGGAAGGGGAGAGCATGGCAGCGCCCTTTATGGCCTCTATGGCAGCGGTGAGCTCCATACGGTTGTTCGTCGTGTAGAACTCGCCGCCCGAGTCCCCTCCGACCTTCTTCCCGTTGGCAACGATGATATAGGCCCAGCCACCGGCATACTTGTAGTCCATACGGCAGCCGCCATCTGTATAGATGTCGAGGTGGATGCCCCTCGTCTCCGGAACGGGATCATCGGGTACCGCCGGTACATCCTCGGTGTCCCTGTCATCTGCTGCTTCTCCTGTATCCATTCCTATAAGGACAGGCATTGAGCTGAAGACGCGGCTGCATACAAGGAGGTTCCTGAGGCTTCCGTTCTCATCCATATCGAATCCGGAAGCCTCATCGATGTTGAGCCTTCCCATCGCAACGGTCTCATTGTCCTTTATGGCATAGAAGCGGAGATAGGTATATGTGAGCGTCACGCGCTCCTCATAACCGTTTCCGAGCCTGAAGCGGCAATCGAGCTTCTGCCTGCCCTTCGATATATCCGCATCGCGGGCCTTCGCTATCTCTGTTATGGCAGCATGTAGCTGCCTGTATATCTGCATTGTTCTCTCACTGTTCACATATATATTATAGCCTTTTAGGTATGATTATTGCTTTCATCAATGGAGAAAACCCTCAATAATGTCGCTGCATCCTCGTATTCTTCCAGCACCTCCTGGATCTCCTTCTCCATCTCCGCTGCGAGATCATCCGCTTCTCTTATGAGTCTTTCGTGCTCTGTCATATGCACCTCCATATATATAGCGCTCTGAGTGCCCGTCTCTGACAGCTTCTGCACGAAGATTTTTCAGAAAAACATGCAATAGGGAGAAAAGACAGGGGCAGGAATGCCTTCTGATGTCATCACGGCTGGAGAGGCATTGCTTTCCTCTGGGATGAGGATGCTGGAGCGATGAGCTTTCTGATATAGTTCCTGAAAGCTCTTCCCCGCTCGAATTCATTTGCGAAGTTCTCATCGGCATAGGCGCCGGGAGAGAGCAGGATTATCTCGGAAGTGTCCCTTCCTCTCTGCCTTGCCCTGGCGCTTTTCAGTGCCGCATCGACTGCATCCTCCATTCTCAGGAAAGGACCGGAGAAGCGTATTCCCTCACGATGAAGCATAGGAAGAAGCCTGTCTGTCAGGCTTCCAGAGAGGAGGGTTACGGACACCGCATCATTTATCGGTCCTGTCAGTTCCTCTATATCCGTATGGCTTTTATCCGTCCCGCCCAGTATGAGATGCACGGGCGTGCCTTTCA
>CALXLE010000152.1 GCA_944389115.1 uncultured Spirochaetaceae bacterium
TCTCTCTTTCCCTTCGCTCAAAGTCCTAAAGAACCGCATCCCTTCGCGGATGCCATGACAGGTTAGCAGGTTATCCCGCCGCTGTCAAGCGCTTAAAGCCGCCTTCCGTTTTCTTTCTTCCGGCTTCTTCAGCACCGAGGCTGTATTCTCCACACTTCTCCACTCTTTGTAAAGCACTTTTCTCAACTTTTTTACAAGAATTTTTTATTTACTTAATATATCAGAAATTATTTCTGACCATATTCCATATTGACATGAAAAGGCGATTGGAGCATAAACCTTGGCTATGGAATGTGACATGACAAAGGGCTCAGCAACCCGCCTGCTGCTTGCTTTTTCTATACCTCTTTTCTTCGGTAATCTCTTCCAGCAGTTCTACAGCATGGTTGATACCATCGTTGTAGGAAGATTCGTAGGAATTGAAGCGCTTGCGGCCGTAGGTTCCACTGGCGGGTTCTCATTTATGGTCGTCGGATTCGCACAGGGCCTTACCGCAGGATTCTCCGTAATCATCAGCCAGAGATTCGGCGCGAAGGATATGGATGCGATGAGAAAATCCTATGCCATGAGCATAATCGGATCGGTACTCATGTCCATTGTACTTGCAGTGGTGTTCTGCATACTATCGCTTCCATTGCTCCGTCTCATCAACACGCCGGAGAACATAATATATGATGCTAATTCATATATCGCCATAATCTATGGAGGAATAGGGACCGCTGTATTCTACAATCTCTTTTCCTCGATCCTCCGCGCAGTCGGTGATAGCAGGAGTCCTGTCGTCTTTCTATTGATATCATCGGTTCTGAATATCGTGCTGGACCTCTTTTTCGTGATCGTCGTGCCACTTGGCTGCAGCGGTGTCGCCATTGCCACGATCATCGCACAGGGAATCAGCGCAGTTATCTCGTTTATCTATATAAAGAGAAAATTCCCTATGTTCCACCTCTCAAAAAGCGATTGGGAGTTCGACATGAAGCTCCTTATAAGGCTGATGAGGATAGGAATTCCTGGAGCAGTGCAGTTCTCCGTATGCGCTGTCGGCGTCATAATCGTCCAGGCCGCCATCAATGGATTCGGGAGCGATACGGTTGCAGCATACTCCGTAGGCTGCAAGATCGAGAATCTTGTTACACAGTTCTTCCCTGCTATTGGAATGGGTCTATCGACATTCGCCGGGCAGAATCTCGGAGCCGGGAATTTTGCAAGGATCAGGAAAGGGTTCAAGGCAACATTCATGATAATGGCCGTAGCGGCAGTCGTTTCGATGCTTATCGCACGTACGCTGGCGATTCCATTCAGCTATCTCTTCATGGACAGCAATACGACATCTCCGGAGATCATCAGGGAGACGGTGCAATACGTGAATACTGTAGCTTGGTTCTTCATTCCGCTTGGCATGATCTATATCTACAGGACAGGATGCCAGGGACTTGGTTCGGGGATAATCCCTATGTTCTCATCTGTAACGGAGCTCGTCTTCAGAGTCATAGCGGCATTCACACTGCCTATTGCTTTCGGATACACAGGAATATGCTTTGCATCCCCCGCAGCATGGATGGCCGCAGGATTCGCTCTCCCCTTCTGTTATTTCCGGCTTATAAAAAGGCTGGAGACAAGGAGCTCATTGCCTATATGATCAGACAGGGATGATCACTCTGGCGATGAAGGTATCACCGCTCTGCTCCAGATTCATCATCCCTCCATAACCTCCGAGGATCGATTCAACATTCCTCAATCCGGTTCCGCCATTTTCCTTTGTGCTTCTTGGAAGATAGTCATTCCAGACAATGGTTCCGATCATGCTGTTGCGGACTTCCGCATAGAGCGATTCATTCGAGATATCGGCAGTGACAGAGATCTCGGGATTGGCGGAAGCGGATGAAGCTTCATATGCATTCTCCAGAAGGCACCCGAAAATCACCGCGATATCAGGGCGCGATATCGAAATCTTCTCCGGAATAACGGCATTGGAGTAGAACTTGCCGCCTATTGCGGACATCCTACGCGCAGTCATCCTCAGTAGGGCATTGATCGCAGAGTTGGAGCATAGGCTTGAGGCATATGGTCTATCAAGAGTAACATCGAACTCCCGGATATAAGTCATTGCCTCACTGCTCCGTCCATCATCCAGATACGAGAGTATTACCCTGTCATGCTGCTTTATCTCATGCCTGAACCTGGCAGCGGAATCAGTATATTCCTTCTCGGACTGCATCTCATTCCTCAGAATGCCATGCTGAACAGCCATCGCCCTGTTGTCATTCCTCCCATTGAGCAATCCCAGCATGCCAAGCACGACGCAGTATGAGGATATTATCAGCACTGTCATCATAGTAAGAAGGAGGAGATAGACGGTTATATCATCCAGGAAGAACGCTCCCATGAATGAAAGCAGGGATATCGCTATCAAGGCAATGAACTCAAACGCAATTATAGTCCTCCAGCCCTGTTCAATGCCATCCGTGGCCTTTCTTATGAAATCCTCCAGAAACCTCGGATATAGTATTATATATACAACAGAGAACAATGTTCTGATCAGGATGATGAAGATGCTTGCTTTCTCTCCGAATGCCAGTTTTCCTATCAGACTTGCGACTGCAGCTGAAAGCATGAAGAATACAACATAGAACAGGAATATGGAGAAGTTCTTGAAAAGCATTCCCGAAGAGGCATGGAGATAAGCTGCCAGATAAAGGAAAAGAAGGATTATATAAGCTACTCCTCCGGAGAATGCAGTGTATCCATAGAAGACGAACACCGGAATTATGAAGATCTCTGCAGCCATGGATACAGCTATCCAATATGCTACAGGATGCCTTAGACTGTCTTTGGGCTCCGACATTATATAGAGAGACAGAGAGTGGCATATGACAACCAGTGTTCCCCGGAGAATGTCTACCCATATATTCATGGCCGTGACTTTATCGATGAAAGACGGAATAGTCAACACTATTTCTAGATATTTTCTGGATTTATCGCGATATCAGTAATCACATCAGCAATTTTATTGAACCTATAATGACTGATGTCAAGAAGATAGAAGACAGACATGCTGTATTAATATTTTTTTCAGGAACCAGCGCCCCGCACCGTGACCACTACTCTGCAGACAGAGTCTTCTTCGCACTCAATACACCCTCTGGTGTAAGTATCAATGCGCTATCCCCGCCAGTCCAGCGGTTCAGCAGGATTTCCCCCTCCTGCAGAAGGTTGTAGCATGCATTCTTGTCCCGGTAATGCACAGCTCCGCATACAGGGCATCTCCAGTACCTTTCACCGAGCTCAAGCTCTTTGTTGATATGATAGCAGCCACAGCATCGCTTTGAGGAGGGAAAGAATCTGTCAACCTTGACAAGAACCTTACCCTGATCCTTCAGCTTATATGCCAGCATGGTACGGAACATACCAAAACCATTGTCGTCAACGACCTTCAGGACAAGCCTGAAGGCTTGGACGTGAGCGTTTTGCCCATAGGCTCCGTCTCCGGTTTACCTGTGGCACCCCATCCATACGGCTGATTGACTGCAGCCTGCCCGGATTGCTGG
>CALXLE010000153.1 GCA_944389115.1 uncultured Spirochaetaceae bacterium
GCAGCAGCACAGCTCGGAATCTTCACAGCTCTCATCGGAGCACTGCTCCTCTCCTTCATTCCTGGAATCAACTTCAACCTCAACGTTGCAGCTTCCATCGGAATCATCGGAGGAGCCGATGGTCCTACGGCTATCTACGTAACAAGCCGCCTTGCACCTGAGTATCTCGGCTCAATCGCAGTCGCAGCATACTCATATATGGCTCTTGTTCCTATCATCCAGCCACCTATCATGAAGGCTCTCACAACAGAGAAGGAAAGGAAGATCAGGATGCAGCAGCTCAGACCGGTCTCCAAGCTTGAGAAGATCATCTTCCCGATCATGGTTATCACAGTCTGTGCTATCCTCCTCCCCTCTGCCTGTCCTCTTATCGGAGCTCTCATGTTCGGCAACCTGGCAACAGAGTGCGGAGTCATCAAGAGACTCTCTGATACGATGCAGAATGCTCTCATGAACACAGTAACGATCTTCCTCGGACTCTCTGTCGGATCGAAGATGGCTGCTGACAAGTTCCTCAACATCGAGACGCTTGGAATCCTTGTTCTCGGAATGGTTGCATTCGGCGTAGGAACAGCTGGCGGTGTTCTCCTCGGAAAGCTCATGAACAAGCTCGACCCGAAGCACCCGGTCAATCCTCTCATTGGATCGGCAGGTGTATCGGCTGTACCTATGGCAGCACGTGTATCCAGCAAGGTTGGACAGGAGGCAGATACACAGAACTTCCTCCTCATGCATGCTATGGGACCGAACGTATCCGGTGTTATCGGATCTGCAGTTGCAGCAGGTGTGCTCATCTCTGTAGTACCGACAATGCTCGCAGCTATCTGATAGAGACATCAGGGAAACATCAAGGCCGCTCATTTGGGCGGCCTTTATATTTAGCATGAAAATCAATCCCAAACAGCAATGTTTGAAATTCGAACATAGAATGTTGCATACACTATAAAATTCATATATGCTTTCTATAGCGAATGAATCCAATAAAGATAATATTCAGGGAGCATTTACATGAATATGGAACGATTGAAGCAAGCAAGAGAACGATTATCCCTGACTCAGGATTATGTAGCAAGATATCTTGGTATTCCACGATCTGCTATGGTACAGCTGGAAAATGGAAATAGAAGGATATCCGGAGATGAACTTACAAAACTTTGTACGCTTTATGGCATATCTGCAGACTATGCTCTTGGCATGAAAGATGAAATGGATACACGTGAATTGTTCACTAGGAAGTTTGAAGGGCTTCCAGAGAATGACAAAGAGGAAATCCTTAGTCTGATTGAATTCAAACGACAGCTTAATCTTAAGAAGAAGAGGGCTGGCGAGTGATTATCAGCAAAGAAGCTATTGAACAATATCTGGCTTCCATCAGTTTAAAAGGTACAGGAACATCCTTGCTGTCATTATCCGCTTATGTTCCGGGAAATGCTTCATATTGCCTGTTATGAGAATAGTTTCATCATCGTAAAGCATAGCTTCCAGAAATGGACGATCTTTATAGTCATGAAGTTCTATATCCGTATGTACAGGCTCTACCTCCACTGCCCTTCTCTGGATTTCTCCCAAAAGCATGGATACCGCATCATCAGGAAAGCCAAATTTTCTTCGTCTTAGAACATCACTGTATTCCTGAAATATATCCTCTGTAATGACCGGTATGAGCTGTCCTGCCAGTAGCAGATTGAGAACCTGAACAGTGGCGCTATCATCGCGACTTGAAAGCAGAGCGGAAATAAGGATATTAGTATCTATCACGACCTTTCTCATCAATCCCCGATCCCTTCCCTGGTCTTTCTTATCTCTTCATTGATTTCATCAAGGCTCATATCCTGTATTCCGTTCTTCTTTGCTGTTGCACGCAGTATTCTTAATGCTTCAACTCCTTTATTATCAGAACGGATCTCAAAAGGAATCCGTCTTTCCCTTACAACAGCTTTTGCGAACACATTTATAGCTGTAGTCGGAGACATACCAAAATCCTCACAGATGGAATCGAAGTCCTTCTTAAGATCACTGTCCATACGGATGCTGTATGTAGTCTGAGACATTTTCAACTCCTTCTAAATAAATATTATTACAAATTAAATAAAATTCAATAATTTATCGCAACTATAAAATACACTAAAACATTGCTGATAACATATTTTCCTCTTTCAGGTATCAGCTCAGGGTTAAAAATCATGAACCTATGCTAAAATTCCTCAGAGGGAATAAATGAGAAGGATAAGAAAAGAGAAACTCACTGCATTATTCATAAATGCCTTGCCTGTTATCCTTTTCTTCATATCATCATTCTTCCTTCTCTATCTCCTGTTTGGATTACATTACGTTGTAGCCGTTCCTCCCATGGCCGCATTCTTCAATGCAGAGCGCAGAAAATCATCAACCAGTTACTCCATTCTGATCTTCCATGAAACACTTCTGCTTTTCCTTGCATCGCTCGGATCGCTGAATGTATGGATTGTCACAATACTCAATATCCTGGTGCCGTTCGTGCTTGTATTCACACAGAGCTCGCAGTTCAATCCAAAAGGCTACTACACGTACATGCTGCTGTTCGTATACATGTCGTTCGTACCTCCAAGAAACCAGAATGAATTCGTATTCATGCTGCTCTCACTGTGGTTATTGACTGCATACATGGCTGCAATACTGTTCTTCATCAGAAAACATGCAAAGGGAAGGAAGGCAGAGAAGATATCAATACAAGAGCTTCTTTCAGAGCTTTCAGAGCTTACGAAGCTCATGATTGACCCGGAAAGAATCAAAGAGCTCAAGGTGCGCTTCTGGACATTGACATACAGGATCTCTGGAAACAGGAAGAGCTTCTCTGCCCTGAGCTCAGAGGACACGCAGATAGAGAATATCATGTCGACACTGCTTCAGCGTTTCTCCTACATGATTTCCGGCGGTGACTGGCAGGATGAACTCGATGCAATGCATATAGCGGAACTGAGGAAGCTCTCGGATTTCCTGCATGAGACATCCAAATCAATCGGCACAGCCTGGCAGAGCGAACGTATCGACCATGCACAGTATCTTCTGGATACAATGAGGCTTCCTGAGGGACATATCAGGATATTCATAAGGAGCATCCTCCATATGGTCGACTACATGCTCAATGTAATGGAGGAATCCCATGATTCCGGCAGGAAGAGAATAAACTGGAAGAATATAGGGCATGAGATTGCAATACGCTTCACGAATGAATCATTTGAGATGCGGTTCGCGCTCAGGCTTGCAATTGTGATGGCTTTAAGCGGCATTGCAAATTATCTCATACCGATGACGCACTCGTACTGGATACCGCTCAATGCGTTCCTGCTGCTGCAGCCAAGCTCAGAGGATAGCAGCTACCATATGAGGACGAATCCGCTTGGTACGTTCATAGGATGCCTGACTGAATATCTGATCTATCCATTCCTGCCCGGCGTCGGAGGCGAGATAACCTTTGCCCTCATTATGATATCCCTGATGTACTGCTCCATACCAGGAACCTGGTACCATCCTGCGTTCCATACATGCTATACGCTTACGCTTGCTCTGATGACACTTGGAGAAACGACAGCCATATCGCTGAGGCTGCTGTATCTTGCCATCGCATTCCTGATTGTCTTCATAGTCAACAGATTCTTCTTCCCTATAAGACAG
>CALXLE010000154.1 GCA_944389115.1 uncultured Spirochaetaceae bacterium
CAGGCTTTCCGATGCGTTGAAGGGACTTTATTCATTCGAGAGAAAGCTTGCTTCTCTCTCGGGAAGCATCCCTTCATCCGAGGATCTCAGGAAGCTTCTCATCCTACGGATGCAGAATGCCCAGACATGCCTAGGTTATGCTGAGGAGGAGATCTCATCTGCTATCGACAGGAAAGTGAAGTCAGGAATCAGGGATCTGAGGATGAACCTCGACCGGCAGGAAGAAGCAGTATTGGGCAGGATAGAGGACGCGAGAAGGCGGATAGACAGAATCATCTCAACACCGGAGGAAAGGATCAGGGGACGCATACTTGTCACAAGGACAAGGCTTGATTCCGCAATCAGGGAAGCGGAGGCGCTTTCCCCACTGGCAATACTGGGAAGAGGATACTCCGTCACGGAGAAAGAAGATGGGACCATTGTCCGCAGCAGCAGCCAGCTTGGTCCTGGGGATATTATAAGAACAAGGCTTATGGATGGCACGCTGCTGTCCAGGGTGGAGGAATAATATGAGCTTTGAGAGCGATCTTAAGAGAATGGAGGAGATCACGGATCTCCTGAAGAACGATGAGACAGGGCTTGAGGAGTCTATAAAGCTCTATGAGGAAGCTGCAGCGCTTGGAAAGAAGCTGACGAAGACGCTCACCGAAATACAGAGGAAGGTCGAGAAGGTCACCTCAGATAACGAGATGGAACTTGAGACAGAACCATTCGAGGAGGATGAAGAATGATACGCGCCATATTCCTCATCCAGGCTGAGGACAAGAAGGGACTCCTCGCATCAACTGTTGGATTCTTCTACGAGAAGGGATACAACATCCTCAAGTGCCAGCAGCATACAGACAGCTACGAGAAGCGCTTCTATATGCGCATAGAGATCGATGCCTCCGATATGAAGGAGACAAGAAAGGAACTCGAGGAAGGATTTGCAAAGGTCGCGGAGAAAGAAGGCCTCAGCTGGTCCTGCCACTGGTCGGACTACAGGATGAGAGTAGCAATCCTAGTCTCCAAGGCGAGCCACTGCCTTTACGATCTGATCTCAAGAAAGCTTGAGGGCGAGCTCAACTGTGAGATCCCGCTCATCATCTCAAACCACCCCGATCTTGAGGTTGCGGCAAATCAGTTCAGAATACCCTACTATTGCTTCCCTGTCGGTGATGATAAAGCCGGGCAGGAGATGAAGATAAGGGACCTCCTGAAGCGCTTTGATATCGATCTGGTGGTACTTGCCCGCTACATGCAGATTCTCTCACCGGAGTTCACCGATGAATGGAGGGGAAGGATAATCAATATCCATCATGCATTCCTTCCGGCATTCCAGGGTGCCAATCCATATCTCAGGGCATATCAGAGAGGTGTCAAGATGATAGGTGCAACGGCCCACTACGCATCGGAGGATCTGGACCAGGGACCGATTATCGAGCAGGATACGGTACGGGTCAGCCATGAGCTGACACCGAATGGACTGAAGGAAGTCGGGAAAGACTGCGAGAAGAGAGTCCTGGCCAATGCTGTCAAGGCACATCTTGAGCACAGGATAATCATCAATGGAGGCAGGACGATAGTATTCCCCGTCGAACGGTGATCAGATTGTGATTGTGAGCTTCCGCCCGGAACATGGCTCGATATAGCTTATCGAGATAGCCTCAAGGCCGAAATCATCGGACTCTATGCCGCCATACTGGGTATCTCCAAGAATCGGATGTCCTGCCCAGGCAAGATGCGATCTGATCTGGTGGCGGAAGCCTCTTGTGATTGTGCAGAGGAACTCCTCATCACCTGCAGGTATTATCTCCGTCGTATAAACCTTTCCCTTCATATGCCTGACAGCAGCAGCGACAGGACGGACGCTCTTGCCACCCTTCCCGAATGAACGGAAATATGACGTGACGCGTACAGGCCCCTCTGTTATCGGATACTGAGGAAAAGGTTCAAATCCCTCCTCCAGAGATCTTCCTGCAGATGTCCGTGCCCTGTATTCCTTAACAATCATATCCTTCTTCTGCTGCTGCATCAGCGCATCATATGCTTTCTGGGTGCGGGCTATCAGAACAAGGCCTTTCGTTGGATTGTCCAGGCGATGGACAACACCGCCCTCCCAAGGATTGGGGCCTGAACAGCATCTTATTTCAGGATATGCAGCTGCAGCTATTGAAAGGAGAGTGCGGCCATCGATCGTATTCTTCAGCGGCACTGTAGGGATTCCACTCTCCTTCCAGTAAACAAGGGTGTCCGGTCCCTCAAAGACCAGACGTGTAGTATCAGTTATCACTGCTTCTTCCGAAGATCCTCAGGAGATACAGGAAGATATTAAGGAAATCAAGATAGAGATCAAGCGCACCGAGGATTCCTACCTTCGTAAGCTCCTCGCTTGTCATCATCGAGCCATATGATCTGTTCATGTCAGAGATCTTCTGGCTGTCCCATGCGGTAAGGCCTGTAAACAACACTACGCCGACAGCTGAGATGAGAAGATCGAAAGCGCTTGAGCGGAGGAACATGTTTATCAGAAGGGCTACCATCATTCCGATAAGTGCCATCGACAGATATCCTCCGATACCTCTCAGATCCTTCTTCGTGACCGCGCCATATATAGCACCGGCTGCAAATACAGATGCAGCAGAGACAAACGCAAGGACAAGCGTTGTCTGTGCATATACGATGAATATCGAGGTAAGCGTCAGTCCTGTCACAGCTGAGTAAGCCAGGAACAGGGCTATCGCAGCTCCAGTGCTCAGCCTTTCAATACGGCCAGAGAGCACCATCACAAGCACGAGCTCTGCGATGAATGCCGCAATGACGATCATCGGATTGCTGTAGAAGAAACG
>CALXLE010000155.1 GCA_944389115.1 uncultured Spirochaetaceae bacterium
CATATGCCTTTCTGTACTCCGGCATGATCTCCTGGACAGCCTTGCGGAGCTCCTCTGGGGAGGCCTCGGTACCGACCTTCTTCATCGCGATATGCTCCGGCGATCCTCCCAGCTTGATATCCGTACCACGTCCAGCCATGTTCGTGGCGATCGTGACAGCGCCTTCAGCGCCTGCCTCTCCTATGATGTACGCCTCTCTGGCATGGTTCTTCGCATTGAGGACCTCATGCCTTATTCCTTCCCTTGTAAGCAGCCTCGAGAGCCTTTCGCTCTTCTCGATCGATGTCGTGCCGATGAGAATCGGCTGCCCTGTTGCATGTATCCTCTTCACATCCTTGACGATGGCATTGTACTTGAACTCTTCACTGTAGAACGTGAGATCTGGAAGGTCCTTTCTCTGGACTGGAAGATTTGTCGGGATGACAACGACATCGATGTTATAGATCTGCTTGAATTCAGTTGCTTCTGTATCGGCAGTTCCGGTCATGCCTGAGATCTTGTCATACATTCTGAAGAAGTTCTGGAATGTGATTGTGGCGAATGTCCTGGACTGGCCTCTGACACTCACATTCTCCTTTGCCTCTATCGCCTGATGAAGCCCTTCGGAGTAGCGGCGCCCGGGAAGGACACGTCCTGTGAACTCATCAACAATCTGGACCTCTCCATCCTTCACGATATAGTCGGTATCCCTCTTGTACATATATTCGGCGCGGACAGCCTGTGTCACGTAGTGCACAAGCTCGAAGTTCGCATCATCGTACAGGGAATATACGGTGGAGCCATCCTCCGCAGAGGAGGGCTGGAGAGCACCAGCTTTTCTCAGAAGCTCCTCCATGTGCGTCATTCCCTGCTTTGTGAATGTAACCTTCTTTCCTTTCTCATCGAGCTTGAAGTCTCCCTTCTCATCGAATGCCGCATAGACTTCCCTGTCGAGCTTGTCGATAGCGCTGAGCTCGTAGTAATCACCTGTCTCTGGATCCTTCTCGCATTCCTTGAGGAACGGAACGATGCTCTTTGCGGCCCTCACCTTAGGAGTATCATCTTCCGCCTGTCCCGATATGATGAGAGGTGTCCTTGCCTCATCGATGAGGATTGAATCAATCTCATCAACGATGCAGAAGTGATGCGCCTGCTGGCACTTTGCCTGAAGCGATCCCTTCATGTTGTCGCGGAGGTAATCGAATCCGAACTCATTGTTCGTTCCATAGGTTATATCGGCTTTATAAGCTTCCTTCTTCCTTGCTTCATCCTGACCGGGGAATACAACGCCTGTTGTGAGACCAAGGAAGGAGTAGACCCTGCCCATCCATTCGGCATCCCTTCCTGCGAGGTAGTCGTTGACGGTGACTACATGCACGCCCTTTCCCTCAAGGGCATTTAGATATGCTGCAGGGACCGATGTGAGGGTCTTTCCTTCTCCGGTCTTCATTTCCAGTATAGATCCCTGGTGAAGTACGATTGCTCCCATTATCTGGACATCATAGTGCCTCTCGCCAAGGGTTCTGCCTGCCGCTTCGCGTGCAAGTGCATAGGCCTTCGGCAGAAGATCGTCAAGCGTCTTCCTGCCGCTCTGCACCTCGTCCTTCCACTCTGCGGTTATGCGGGGGAAGTCCTCGTCCCTGAGCGATTCAGCCCAGCTGTACTCGGCTTTGACCTTATCGACAAGAGGCTGGAGCCTCTTCATATCCTTGTCATGCTTTGTGCCTCCGAAGAGCGCTGCGAGAAAATTTGCCATATCGATAATGAATATAATACCGAAGCGCCTTGAATGTGTAGTGCGATGCCAAAACATCCTTTTTCTGCTATCATCGCTGTATGGATTGGAGTTTTACTATCGGATCGCTCACGTTCGGCGTTCTGGACATAGCGGTCGTTGTCATCGTCCTTATCGGGGCTATATCGGGATGCATAACAGGTTTCAGCAGATCGGCGGCAAGGCTCATTGGTTTTGTCCTTGCGATTCCCGTATCGCTTCTCTTCACCAAGACCACGGCAGAGGCGCTGGCAGCTGCATCAGGCTTCAGCTATATGATCTGCTCCCTGATAGCCTTCGTTGGGGTTGCGCTTCTTGTGTACATAATCCTATGCATCTTCGGAAGCCAGCTTGCGAACGTTCTCAGTGCTTCCAGCGCTCTCCATGCGCTTGATTCGATTCTGGGCTTCATCTGGGGCCTTGTAGGTTCTGCTGTGACGCTCTCTATAATCCTCATGATACTGAACTACCAGCCCTTCATCGATTTCTCCGGGCTGACGGAGAGCAGCCTTGTGATCAGCGATATCATAGAGCCGCTCTTTCCATCTGTGCTTGATATCATAAGCGGAGTGTCTGATGGCATTTGAGCATCTGAGGGCAATCCAGCCGCGGATGGCTGATGAGCTCGAGAGGACTGCCCTGGATGGTATGATGCCGCAGTCAGTGCTCTTCTCCGGCGTTCCCGGCTCAGGACGCCTCACAGCAGCTCTTGAAGAGGCCTTCTCCCTGACAGGGGAGAATGAGGAGCTTCTCTCATCAGAGCGTGTCGCATACTTCGCCTCAAGGCCGTTCAGGCCTGAGCTCAGAGCCGCATCGGAGCTCTTTCTCCGCCAGAGGAATGACTTTTCGAGGCGTTTCTTCATCAGGACTGTCCGGAGAATCCTTCTTCAGTATCATAGCTCGATAGCATCCCTTCACAGGGAGAGCGCAGGGCTGAAGTCCCGGCTCGATATAATAGAGGGGGAGAGGACTGTATTCGCTGCAGCATCTGCGGCCGATGAGCTTCTGCTGCCTATTGAGAGAAGCGGGGAATACGATGGCAATGCTATAGAGAGGACTGTCGAAGCGATTTCCCAGCTGATGACCGATCCAGTGCTTGCTGTAGGCAAGAAGACGGCAGGTGCTACAATCGATGAGATACGTGCAATACAGGACTGGCTTTCAGAAGGATCTGAGGAGAAGGCTGTCATATTCGAGAATGCTGAGGACTATACCGAAGGTGCTAAGAACAGCCTTCTGAAACTCCTTGAGGAACCGCCTATGCATGCGCATCTCATCCTTGTCTCCGCACATCCTGGAAGATTGCTGGAGACGATTCTTTCAAGAGTCAGGAAGTTCACATTCCCGGAGCTTACCCCGGAAGCTGTCTCCGCGTTCATCGCACGCCGTTTCATGATACATGGCAGATTCTCCTCCTTTGATGAGTTCTTCTTCCGCGAAGGTTCGGGAGAAGACGAAAAGAGTGCAATGGATGGATATATAAGCGATTATGCCTCCGCGCTCATAGAGGGACGCCGCCTTTCCGATGAGAGGGAGGAGGAGATCTTCTCAGGCCTGGAGCGCATGGACGGATTCAGATACTTCAGGGAGAGGCTGATATCTTCATTGCAGGATGGTCTCTCATCAGGAAAGATCACCCCGGGCCGTGCTGCTTTGATATGGAGATCGCTTTCCTCTTTGCTCGATTCTGCCGATACTTATAATATGAGCATCAGGCATGCGCTTGATCTTGCGCTCAGGGAGGTTGCAGATGTCAGATAAGCTTCTCAGAAAGGTCCTTGAGGATTTCTCCTCCGTTCCTGAGGACGAGATCATACGTCTTGTCACAGAGGCCCTTGATGAGAACAGTGAGCTCAGGGGCATCTTCGATTCTCTTCCTGAAGGCCATATCCTCGTTGGCGGGGACCATAAGGTGCTTCTTGCATCCAGATCCGTATCGCTTCTGCTTCCATCTGACAGGAGGGGAAGGATAAGGGAAGAAAGGTCGATCGACGATGCGATAATCGACAGGGATGCAAAGACATTCCTGATGGATGTTCTTTCGGGAAGGGAGAAGCCGGAACCTAAGGATTTTGCATTCCAGCATGGCGATGAGATGAGGATTGTGAGGGTCTCCTTCCAGAGCATTCCACTCGGGGATTCAACCCTTACGGATATCGTTGTAAGGGATATAACCGAGGATATCCGCAAGGAGACCAGGCTCAGACGGTCCGAGTCCCTCGCATCAATGACGACCATGGCTGCTGGCATTGCCCATGAGATAAAGAATCCACTAGCTGCGATGAAAATACATCTCCAGCTTCTGAGAAAGGCATTCAGAAGCAAGGGCAGCCTTACAGAGGAGATGGCTGAGCGCTATCTGTCTGTACTGGACGAGGAGATAGACCATCTGAATACGATAGCTGTAGACTTCCTCTTCGCTGTCAGACCCATGGATATAGAGCTGATGCTTGGCTCGATAAACGATGTCATCATGGATCTCGTCACATTCCTTTCACCGGAGGCAAATGAGAAGGGAATTGAGGTTCGGACAGATCTTGAGAAGTTCCTCCCGCGCGTTGAGCTTGATGCGCGCTATATGAGGCAGAGTCTTCTGAATATTGTCGAGAACGCATTCTCTGCTATGCCAGGAGGAGGTACGCTCACAATCTCCACAAAGCTCACAGGTGATTATGTCACGCTCTGCATAAGGGATACGGGAACAGGAATCGATCCAGAGCATCTGGAGAAGATATTCGAGCCATACTTTACGACGAAGGCCTCCGGGACAGGCCTTGGGCTTACTGTTGTCTACAAGGTCATCAAGGAACACCATGGGGACATCTTCGTCTCATCTGAGATGGGAAAGGGCACTGTGTTCACTATAAAGCTTCCGGTTCCGCAGAGCCAGAGGAAAGCGCTTGAGGACAAGGAGGATGGAAATGGCTTCACTATTGATCGCTGATGATGAGAAGAACATACGCTCAGGCCTTGAGCTCGCTTTCGAGGATGAGGGATATACTGTCGTAACGGCAGCCGATGGGAAGGAAGCCTGGGAGAAGCTGCAGAAGAATGTCATAGATCTTGTCATAACCGATCTCAGAATGCCTGAGATGGATGGCTATGAGCTGCTTAAGAGGATATCTGCGGCATATCCAACGCTTCCTGTCATTGTCCTTACCGGGCATGGAACGATAGAGACAGCTGTTGAGACGATGCGTGATGGCGCTATAGATTTCTTCACCAAGCCTGTTGATATCGACAAGCTCTCACTTGTCGTGAAGAAGACGATAGCGGCATCATCGCTTGCTGAGCAGAACAGGAAGCTCGCAGAAGAGATAGAGAAGCTGAGGAAGCAGCAGGGCTATGGTAAGATCATCGGCAAGTCGGGGAAGATCGCAGCCCTGATGCAGACTGTATCCCAGGTCGCTCCGACAAGGGCTACGGTGCTCATAACAGGTGAGTCAGGAACTGGCAAGGAGCTGGTTGCTGATGCTATCCAGTCACTCTCAACCCGTTCAGACAAGCCATTCATCAAGGTCCATTGCGCATCGCTTTCCCAGTCGCTTCTTGAGGATGAGCTCTTCGGGCATGAGAAGGGCGCATTCACAGGCGCTGTGGCACAGAAGAAGGGCAGGTTCGAGCTTGCGGATACGGGAACGCTCTTCCTGGATGAGATCGGCGAGATTGATGCGGCGACGCAGGTGAAGCTTCTGCGTGTTCTGCAGGAGAGGCAGTTCGAGCGTGTAGGAGGGGAGAAGACCCTTACTGTCGATGTCAGGGTAATATGCGCTACAAATAGGGATCTCAAGAAAGAGGTGGAGCTTGGGAATTTCCGCGAGGATCTCTACTACAGGCTCAATGTCGTGCATGTTGAAGTTCCCCCTCTCCGTGAGAGGAAGGAGGATATCGAGCTTCTATCCGCATCATTCCTAAGCACATTCAACCGTGAGGATGGACGGAAGATAGAGGGTTTCACTCCGGCTGCAAGGAAGGCAATGTTCTCATATTCATGGCCGGGAAACGTGAGGGAACTCCGGAATACCGTCGAGGCGGCCGTTGTTCTGTCGCGGTCGAATGTCATCGATATCGATGATCTTCCGCCACAGCTCAGGGAGACGAATGGCGAGAGCTCAATCTCATTCTCGCTTCCTGTGACAATGGAGGAGGCTGAGAAGGGCCTCATACTTGAGACGATCTCGTTCTGCAAGGGAAACAAGACAAAGGCAGCTGATCTTCTTGGAATAGGAAGGAAGACGCTTCATCGCAAGCTGGCCCAATACACGGGAGAAGCAGAAGATGCTTGATATGTCAGAGGTCTTCGCACACGGAGGCCTTCTCGATAATGCCTTGCCCTCATATTCCTACAGAGAAGGGCAGTACGACATGGCTGAGCTTGTGACAAAGGCTTTCAAGGAAGGCATGCATGCCGTCATAGAGGCTGGGACAGGGACGGGCAAGAGCTTTGCGTATCTTGCCCCGATTATGGCCTCTATTGCCGAGGACAAGTCCAGACGCTTTGTCGTAGCTACAAGCACGATCCCGCTAGAGAAGCAGCTGTATGAGAAGGATATACCATTCCTGAAGGAAGCGCTCTCCTCTGATATCGAGGTGGCTGTGCTCTATGGAAGGGCAAACTACCTCTGCATGAGGAAGTACAGGGAGGCAGGGGATGCCGGGAATGATGCGAACGCGTCGCTCTTCGCGGAATGGGTTGAATCGACCGATTCAGGTGCCCGTGCGGATATCCACGATCCACGGGTTGCAAGACTGTTTCCTCCTCTTGCTTCCGATGACAAGGACTGCGCCAGCTTCCGGTGCCCGTTCTATCAGGAGTGCTTCTTCTACAATGCACGGCGCAGGACGGAGAAGGCTGATCTTATTGTCACGAACCACCATATACTGCTTTATGACGCGAAATACAGGGCCGAGTCCGATAAGGATTTCAGTGATGATGCTGTGCTGCCATCTTATCAGTATGCTGTAATCGATGAGGCTCATCATATCGAGAAGGAAGCTACAGAGATATTCTCCGAGGCATTCTCATCGCGTCTTGTATCGCGTTATCTTGACTATATGACACGCCATGAGCGGCGCTTCGGCTCGGCATCGATCCTCGATTTCCTCTCTACGGAGGAGAAGGTAAGAGGTGTCGGGAAGAATATTGCAGAGAGCATTGCCCATATAAGGACACTGCTTATAAGGTTTGATGAGGATCTCTCATCAATGATGGAGGAGTACAGAGGCAGGGAGTCTGAGGTGCTCTTCCTCCCCGATTTCTACCAGCGCTTCAGCGAACGGATACGGAATTCCGAGTGGCTTGGCGAGGAATTGAGAAAGATAGAGCAGGCTGTCTGCGATGGATATAATGAGAATCCAAGCGAAAGCAATGTGACGGCGCTTGAGCTTCTCATGAGATATGCATCGTCTCTCTCCTCATTCGGCAGCACACTTACTACATGGATGCGTTTCTCGGACTGGGATGGGAGGATTCCCTATGCTGTGTCATATCAGGACGGGAGATACGAGATCAGGATCTCTCCTATGGATACAGGCCCTGTTCTCTCGAGGTTCCTTCTTTCGAACCTTGAATCTGTCATCTACTCTTCAGCGACATTGTCTGTAAATGGCGGTTTCCAGTACTTCGAGGAACGGTCGGGACTGAAGGAGGAGAAGGAGAGGGTTCTTTCAGGCATATTCCCCTCTCCGTTCGAATACAGGAAGAATCTCATGCTCCTCCTGCCCCATGATGGTGTTTCCTTCCATAAGGACAGGAGCGCAGAATACTCCGGATATGTCGCGGAGGCTGTCTATGAGGCGATAAACGCAGCAGGCGGAGGCGCGCTTGTGCTCTTTACATCCAAGGATATGATGAACAGCGTCTATTCAAGGCTGAGGGGCAGGATAGATGACCTTATGAAGCAGGATGATGCCGCACTCCGCTCCTCGCTGCTTTCCGCATTCTGCTCCAGGGAGGATAGCTCGCTCCTTGCGCTCTCTTCGTTCTGGGAAGGCATAGACGCGCCAGGGCGTACACTGCGCCTTGTCATAATCGTGAAGCTGCCATTCTCCGTTCCGACAGCCCCTATAGAGGCTGCGAGATCGATGAATATTGAGAAGAGGGGTGGGAGAGTATTCTTTGAGATGTCGCTTCCGGAAGCTACCCTGAAGCTTAAGCAGGGCCTGGGGAGACTCATAAGGAGCGAAGAGGATAGGGGAGTTGTCCTCATTCTCGATAATAGGATACTATCCCATGGATATGGGCGCGTTATGATAAGCTCCCTTCCCGAGTGCTATATCCCGGAGGATGCATCGCTTGGGAATATTGCATCGAAGATCGAACGGTTCCTGTACTGAGGCTTATATGGATAAGAGGGGAAAGAAATTCAATAAACTTGGACTACTGCTGCTGATTCTGACAGCATGTCCTGCTTTGCTCTATCTTGCATTCCCTCTTCCAGGAGATGCGCTGAGAAGACTCGATCTCCAGCCCGCTTTCCTTTCTGTCCCTGCGATTCTGTTTTTCATGCTCTCTGCAGTAATGCTTCCAAGAGGGAACGGCAGGCCGTATTCCTGGCGGACAAGGCTGATGTCCCTCTCATTCATATCGATCACCTGCTACTATATTGTGTGGGTTTTCTATCTTATGGGCCGTGTAGGACAGCTCACAGTCTTCCTTCTTGGTCTCTTTCCCGTGCTCTCGATGCTCTTCGCTGCATTCGACAGAAGGAGCACTGCATCGGCCGTGCTGTCAATCCTTTCAGGGATTCTCCTGCTTGTATCGATGATAATCTGATGCAGAAAAACCGCTGGCATCACCCAGCGGTTCTATAGCATCATATAGCCAGAGAAATCACTCTACGATTGCAAGGATGTCTGAGTAGCTGAGGATGAGATAGTCCTCGCCATTGTCCTTGATCTGTGTTCCGGCATACTTGTCATGGACGATCTGCTGTCCAGCCTTCACCTTGATTGTCTCATCATCGCCAACTGCGATGACTGTTGCAATCTGCGTCTTCTCCTGAGCTGTCTGCGGAATATAGATTCCGGATGCTGTCTTCTCCTCGGTCTCCTTAGCCTTTACAAGAACTCTGTCACCAAGCGGTATGATCTTCATTTTGCTTCACCTCTGTGTTTTTTATTGAAATCCTTCCGGATCACTAATGGAATATACTTATCAATTGATGAAACGGCAAGTATCGATGAAGGGATTATCATCCGAGCTTCATGATTTCCACACAAAAGTATTAACTTTTCCGGAATCCTTATTATATTCATACCGTAGGTGATAGCTATGGATGCGCTGAGTATCGTATATCTTAAGAGAGGAAACATGGAAGCGAAGGCCAGGAAGTACAGGGAAGCCTTCGAGGATTATTCCGCATCATTCCTTTCGAGGCTTACAGGAATCGATATGACACTTGAGTTCGTATCGTTCTACAGATACCAGCTCCTCTCATACCTTAAGGCAAAGCCCGTATTCACGCTCTCACTCCCGGAAGGGGACATGATCACCGATCTAATCGTGGATGCATACAGATCATTCCTTGAGGCTGTGGATAATTCCCCGTTCAATGTAACGGGAGAGGGAAGGAAGCATCTCCTTGAATCGGTAAATATAGTCTTTCCGTGGCAGAATGACACAGAAGGACTGCCCGAGAGCACCTGAGTGTCATAATGATACTGTTTCCAGCGCTCCTTGCAGCAGTGTGTCATCCTGACCCGTAATTCTTTCTCTCTACATAAATTAAATTATATATAATTTGTTGTATTATATTAAAATAACTTACTTGGCACGTTTCCTGCAAATGATTAGTGTAATGCAATTCATGCAGGAGGTAACGCCATGGAAGCAAGAAATACAGAGATGATGGAAAACGACAATGAGATCCTTTCCGTATATCTCAGGGAAATAAACAGGATTCCTCTTCTCTCATATGACGAGGAGTATGAGCTTGCTCTCAAGGCGAAGGCCGGGGACAAGGCTGCAAGGGACAGGATTATAAATGCGAACCTCAGATTCGTTGTATCGGTAGCGAAGAAATTCCGCGGAAATGGGCTACCCCTTTCCGATCTCATCGATGAAGGGAATATCGGGCTGATAACAGCTCTTGATAAATTCGAGCCGGAGAAGGGCTACCATTTCATCTCATACGCAGTATGGTGGATCAGGCAGTCGATCATGAAGGCCATATCGGAGAAATCAAGGGCTGTACGCCTTCCGCTGAATAGGTCCAATGAGCTCATACAGATCCAGAAGGCCCAGAAGAGCCTTATGCATGAGATGGAGAAGACAGCTCCTACAGCTGAGGAGATTGCGGATCTGACCGGTCTCGACAGGAAGCTGGTGGATGATCTTCTCTCAATCAGCCAGGACATTGTATCGTTCGACAGCCCTGTAAGGAAGGATGATGAGAGCGATTCGACCTTCGGTGATTTCATCGAGGATGAGGCTGACGGTCCCGAGACCCAGGTGATCGACAGCTCGCTGAAGGATGAGGTCCAGGGTATTCTTTCCGTGCTCACCGATAAGGAGAGGGCAATCATAATCAAGCGCTTCGGGCTTGACGGCTCCGAGCCTAAGTCCCTCAAGGAGATAGGTGAGGGCTATGGCCTGACAAAGGAAAGGATCAGGCAGATTGAGAAAAGAGCTCTTGAGAAGCTCAGGAATGCCTCGGAGAAGAAGGATCTCAGGGCCTTCAGCGTTGCCTGATCATAGCAGATACATGGTTCTTGATAGCTTCAAATGATTCCTCGGAGATGACGTGCTCGATGCGGCACGCATCTTCCTGGGCAGTTTTCGGATCAACACCGATCTTCTCAAGGTATTCCGTGAGAAGCTTATGGCGTTCATAGATTGTCTCTGCGATTTTCCTGCCTGGCTCCAGAAGACGTATCGAGCCGGTGTCGGGATTGATTGTTATATAGCCATTGGAGCTAAGGGTCTTCATGGCCCTGCTGACGCTCGGCTTCGAGAATCCCATCTCCTGCGCTATATCAATTGCTCTCACGATTTCATACTTCTCAGACAGCCTGAGAATTGTCTCAAGATACATCTCACCTGATTCATGGAGTGTCATTGGCTTCTACCTCAGTATATATCATACAATATAATTCTCGATTTTTCCGCAATAAAATGGAACAATGTTTCATTTGAAATCGATAATTATCTATATATTCAGAAATTATGAATGCGATATTAACATGAAATTGTTGACCAAGAGTTCTCTCCGGATTACCATTGCCCTGTATTAACTATTAGGAAGTAAAGCATGGCAGGTAAGAAAAAGTATGTGTATTTCTTCGGCGATGGAAAGGCCGAAGGCAGTGCTGACATGAAGGGGCTTCTCGGGGGAAAGGGAGCCAATCTTGCGGATATGACATCAATCGGGCTTCCGGTCCCTCCTGGATTCACGATCACGACAGAGGCATGTGCCTACTGGGACAAGCATAATGCATATCCAGAGGGAATGAAGGAAGAGGTCCTGGAGAATCTCAGGAAACTTGAGAAGATGATGGGCGCAAAGCTAGGGGATAAGGAGAATCCTCTCCTTGTGTCAGTTCGCTCAGGTGCTGCACAGTCAATGCCAGGCATGATGGATACTGTTCTCAATCTTGGCCTGAATCCTGATTCGCTTCAGGCTCTTATAAAGAAGACAGGCAATGAGCGCTTTGCATGGGACAGCTATCGCCGTTTCATCCAGATGTTCGGCGATGTCGTAATGGGTGTTCCGCATGAGAAGTTCGAGTATGCCCTCCAGGCTGTCAAGGATGAGAATGGCAAGCACTTCGATACAGAGCTTGATGTCGAGAATCTCAAGGACGTCATCAGGCGCTACCATATTATCTACAAGAAGGCTACAGGCGAGGATTTCCCGACCGATCCGGAGTACCAGCTCTTCAAGACAATCGATGCTGTATTCAGGTCATGGAATAATGACAGGGCTATCAAGTACAGGCTCATGAATGATATCAGGGGACTTCTTGGAACAGCTGTAAATGTCCAGTCAATGGTCTTCGGAAATATGGGAGACACATCGGGAACAGGTGTTGCCTTTACCCGTGACCCATCAACAGGCGAGAATCAGTTCTATGGCGAGTACCTCATGAATGCCCAGGGCGAGGATGTCGTTGCAGGCATAAGGACGCCGCAGAAGATAGATACTCTGCTCCGTGTGAATCCCGATGTCTATAAGCAGCTCTGCGGCATCCGTGACATACTCGAGAAGCACTACCACGATATGCAGGATATAGAGTTCACAATCCAGGAAGGAAAGCTCTATATGCTCCAGACGAGGAATGGAAAGAGGACGATCTTCGCATGGCTCAGGAGCCAGGTGGAGATGGTTGAGGAGGGTCTTATCGATAAGAAGACCGCTGTCTCCCGCGTTCCTGCTTCAGAGTTCAACAAGCTCTTCGCTCCGATTCTCGATACAGCCTACATCCGCGAGCTCTCGCTCAAGGAGGCGACACATGGCCTCAATGCATCCCCAGGAGGTGCATGCGGAGAGATCTACTTCACAGCAAAGGATGCAGAGGAAGCATCTGCTATGGGCAAGGATGTTCTCCTTGTAAGAACAGAGACATCTCCTGAGGATATCGGGGGAATGGCTGTCTCCAAGGGAATCATCACATGCCGTGGCGGTATGACAAGCCATGCAGCCGTTGTCGCTAGAGGCATGGGATGCCCATGTGTCTCCGGCTGTGGTGATATCCACATCGATGAGATAAAGAAGACGCTTGAGATCAATGGCCAGAAGCTCTCTGAGGGCGACTATATGTCAATCGACGGATTCACGGGAGCCGTATACGCACAGAAGATTCCTGTGAAGCCTTCTGAGATCATGCAGGTTCTCGAAGGTACGATGAATGCATCAGAGTCTGTGCTGTATCAGAACTACTCGAAGTTCATGGGCTATGTGAGCGAGCTGAAGACGATGGCTGTGCGCACAAACGCTGATACACCTGCTGATGCTCATCATGCTGTCCAGCTTGGAGCAGAGGGCGTAGGTCTCTGCCGCACCGAGCATATGTTCTTCGGAGGCAAGAGAATCATATCGATGAGGAAGATGATCCTTGCCGATACCTATGGTGAGAGGCAGATTGCTCTTTCAGAGCTTCTTCCGATGCAGAGAGAGGATTTCATCGGTATCTTCCGCGAGCTTCAGGGACTTCCTGTTACGATCCGTCTCCTTGATCCTCCTCTCCATGAGTTCCTCCCGAATGACCATACATCCCGCCATGAGATGGCTCTCCAGCTTGGAACGACTGTCGAGACGATCTCCAAGAAGATCAATGCGCTTCAGGAGTTCAACCCGATGCTCGGTTTCCGTGGATGCCGTCTTGCTATCGTATACCCAGAGATTCTGGAGATGCAGGTCAGGGCAATCATCGAGGCTGCGATAACTGTCAAGAGACAGGGCGTCAAGGTCCACCCAGAGATTATGATTCCGCTTGTAGGCATCTACAAGGAGTTCCAGTTCTGCCGTGAGCATGCTGAAAAGGTCATTGCTAAGGTCTTCGAGGAGCAGGGACTTAAGGTCGATTACAAGATCGGTACTATGGTTGAGGTGCCTCGTGCTGCAATCACTGCAGATGAGATCGCAAAGGATGCGGAGTTCTTCTCATTCGGTACAAACGATCTTACGCAGATGACATGCGGATTCTCACGTGATGATGCTGCATCATTCCTCACGCACTACGTCAATGACCCGGATAAGCAGTTCTATGCCTACGATCCGTTCCAGACCATAGATTTCGATGGAGTGGGTAAGCTCATCAAGATGGCTGTAGGTCTTGGACGCGGAGTAAGGCCTGGAATGAAGATGGGTATCTGCGGAGAGCATGGCGGAGATCCGAAGTCGATTGCCTTCTGCCAGTCAGTAGGCCTTGACTACGTTTCCTGCTCACCGTTCCGCGTTCCTATTGCACGTCTTGCTGCAGCTCAGGCAGCGATAGCTGAAGAGAAGTAAGCAAGAGATCTAAGGTCAATCACAGAGGCTTGTCTTAAACCGGCAGGCCTCTTTTTTACGATATTTTAACGGAACTTCATTTATTACAAAGAATTCAATTGTTTTTATTATTGTTTGATTTCTATATTTTATCGAACATAACGAGCAAAATATGTTAGATAACTTGCAAAGGAGGGTATTTTGTGCTTATATAGACAGCGTTCGTGGAAAGGATGATACATGAGAAGATTATTCTCTATTGGTGCAATGCTCCTTATTCTTTGCATGCTGTTCTCCTGTGAACCCGTAGTGAAGGATTCTCTGAGTACAGCACCTGTCGAAGCGAATGCTTCTACGACAGCTTCGATTAGCCAGGTATCGGGTCAGCCGAAAAGGCTTTCTGTGAGATTCTCACCTGTTCCTAATGCATCGGAGTATCAGGTGATGGCAACGGAAGCAAGCTCATCGTCAGGTTCTAAGCTCGGGCTTGAGGATAGCACTGTTAAGGTGACGGATTCCGATTTCTCCGGATCTTCCTTCACATGCATTCTCGATAACCTTGTCCCTGGTGGCACGTATAATATCTCAATACAGGCAAAGAACAATGCGAATACCGATTGGATCACTGTATATAAGACAGAGAGGAAAGTGAATGATGCAGCACCAGCAGCGAATGAGAAACCTGCGTATAGCATATCGCCGAATGCTGCGAAGACTGCGCTGAATGTAAAACTTGATACAGCTATCGGGTATAAATATCTTATAAGCCTCAATCAGGTGAATGCCAGGGCCGGATCAGAGACAAGCGGCATAATAACCGGTACTGGAAGAACTGCGGAATACTCATTCAAAGTATCCCCTGAAGCGGAGTACTCTGTAGGTGTTTCCTATGCTTATATCACCGCAAGCGATGAAAGCCTAATGACAGGAAATGCCCAGTCCTCTGCATCCTCGGAGCAGAGTATCGATATGAGTGCGTATGATAGCGACATCAAGCTTGAATACAATGACGAGACAAGTTCCTTTGATGTATCAGGTCTTAAAGATGGAACTAAATCTGTATCTATCGTTTCCTCAGATGGAAGCCTTTCAAGCTCTCCTGTAGCTGTATCGGGAAGTGAGATAAGCATACCAGCCTCCGATTTCCTCGATGGTCTTGATCATGGATACTTCTCTGTTAATGCGACGATGGATGATGCCTCTGTGAAGATGAGTACTACTTCTGTCTGGTGCTTTGTCGCTCCGATTATCTCTAATAGCGATAATGCAGCTCTCTGGCAGACATACAGTGTGTCATGGTCTGTTTCTCCTTCAATCGAGGCAACATATAAAGTTGATGTCAGGGAGGACAGTTCCAATACGAATACTATCCCTGCAGATCCTTCAAGAAAGATAGAAGCAACAGTCTCTGCATCCGGCTTATCCATAACCGGACTCAGCAGCCGCACGAAGTACATTGCAGAGGTCTCAATTAGAACCAGCGATAACTTCACATATGATCTGAAGCTTCCATTTGAGACAAAGAGCTTTGCTGGAAATTATATATGGGAGAACCAGTATTATGATGGTAAGCCGGAAAATGGGCCAGAGAACTTCTCCGTAACTGTTTCTGCAGGTTCTGATAGCGGCAGTTTCCCATATAGCGTGAAGATCAACTCTGATGATAAAAACTGGGATGGGACAGCGTATAGAGTTATGCCTCTTATTGACTCTTCAGGAGAACTTCCAACTATTGATTTTACTTCACCGCAGGAAGAATATGCTGATTCAAATAAAGCATATGATTGGAATTTCAGGAAATGGGCAACGATTAATCCGGATGGACCTCTGGGAGGACTTGCAAAACCAAAGACATGGAAGATCATTGATGCGGAGATATTCAGGGATTCCATCACATCATATGTTGAGACAGAAACAATTATTCCGTCCCTTAAACCTGTAACGGAGACAACATTCAGGTTCACTGAATCAAACGGAAATCCTACTCTGATTTTCCGCAACTATTGCAGTGAATCTATGGCTCAGGGTTATATTTTCAGCAATAAACAGTACCAGAGCGAAGGCATGGCTGATCAATATTCCTTCCTGCTTAAATATGCTGGTGCAGCAGAGGAGGAAAATAAATGAAAACTGCAAAAGAAATTGCAATATTCATATTTGCTGTTCTCTGTTCATTCTCAGTCTATGCTGATGTGATTCTTACGAAGGACAATATCGACCATGGGGTATTCTCATCTCCTGCAAGGATTGTGGATATTGATAAGACAACGCCGTTTGGATTCAAAGCAGAGCTTATCAGCGATATTGATGAGCTTGATTTCCTGAATGATCCTGTATCATCGTTTGAGAAGGCATCGAAAGCCGTTGCGGATTATCTGTCAGAGCAGGGAAGTGACTTCTGGTACAAGCATTCCAATCTGGCAAGCGATCTAGCATCTCTTGATCCTTCTTTCCCTGTAAAGGGAACGAATGAAGAGCTGTATATCAAAGAGCTGCAGGAGTATTTCTCTGGAAGATTCCTATCCGATGAATATGGTGATAACAACAGGACCCTTGCCGTTGCTGATGTCTTTGATAACGGAGTCTATCCACCTGGACTTGAGAAGACCATGGGAGGGGATATGGATCTTGGTCTAAGCTTCTTCGGTGGTGATATCTCAAATGGATTCGGATGGAATGTTGGCTTCGATCTCTATCTCGATAGTGCAGGTTCTCTTCTGAGTAACTACACCGATGGTGACTGGATATATGGCAACGACCTTGCAGGAATAATATATGCAGATCTTGGATTCGCAACATATGTCATTGATGATGTTCTTGCGATAGGTCTGTCAGTTTCTCCTGAGCTGTTCTTTAGAACGACATTCCTCAATTCAGACATCATCAATGCGAGAATGGAGAATCAGATCCTCAATATCTTTACCCAGAACAACTACTATTTTGGAGCCGGAATAGGGCTTAACTTCGGCATCATGTATAAGCCATTGGATAACCTTTCCCTTTCATTTGACTTAAGGAATGCTCCAGCAATAAAGGGCGCAATCTATTTCAGTGCCGCTGATGTTGCTTCAGGCAGCTTCAGCCTAAGACCTGATGAGAATATCTATTTCACTCCGCCTGATTTTGCTGTTTCGGTTAAATGGGACTACGACAGGTGGCATATAGAAGGGGAGATCAATGACTGGGTATCGCAGCTTATATGGATGTCAAAGGTAAAAGGACTGGATTTCAAGTGGTGGTATATCCCTGATATCCGTGTTGCATATGATGTAAGCGATGGTCTAACCCTCAGTCTTCTCTATGAGAATGATATGCTTGGACTAGGTTTCAAGTGCGGAGGTTTCACTGCCGATCTTCTTACCAAACTCGATAGATTCGCCATCGGCATACGGATGGGATATGTAATGTAATCCTGCTCTCTGGGGATTCTGAAGAGAATCCCCAGAGCAATTATTGGGAGAAATCATCACATGATAATCCATAGGAATATATCCAGTTCTATGGGACTAAAGCTTAAACATCAGCCAAGTCATTTTGAGAATTCTTGCCGTTAGCTCTGCATAGACATTGCGTTCAATCTTGAATTCTGAGAAATCATATGCTTCTGTGCTTATTTTCCTGATACTCCCTTATTGATGTCTGCAGGTATATTGGCAGATTATCGAAGCTGATCATATATTTTTCCTATACATGACATATAGACCAATTTCATTATAGATAAGAAATTTTGTTATAATTTGTTCTTTTTTTGGTTTTCGAAGAGTCAGCAAACAAACGATACCGTAAAAAAATTACGATAAAACTTGACGCATATAAGAAAGTTTCCATAAAGTATAAAAAGGACATGCACTTTATGGAAGCTAGACTTGCAAAATTCACGGTTAAGGGATTCAGGAATTTCAAGGATTCCATCACGATTGATTTTACAGATGTAAGAGATTATAGATTCACTCCGGAGTGTATCACTGATGGAATTATCACAAAGATGGGTATATATGGTCCCAATGGTTCTGGTAAAAGCAATTTAGGAATTGCGCTCTTCAATATTGTTCCATACCTTACAGATTTCAATTGAGATCCAATTGCTTTCAATCCTGGCAATTTCCTCAATGTAGATCAGAAGACTGATGAGGCTATCTTCAGATATGATTTCTTGATTGGAGAGTCCGAATACATTTTTGAATATCATAAAGCGGCATATAATAATGCTTTAAGAGAGCTTTTAATTGTAAATGGAAGAACTCTGTATGATTATGATTTCCGCCGAAAACATTTTAATATTCTGAATCGAGATGGGTTCATAGGGGATAATCTTAATTTTGAATATCTTAGTGGGAATCTTTCGATTCTTAGATATATAGCCAACAATGCAGCTCTGAAGGATGACTCGCCTGTAAAGGTCATCATGAATTTTGTCTCCCACATGCTTTGGTTCAGATCTATACGTGATAATTCTTTCATTGGACTTGAGCCTAGCTCTACGATGCTTGATGACTGGATTATCAGCAATGGATTAATAGGAGATTTCAATAGATTCCTCAGAGAAGTGTGCAATATCGATATAAAGCTTGATGCTGTTACTACTCCTGATAATAAGAAGATCCTAGTTGAGAAACATGACAATGGTTTGCTTATATTCCAGCAGGTTTGTTCCAGTGGTACAAGCGCTGCAGAGCTTTTCTATTTCTGGATGAAGCGTTTCAACAGAATTTCCTTGCTCTTTATGGATGAGTTTGATGCATACTATCATTTTGAATTAGCAGAGAAAAT
>CALXLE010000156.1 GCA_944389115.1 uncultured Spirochaetaceae bacterium
TTGAGAATCCACGAAGCAGAGGAAAAGCTCTTGTTGATAATATGCGTGGTCTATGGCGTTATCGTGTTGGGGATTACAGAGTAATCTGCGAGATTCAGGATTCAAAGATTATAATCTCCGTGCTTAAAATCGGGCACAGAAAGAACATTTACTGATTATGTTTTTATCTCCCAAGAGGAGAATTGATGCATTCACTTTCGCTGATTTTAGCCACGACTTCTAATGTTTCGCCCGATTGTATCATCAAGTACGTTCAAACACATCTTAAGACAGAAAGGCGATAAAGATTTTTCAAAAGCAAACAAGGAGCAGTCTTTCAAGAAGCGGCTCCTTATTTTTATTCCAGCTCAGATGATCGCGTAAAAATGCAAATACTAAATCAGCAAATGATTCATCACCGGAATAATGGAAAAGAAACACGTACTGAGGATATTGTTCTCTGACTGAGATTTTTATGTTTCCCCTTCTCTATCAATCGGGTTCAGGTATTAACACAATTCCTTTGAACTTCTTTCCGCACAGCGTTGCTAAAACGCTGACAATATGGGATTTTCATTATTCGGTCATTGCCATGGCAGAGTTTCTCTCTGTCTGACAATGACTGAACAGAATAACCTCCACAAATGAAAAGAATATCTCCAGAAGTAAGACTTCCTGGATAGATCAGGAGGCTGTGACACCGCTGCAGGCATTCCCTGATAGCTATACCGATCAGTGGTTTAGCGCAAACTTCCATCTATATCCTCTCCCTATTGTAGCAACCGATGTATTCATCAATTGCAGCCATGAGCTGTTCTCTGGTTCTGAATTCCTTCTCATACCCATAGCACATCTCCCATTTTGTAGTTAGCTTGATAATACTCTGCCCCGGTCCATAGAATGATTAAGCATTAATTCCATCAAAGGCTTTCAAAGGCTTATCCTTCGTAGCCCCCTCATCTTAAGCTTTTCTGTATATACTTCTGAAAAGGAAACGTACTAAAGGGCCGCAGAACAGAATCTGCCAGAAGAAAGCCATCGGCAGATTCTTTGCCACAGTCGTCAGCCAGGCAGGTATGAAATCCACAAAGACTGGCTTCTGGAATATGAGAGTTGCCCAGAAGCTCATGATCGGGCACATCATCGAAACAGTGACAGCTGCCCTGAATACAGTTCTAAGTATCCTGTCAGAGTTCTCTCCCATATTGCGCATAGTCAGTCTGGATGCTATTGGATCTGCAATGAAGAATGACATAATGAAACAGATAGGGATCATGAATTTCATTTCCTGAATGGACTTTCCCATTGCAGCCCACGACAATCCACCACACATAAGTCCCTGATTGTAGAACTCCATTGCCACAACCATGAAAACCACCATCAGCAAAGCAAACACTATGCTCTGAAATCTCGTTTCCGGCACAATTCCCTCCAAAATGAAAAAACGAGCATTCCGGCTGGATTTACATCCTCTGGAATACTCGCCAGCAAGAAAATACCACATCTGAAGATGTGAAATCAATCAATTCCTATCAGATATAATCGCCTGTCGGAGCGGTATTGTATTGCTTCTTGACTTCGATGATGGTTGCTCCATCACTGTCTGTCTTCCTGGACAGAATCGAGAACTTCAGCCCGCTTTTCTCAAGCTGATGCACATAATCATCAGCTTCCTTTGAAGAGTACTCAACGGCCTGGGAATGACTGAGCTTATCGCTCAGAACGAACTTCAGAGTCTGCTGAAGCATTGCACTCTGAACTCTTTTCATATTATCACCTCATTTCTGCCTTTCAGCAGTTATTACCATTTCGTGTATGACACCGGGCACATCAGAGGCGCTGCAGCCAAGTGCCTGCCCCATCTCGGAATTGAACATAGTTTCAGCCTCTCTGAATATGGCAGCCTCGGTGCTTCTGCTTATCGGTCGGCCCTTCCTTATTGTGTCTTCGTTCATCTGCCATATTTCCATAATGACTGGCAGCAGCACGGCAGGATTACCGGAAGCTATAGCTTCCTTATAGCGCTGTGTTCTCTGCCTATCCTTTACTTTTTTGATTTCAATAGCAGGTATGCTTTTTATCAGATTCAGGGCCTGTTCTTTTGCGATTACAGGTCTAAGACGTTCGTTGGCTATGCTACAGGGAATATAAATTACACAGTCCTCATTGATAGGACAAAGTGTATAGTAATCCACGGATGGATCAGCACAGGAAAGAGATGGATGCCCTACAGAATCGATTCGGCAGACACCATACCTGGATACCACGGCGTAGTCCCCAGGGTTGTACATATTATCACCTCAAATAAGATAAATTTATCTTATTTGATTTTATCGGAAAATTCAAGTTTTAAGGAACTATCTCTATATTATATATGTATATAATAACAGACATATCGAGCTGATGCAGTTATGAGAAACGCAGAACCTCGGGTTTTACCCACAGAATCCCCACTCAGGTTTTTAGCCATCCTCTCTGAACTTTGCTCAATTGCATCATTAAGGAAGCCAGAGCACGGAGAATCTGCTCAAGAGGCCGCATTTCCTTTTCCTTTATTCTCTTTCCGAAGCTGAGAGCGCCTCAAGATCCCTATCATCCCGGCAGGCGAAGACAAGCTGGATGAAGTATTCAGGGCATCTATGAAGAAAGGCAGACACCGAGGAAAGTGCGATATCAGTAAAAAGCGATGGATCATAGCCTGAGAAGACCGGGATTACCATGCTATGGATACTGAGATTCTTTATAGTGCGGAAAAGAAGGAAAAAGGACTCTGCAAGATTCTTCCTATCCTGATCATCTCCCATTGCAGACGGAACAGGAAGCTGGATTATCAGATTCTGAGGAGTATCTGCAGGAATTGATGTAAGCACCTCCTTTCCTGCATAAGGTATGACAGCAGCCTCCGCCTCCTCGGCAAGCACATCGCCGATGACCGCACTGACACCGCTCTCATCCAGCCCGGAAATGATCTCCTCGATGAAATCCTTCTCTATGATGATTCCATCCAGGACAAATCCATCATACTCGACATAGTTGGATGAGAAGCTGTAAAGGAATGTACGAAGAGACAGCCAGACTCCCTTTCCCGATTCAGAAAGAGACGCAGCGATGTACCGTTTTCCATTATCCTCGATATAGTGATGATGATTGAATATCTCCTTGCCAAGCCCTGCCGAAACAAGGAATGAATGGAAGAGCGCATCATCATAGTCGCCAGAAGGATCGGCCAATATCCTTTCCCGCACAGACCGGAGCATATGGTTATCACGTGGATCAAGCATACTCAGAATAATAGCAGATTGACACCATGAAATATATCGGTAGAGAATTGCGCTATGACGGTAATAATTCTTGCGGCAGGCCTATCATCAAGGATGGGAGAGAATAAGCTGATGCTGCCATATAATGGCAGACCGATTATACAGAGCGCTGTGGATACGGCTCTATCATTCTCGGATGATGTCATTGTCGTGACCGGCCATGAAAGAGAGAGGGTCGAAGAAGCCTTATCGGGCTTCGATGCCAAGGTCATATACTGCCAGAACTATATGAAAGGACAGAAACAGAGTGCGTTATGCGGGCTTAAGGCCTCCCCCTCCGATGATTTCGCAATTGTCCCCGGGGATCTTCCGCTCCTTTCCATCTCAGACTATGAGGGGACAGCTTCCCTGCTCTCATCGCATACGATCTCAAGAGCCATCTGCTCTGGCATTCCCGGCCACCCTGTAATGTTCAGGAAGGAGCATCGGGACCGCCTGCTGGAATTCAGAGGAAGCTTCAGGGAATATCTTTCAATGTATGATGTCGGAAGATATAACGGAAGTATCGGCACCGTACTCGATGCCGATACTCCTTCACGCTACAAAGCAATACTCTCAGGAAACAGAGATCTTTCCATTCTCCATTGAGATATGGATCGTACTGCCTTCGGTAAGCTTTCCAGAAAGAAGCAGCGTAGACAGTTCGTTCTCCACGGAATCCTGTATGAATCTCCTGATCGGACGCGCACCATAGACAGGATCAAAGCCCGCCTTAGCGATATACGCCTCGACATCATCGCTCCACTCAAGTCTGTATCCGCGCCTCTCAACACGCTTTGCCAGAATCCCGAGCTGGATATGGACAATCTTCCTGATTTCACTCTCTCCAAGCGGATTGAAGACCACGATCTCATCGATCCTGTTGATGAACTCAGGCCTGAACGTATGCCTTATGACATCCAGGACCTTCTCCTCCGCATGTGATGGATCTGCAAGGATATCAGCAGAACCGAGGTTCGAGGTCATGATGATGATCGTATTGGTGAAATCAACAACACGTCCCTGGCCATCGGTAAGCCGCCCGTCATCGAGAACCTGCAGAAGTATGTTGAATACATCAGGGTGCGCCTTCTCGATCTCATCGAAGAGGATTACGGAGTATGGTCTTCTCCTGACTACCTCAGTCAGCTGTCCGCCCTGATCATAGCCGACATACCCTGGAGGTGCTCCTATAAGCCTCGATACCGAGTACTTTTCCATATACTCAGACATATCGATACGGGTAAGAGCCTTCTCGTCATCGAACAGGAAGGATGCAAGCTCCTTTGCGAGAAGCGTCTTTCCAACTCCTGTCGGACCTGCGAACAGGAAGGATCCAAGCGGTCTGTGCTCATCGCCTATTCCCGCCTTATTCCTCCTGATTGCATTCGCAACCGCGCTTATTGCCTTATCCTGACCGACAACCTTCTCAGAGAGGATCTTCTCAAGATTGATGTACTTCTCCGTCTCAGAGCTCATCATCTTTGCTACTGGCACACCAGTCCATGCAGATACGACCTTTGCGATATCATCCTCGGAAACCTCTTCCCTTAGCAGTCTCCTACCATCATGCTGGAAGGAATTCACCTTATCCTCAGCTTCCTTGATAGCCGCTTTGACAGCAGGTATCTGGCCATGCTTTATCATGGCAGCAGTATTGAGATCACCCTGTCTCTCCGCATTCTGCTCCTGGGTATTAAGCTTATCGAGCTCAGCCTTCTTCTCCCGAAGATTGAGGATAGCTGATCTCTCGTTCTGCCATTCAAGGTTGAGCGCATCGTACTTCGTCTGCATCTCGGAAAGCTCTTTGCCGATCTTCTCCAGCCTTTCCTTCGATGCTGCATCATCCTCCCTTGTCAGAGCCTGCTTCTCAATCGAGAGCTGAAGCATCTTCCTGTGGAGGTTATCGAGCTCAGCTGGCTGGCTCTCAATCTCCATCTTTATCTGCGATGCAGCCTCATCGACAAGGTCGATAGCCTTATCCGGGAGGAATCTGTTCGTAAGATACCTGTCCGAAAGAACTGCAGCAGCGACAAGGGCCTCATCCTTGATTCTTACGCCATGATGGAGCTCATACTTCGGCTGAAGGCCACGGAGTATAGATATCGTATCCTCAACGGATGGCTCCTTCGTATAGACAGGCTGGAACCTTCTCTCAAGAGCCTTATCCGTCTCGATATACTTTCTGTACTCGTCGAGCGTCGTTGCGCCGATAGCATGAAGCTCTCCCCTTGCAAGCGCAGGCTTGATGAGGTTGGAAGCATCTGTCGAACCCTCGGCCGCACCAGCGCCCACAATCGTATGGAGCTCATCGATGAAGAGGATGATCTTCCCCTCGCTCTTCGTGACCTCATTTATGACACCCTTCAGCCTCTCCTCGAACTCACCACGGAACTTAGCGCCGGCTATAAGGGAACCGAGATCGAGCGAAAGAAGCCTCTTGTCAGCAAGCGACTCCGGGACATCGCCCTTTGCAATACGCTCGGCAAGCCCTTCGACAATAGCGGTCTTTCCTACACCTGGCTCTCCGATGAGAACAGGATTGTTCTTGGTCCTTCTGCAGAGGACCTGCATCACACGCCTGATCTCCTCATCCCTTCCGATGACAGGATCAAGCTTATCCTCTGCAGCAAGACGTGTAAGGTCCTTGCAGTACTTATCCAGCGCCTGATAGCCTGCCTCAGGATCCTGACTTGTTATCCTCTGGTTGCCCCTGATAGCCTGAAGCGCTTTCATTACCTCATTTTTTGTAACACCAAGCGCAATCAAAGCATCTTTCTCAGGGCATTCATCCCCAAGAAGAGAGAGCAGGAAATGCTCTGCCGAAATATATTCATCCTTGAATTCCGAAGCTACTCTATCACATGCGCCCAGTATCCTTGCAGCAGAACGGGAGAATGTCTGCTGCCCGGCACCATAGGTGCGCGGAAGCTTATCGAGTATTTCCTGCATCGATGCGATAACACGGTCAGGAGATACGCCGAGCTTCTCGAAAAGGGGCATCAGGACCCCATCCTTCTGCTTTGTCAGCGCAATGATGATATCTGCAGGGGTAACTTCAGGATGCTGTGCTGAGGATGCGCTCTGTGCTGCTTCCTCAATAGCATTCTGCAGCTTAAGCGTAAACTTGTTGTAATCCATATATACCTCCATTCTGCAATCATCTGACTGCACAATGGAAATATAATAATCAGAACAGGAATCGTTAAGACCTAAGCCCTCAGCCCTTCAATATAAACAGAGGCGAACTCATAGGCCTCTTCCCTGCTGAATGAGCGGAAGAACGCAACCTGGAAGCATATCGTCTCAGCTATCGCAAACAGCTCCGAAGCGGCCCGTGCGATATCCACAGGCTTGATCGTCCCATTGGACACACCCTGGCGGATAAGCCTCTTGAAGAGTATTGAGAGCTTTGCTGTCCTGTGCTGGATGACATCGGCGAAATCAATGCCATCCTTCTTGGCACTGAGCATGACTGCCATAAGATTCATCAACGCATCCTCATTCGCGATGGCCTCATTGATGATATCCTTGAGGATAGCCTTCATGCGGGCAATCTCATCATCCTTCCCATCACCCCATGCGATCTCCGAGTACTTTGCGAAAAGCCTGCCAGTGACAAGCTTCACAGCGTAATAATAGATTTCCTCTTTATCATGAAAATACTGGTAGATGGTAGGACGTGAAAGACCAGCTCTCTCCGCAATAAGCGAAAGATTCGAATCACGATAGCCCTCACGTGCGAAAACATCGAGGGCAGTCTTCAGAATATGCTCTTTTCTCTCCTCATGGTCTATCTTCTTAGGCATATCACTAGAAAATGATAATATGTTTCAATTCGAAAGTGAATGATTATTTTCCTTTATCTCGGTATTCTAAAGCCATGACAGCTCTTCTTGCTTACCTCTTTGCGATGGCAATAACCCCAGGCCCAAACACAATACTATCGATGGCCAATGCTGCTGCAGTGGGACTGAGGAAAGGCATATGGCTGAATATTGGTATGCTGTTCGGCATAACGGCTGTAACAGCCATTTCCTATACGGCATCAGCATTCCTCTACCAGATCCTCCCGGAAGCAGAACCCTGGCTTAAGATAATCGGGGCAGGCTATCTTGTCTACCTCGCCTACAGAACATATAGGAAAGGCGATATAGACACGGAAGAAAGAAGCGCGGGTTTCGTTGAGGGAATGCTGCTGCAGCTTATAAACGTCAAAGTTTACCTCCTTGCCCTGACAGCAATCTCCACGATGATTATCCCTGCATACGGGAATGGAACGGAAGGAATTGCCGTATCAGCACTCATTCCGCTTATATGCTTCGTATCGGGACTTGCATGGGCAGTCGGCGGATCGCTTCTATCAGGGATATACAGAAGGCATGGAAAAGCAGTCAGAATCACGATGTCCCTCCTGCTCATATATACTGCAGTCAGATTCTTTGTCTGAAAAATCAGACAAAAACAGGAAGAATCCGGAAAAATCGCTTAATTATCTCCCAAGACGCCTTCTTTGTGCGATACTCCGGGTATGAAAGCCTCAGGAAAAACATTCTGGAACAACGTCGACAAGCTATGGCCTTCCAGCCTCAGGCGGCTGTGCGATGTCACGGGACTAAGCTATCAGAGAATCAGGGACCAGAGAAGCACAGGCAGGCTGCCTGCCCTCTCCGATGCCTATATGATATCGACAGCGGTAGGAGCTACAATCGAGAAGCTTATATCAGGGATGAATACATCCGACTTCCCAGAGAACATCAATGCGATAGCGGAGAGGAGTCTACAGGCCGATGACGATGATATAAGATTCATACGCACCATACTCGGGATCGATGACAGCATATACACCCTCTATGGTGATTTTCGTCTGTAAACCTGCTAGAATCCTGATGTACGCCTCCATAGCATAATGGATAGTGCATTCCCCTCCGGAGGGAAGGATAGCGGTTCGATTCCGCTTGGAGGTGCTGTTTTCCAGATAGCGCAAATCAGAAAAGAATAATATACTCCTCCATTGGTATGGGAAGACGTTACGATCTCGGGAAAGATGGAATATGGTCGCTTGTACTCTCGCTTGCGCTGCCGACAGCGCTCGCACAGGCCGTCAATGTACTGTACGCGATTGTCGACAGGATGTATATCGGGCATATTGCAGGCTATGGTGATATAGCACTGGCCGGCGTTGGGGTTGCAGCTCCGATCGCTGCATTCATCTCCTCATTCGCCTCTCTGATCGGAATGGGCGGTGCTCCTATAATGGCCATGCGCGAAGGCCATGGGGATCATGAAGCCGCGGAAGGGATAGTCACGACAGGCTTCTATCTGCTTCTTATCTCTGCGGCTATTCTCACACCTGTATTCTTCCTTGCCAGGGATCCCGTGCTGATGGCATTCGGCGCATCCGCATCAACGCTCCCCTACGCATCCGAATACCTTGGATGGTATCTTCTGGGAACACCGTTCGCACTGCTTGCTACAGGGCTCAACAGCTTTGTCATCAATCAGGGACAATCAACGAAAGGAATGATATCGGTGCTTGCAGGTGCTGTGATGAATATCATCCTGGATCCAATCTTCATCTTCCTTTTCGGCATGGGAGTCAAAGGAGCGGCAATCGCTACTGTCATATCGCAGATCGGTTCCATGCTGATTGCTATCCAGGCCCTCCGGTCGAAGAACACAGCGATAAAGCT
>CALXLE010000157.1 GCA_944389115.1 uncultured Spirochaetaceae bacterium
GGGTGAGAGATACCTGGGGATAGGATGTGAAAACCACTCCCGAGCTGCATGGGTGAACGGCAACAAGTATTCCATGCCGACTGCCGGCGTTAAGGCATAATGAGCGTCCCTATGATAGGGGAAGCAAGGTGGAACCGCGGAGCCTTTGCAGCTTCGTCCTTGCATTAGAGCGAGGATGAGACTGGAAAGGCTTTTTTGCTTATAAGGAGAGATGGCTATGCCTAATGATGATAAGCTATCGATGATCAGACATTCCATGGCGCATGTCATGGCGGAGGCTGTACTGGAGATCTTCCCCGGAACGAAGATCGCTATCGGGCCTTCGATTGAGAATGGCTTTTACTATGATTTCGATCTGCCGCGCCCGCTTCAGGATGCGGATCTGGAGACAATCACCGAGCATATGAAGAACATCATTGCTTCCGGTGTTCCATTTGTAAGAAAGGAAGTATCAAGGGAGGAGGCTAAGAAGCTCTTTGCTGATCAGCCATACAAGCTTGAGCTTATCGATGCAATTCCTGAGAATGAGACGGTATCGCTCTATACGCAGGGTAATTTCACTGACCTCTGCCGCGGACCGCATGTCGAGTCCACAAAGCAGCTGAATAAGGAGGCTTTCAAGCTTCTTTCAATCGCAGGTGCATACTGGAGGGGCAAGGAAACCAATCCTATGCTCACCAGGATCTATGGAACAGCATGGACGAATCCAAAGGAGCTCCGTCTCTATATGGATCACCTTGCCGATATCGAGAAGAGAGATCACAGAAAGCTTGGAAAGGAGCTTGATCTCTTCTCCCTCCATGAAGAGGCTGGCCCTGGTCTTGTCTACTGGCATCCAAGGGGAGCAAGGGTAAGACAGGCTATCGAGGATTTCTGGAGAGGGGAGCACTACAAGAATGGCTATGAGCTTGTCTATACTCCGCATGTCGGCAGAAGCTGGCTCTGGGAGACATCTGGCCATCTCGGATTCTACAAGGAATCTATGTATCCTCCGATGGAGATGGATAAGGCCGATTACTACGTCAAGCCGATGAACTGCCCGTTCCATATCATGATATACAAGAATACGAAGCACAGTTATCGTGAGCTTCCGTTCAGATGGGCTGAGCTTGGAACTGTATACAGGTATGAGAAGGCAGGAGCTCTCCATGGCCTGATGAGAGTCCGTGGGTTCACTCAGGATGATGCCCACCTCTTCGTAACACCGGAGCAGATGGATGATGAGATCCTCGAGGTCCTCAGATTCTCGCTCTATATGCTTCACTCATTCGGTTTCAAGGATGTCCATGCATATATCTCCACGAAGCCGGAGAAGTCTGTAGGAAGAGTCGAGGACTGGGATAAAGCCACCGAGGCACTTAAGAAGGCTGTCGAGAAGGAAGGTCTTGCTTATGATATCGATGAGGGCGGTGGTGCATTCTATGGTCCGAAGATTGACCTCAAGATAAAGGATGCAATCGGACGCGAATGGCAGCTTTCGACTGTCCAGTTCGATTTCAACCTTCCGGAGCGTTTTGATCTCATATTCGTCGACAAGGATGGTACCGAGAAGCGTCCGTTCATGATCCATCGCGCACTGCTTGGGTCGATAGAGAGGTTCTTTGGTGTTCTTCTGGAGCACTATGCTGGAGCTTTCCCGCCTTGGCTCTCGCCTGATCAGATTGCGATCATCCCTGTCGGTGAGAGTGCATTTGATTACTCAAAGGAGCTGGAGAAGAGACTGCGTGCTGAAGGCTTCCGTGTATATACCGATCTCTCTTCCGATAGAATGAATGCAAAGATAAGGAATGCTCAGACAATGAAGACTCCTTATATGCTCATCATCGGAGAGAAGGAGATGGCGGATGATCTGGTATCTGTCCGCTACAGAGGTGGCAAGCAGGTGAATGGCGTCAAGACTGCGGACTTCATAAACGAAGTGCACGGCGTGATCGATAGAAAGGAACAGATCTGATTCCAATGCCCGGGAGAGTCTATCTTCCGGGCTATATGCTGAGGTTTCATTATGAATATACCAAATAGGCTGACAGTTCTGAGACTTGTGATGGTTCCTGTATTCCTTGTCTCATATCTCATATCCAAATGCGATTTCGCCATGAGCACCACTATATCAGCGGTCATGATGTTCATATGCTATGCTACCGCCGAGCTATCGGATTTTCTCGATGGCAAGATCGCAAGAAAGTACAACCTTGTGACCGACCTCGGAAAGGTCATGGATCCATTTGCTGATACGCTCTCCCATCTCACGTTCTTTGTCTGCTTCATGGATAGCGGGCTTATGCCTGCATGGGCTTTCATCATAATCATGTGGAGGGAGTTCTCGCAGCAGTTCATGAGGATGCTTATGATGGGTGTAGGGAAGGCCGTCCCTGCTAATATCTGGGGAAAGAGCAAGACTGCTCTATATGCACTCACATCTGTCCTTTCGATTGTCTATATCGTAGTAGCGGCGTTTGTCGCAGCAGGTAGCTGGAACGCTGTATGCGAGAAGATCCTCTATGTTTTCTATTCGCTTTCAGCAATCGCGGCTCTGCTTTCCTTCCTTACTTATTTCAGCGCGATAATGAAGTCGAAGGCACTGTCGGGAATGACTAGATGAGGGGAGAGCCTTTCAAAGGATTTTCCGAAGAGGAGAAAGCTAGGATAGAGTATGTCGTATCAGATGTCGATGATACGATAACCAGAAAGGGAAAACTCTATCCCGAAGCTCTCCGTGCGCTATGGAAGCTCAAGACGAATGGCAAGATGGTCATCCTGCTTACAGGTGGATCAGCAGGCTGGGCCGATGCGTATATAAGGCAGTGGCCCGTTGATGCCGTAATCGCAGAGGGCGGGGCTCTTATACTTGCCCATGGCCCTGATAACGAGATTGTATATAAAGCCAATCC
>CALXLE010000158.1 GCA_944389115.1 uncultured Spirochaetaceae bacterium
GCGATGAGCACCATCCTGATATCGCTGCCGAATGCCTCGCTTACCACCCTGTCGTCATGCGTGATGGCTGCGGTCACGACAAGCGATACGGTGCCGACCATGGCGCAGAGCGCGATCAGCACGAGCAGCGGCGCGAAGAGAAATGAGAGATCCCTTGCCTCGCCGTTCTTCTTCCTGAAAATTCCCATAAACTATTCCTCCTAGAACGGCAGATCCGCCGTCCTGATCTTCCTCATCATGCTCCTGTAGCTGCTGCCATGCATCGCAAGCGCTAGCGATGACATCTGCATGATCCTGTCTCCGGTCGCGACATTTATGCCCCTGTCCCTGACGAGCTCGCCAAGCGTGAAGTTCGAGCTGAATACCGTCGGAAGCGCCGAGGCATAGCGCGTCTCTATGGCATCTGCCATCTGCGTGCGCGCATCGAGATCCACGCCGTTCTGCCCGACATAGCGCTCGGTGCCGATATCATCGATAAGGAGGCAGCTGACGGTCCTGAGGTCCGAAAGCATCGCTTCCCTGTCCATCCTCATGCGGTCTATGAGGCGCGCAGACGTCACGAAGAGCACGCGGCAGTGCCATCTCTCGATTATCCGGTTCGCCGTGCAAGCCATGAGATGGGTCTTCCCTGTGCCGAAATCCCCGGAGAGGAATATCCCGTAGCCCTTCTCAAGGACTTCCGGAAAGGCATCAGCATAGCCTTCCATGCGCTCGGCTGCCCTGACGATGCTCGGATCAACGGTCCTGTCGAGCGTCTGGAATGAGGCATCCGCATGCTCCCTGTCGATCCCGGACTCACCCCTGAGCCGTTCTACCTCGTTCCGGGAGAGCGTCTGCTGCACAAGAGCCTCCTCGGCATCCCGCTCGGATATCCCACACCTGCATGCGCATCTGAGATGCCTTCCTCCGAATATTCTGGAGGCCGGCCCTGACGCCTCGGAGAATGTCCTTGTCCTTCTCTCGCCGCAGATGACGCAGTGAAGCTCCCCGTCAGAGCCGAGATAAACGCTGTCCCAGTCGAATCCGGGCTCATCCGCGAAGAGATATCCGAATCTCTCCCTGATATCCTGCTTCCCAATCGAATCCATCATCAGTTCTCCTCGTAGATCGAATCGAAATCATCGAGATGCCTCTGCACCCCGTCCCTGATGCTCTCAGGCACAAGGCCGAGAGCCGGTGTGAGCTGCTCCTTCCCGTCGTTCACATAATTCCCCTCGATGACCTTGACCAGGTTCGGGATCCGCATCAGCCAGTCGAATGTGCACCTGAAGCTCTTATGCCCGGGAGTCCTCGGTGCCGTGCCGTTCAGAAAGTCGGAATCCCTCGCGGCCTCGAAGGCCTTCAGAACCATATCCCCGCCTATCTCACCCACTGCAGAACGGATGAGCCTCTTCCTGTCATCCGTCAGCCTTATGAGCCGCGGAATGCTTCCATGCCCGCCACAGATCTCATTGAACTTCGAATAGTAGAAACCGCAGTCGGTATCCTCGGCGCCGCTGTCCTTGCCGCCCCGCTTCCTGCCCCCCGCCGCGGCGGAACTCTTTCCAGCGTCCGGCACGGGATGCACGTCTTCCGAAGGACATCCCTCAAGAAAGCGGCTCTCAGCGTCGTCTCCCCTTTCCGCGCTCCCTTCCATGGAGAAAGCTCCATCCCCCTCTGAGGCTTTCCTTCCGTCATGGAAAGGGGCTGAGGATCTGAGAGCATGCGGTGGTATGTCATCATGCCGTTCAGAAGACAGGGCAGATGCGGCATCCTCTACCGCTGCTCGGCTGCCGTCAGGCATGCCAGCAGCAGGCTCGCAAGAGCCGGCATCAGGCGAAGAGAGCGCTTCAGAGGGCTGTACTTTTCCAGAATTCATTGAAGATGAATTCTCTTTTGCATCCTGCTCTATATCATTAACACAGCACTTTAAGTATGCATCTCTCTCTGTGTATGAAGGCTCTTTCTTATATGGAAGCTCTATATCGCCTTTCTCTATGTATGGAAGCTCTCTGTTATACGAAAGCTCTTTATATATATTCATACGAATAGAGCTATGAGTATTCATGGTGCCGCCGATTTCGGTTCTTGCGGCAGGATTAGGCGTGACATTGTCACGTTTTCCGGGATTTCGTGACATTGTCACGTTATTTTCCTGATTTTCATGTACCAGATTAGGCGTGACATTGTCACGTTTTCGCGTTTTTTCCGTGACATTGTCACGCTTATTCTTTGATTTCGTGACATTGTCACGCTTAATTCGTACATCTTCTCGGGTACCCGATTTCGTGACATTGTCACGTTTTGAAGCCTCATCGGAATACTCTATTAGCCTTTCCGAATTCCGGAGTTTCTCCTTTGCTCTCTGCCTTCTTTTCCTTATCGATGCGCTTGTCAGCGAGCCACTGCTGTCTGATATCTCCCTGAATCCGTCTATACGGAACATCCCGGATTCATGAACGACTGCACCGATTCCGATAAGGGACAGGAACGCCGCATCACCATTGTCGATATAATCCAGGACCATCAAGGATATCTCTTCTCTTGACAGGGGCTGTGTCCCTTCTTCCGTCTCATGCATCAAGTACCCGCCATAAGGAAGGGCCTGGGAGGCAAGAAACAGGAATACCAGTGAATTGATTGCCTTATCATCTCTCCTTGATTCCTTGACGACCCTTCCTAACGGGCCAGTGCCGTGGAATGACTCTTCCGTAAGCCTCAAGTATTCAGCCGGTATCGGCTTTGGCTTCCTTCCCATCGCTTATCTACCGGCCTCCTTCCCATCAGATGCTAAAGCCTCTTCCGCTCCCGCGGTCTCCGCAGTCATTTCCGGCTCATCGATTCCATATCTTCTTCCCACGGCGGGCAGCACGAGGATGCTCTTCCCGAACGCATCCTGGAAGCCCTGCACCGCCTTCTTCTGTTCCAGCGATGCGATCGACTTCTGCACTTCCTCATAAGGAAGGTTCGTGCGCTCCGCTATGAATATGGGATGCTCGCTGAACACCCCGCTTCTACGCTTCTGGCATATCCAGTGCATGCACGCGTATACGATGAGGTCATTCCCGGAAAGCCCCAGGTCCCTGATCATCCAGTCCTCTATGACGAACGATACTCCCTTGTCCGTATGGCAGGCCCTGCTGGAATCGAGCTTCCATGCGGCAAGCTCCTCCGTATCGAAGCAGAGCCTGTTGTCCTTCTTCATATAGGGAATCCTGTTCCTGCATACATACGAATAGATTGTCCATCTGCTCAGGTTGACCAGCCTGCATGCTTCCTCAAGTCCGATGATATCCCCGGCCATAAGCCCTCCTATCTCATTTTGCATAACGGTTTTTGTTTCGTTTGTATTACGCCGTCACGATGCATTATAGCCCGATAATCCCTGTTTGTTAAGGCAATTTATCATTATCTGCTTCGGTTATTTATTGTAAACATTAGAGAATAGCGATACTATATTAAGAAAGGAAAGGCCGCCTTCGGCGGTTCCGGGGATAGATATGCTTGAGAATGCAGTAAGCAGCGCGGCCAGCGGGCCGCCAGAGGGTTTCTGGATATTCGTAGGGATACTCGGAGGAGTCATCGCCCTATCGTTCGGGTTCAATATCGCATGGACGATATATGACGCGATATCGACAAGGAGATTCGAAAGGAAGCTCAGGACTGACCGCCAGGCGAAGGAATCCGCGGCTGCTGAGGGCCTTCCAGGCATAGACCATGCCGATAAGGAGAATAAGGGATAATGCTGATCACAGGCGTATTCACGGCGAGGCTCTCCAGTGAGATTGCCTCTTTCCACGAAGGAAATGACTCAGAGGAAGCACTCGCTTCCGCGGAAAGGATGAAGAACAGGGCGGAGTCCATGTTCCCCGAAGCGGAAGCAAAGACTTATATAGGGAATATCGGGCTCTATGACAGCAATAGAGGCGTATTCAGGCCATACACGAAGGCCGGATGCTCGGTTTCCGGAGTCTATACGGAGACAAGGGAATACAGGACAGAAGACCAGTTCATAGAGGAGAGCGCGTTCCGCCGCCGTGTCGAGGAGATGCTCGATTCCATAAAGGAAGGAGAAAGGGATGCATATCACGCAGGCACCCTTCTCAGGATAACGATAAGGAGAAATGCCGCATGAGCTACATTGCCAGGGTTGATGCGAAGACTATCGAGATACCGGAGAGGACCGCAGAGGAGCTCAAGAAGCATCTCGAGGGAGGCGTCAGAGGGCTTGACGGAAGGACTGCCGGAAGGACGGCGATATCGCTTGCATACGCGGCGAGCCGTCTCAGGCCTGATGATGCCGAATCAAGGGATATAGCCGCTGATCTCATAAGGATAGCGGTCTGCATGCCGGAAGGGATCTGGGACATATCTTAATAAGGAGAAGAAAGAGACAATGACAGACGAGGAATTCGCTGTATTCAGGGAAGTTGAGATTGACAAGATGCCTGGATATTGGATAGGCATAACGATTGGGAGGACTGCAATCAGGATATCCGAGAAGGCTTTCGCCAAGATCGGAGAGCCTTGCTGCATAAGGATCCTTATCGATGAGGAAGGCAAGCGGCTTTCCATAAAGCCGGCAAAACCTGATGAGGATAATTCGATGAGGATTACCCCAAGAGGGAAATACTATACGGAAGATACGCTAGCGATAAGCGGACCTAAGCTGATCGAGGCGATATCCGAGAAGCTTTCGCTGGTATTTACAGCTAAGATAGCAAGATACCGTATACCGGGAATATACGACAAGGAACAGAGAGCCCTGATCTTCGACACTGCAGATGCGGAAGCAGTACCCAAGAAGGAAAGAAAACCCAAGGGAACACGTACGCTAGACATAGATGCAGAGGAGCTTCCTGAGGATTAACAGAATGCCTAGAAGCAGAAGACGCGAAAAGGGCGTAAGACGATTTGCATGGAGCGAGATCGCAAGGATCGAGCGCGTTTATGGAAGCGATGAGGGAATGGCGGATGATGAGATCTCCCGTTCCCTCATCAATGCTCGGAGCATCTTCAGCAACGACCCTGTGTCCCTTGATATCTACAGAAGCGTGCTCCGCCGCCATGCGATGAGGAAAGGCCTCCCCGCGGATATATACGAAACCATCGCGGAAAAGCTCGGAGGCTAGTATGCAGCAGAACAGGAGCGCTCTCTTCAGGCTTCAGAAAAAGAGCCCAGAAGAGCGGATGAGGATGGGTATGCAGAGCGTCAATGCTGCTGATTCCATAAGGAAAAGCAGATGGGGATTCGTCGCTTCCGCAGCAATACAGCATGCTTTCTCGTTCATGGGAGTTGATTTCATGGTCTATGCCATCTGGGCTCCGGGAGTCATCACGATCCTCGATTCATATACGGACGAGTATGCGGAATACACTCCGGATGGAGGACTGTCTTGCACCACTGCCGATATGGAAATCCTCCTGATGCTCACTGCTGAGGAAATCATGGAGAGAATCAAGGATGATTCAGGAGAAAGCATCCCTGAGATGGAATTCCAGGGGCTGACCGATGAGGCTTTCAGGGATGCCGGAATAAAGCGTCCATGCGAGGGCTGCAGAAGGACGACGGCTTTATTCATCGAAAGGGAGAACGAAGATTGAGCACAGGAGATATCATTTTCGCGGTAGGAATTTCCATTGAGGTCATAGAATCAATCCTTGCTCTCCTCTCTGCATCTCAGGCACGGAGGACGGGATTCTCCCCTATCGCTTTCTGGTTCGAGAAGCATAATGGAATCATATTCATCTCCTGTCTCCTGCTCTTCCTCTTCTGCCGTCTGTTTCTCCATGCAGAGGCCTCTTGGACGTGGATCGTAGCCTACCTAATTGCTGTTCTCATCGGAAAGATAAATCTGATTAGCGAAAGGAATTGCTGGAAGGAATATGCGATTCTAACTGCCAGAAGTATTTCCGGGGATATCAGCGAGGATGAGAAAGAGCGGCTCAGAAAAGCCAAGGAAAACATAAGGAGAATATTGAGATGATGCAGGAAAACAATGCACCGATTTCAGAGATCCGCTTCACAAACGAGAATGAGAAGATCGAATACAATCGCGCCAGCGATATCCTCATACGCCTCTGCGATGAGAATCAGTACCGCGCGGTATTCGGAGATGCGAAGAGCGCGACGAGGATTGCGGACAGCATCCTTGTCCTGTCGGAAGCATTCCTGACGCTCCTGAAGACGACTCCAGAAGGAAAGAAAGCGGAATCAGAGGCCGCTATCTATCAGAGAATTGGCAAGAGGACTCCATCCTCTACAGGGTGGAGATGAATTGCCTCTTCTCTTTCACAGCTTTTTGTAAATTATCAGTATTATGGTAGAATAGGATATGACAGACAAGGAACGCATCTCAAAGAACAAGACTATCAAGGAGAAAGGCAAAGCCACGCGTCTTCGCCATGCCTCAATGCGTCCTGTCGTCGTTGAGATGAAGCTTGACCTGAAGTGCCTGAGCAATACTGAACGCAGTAAGCTCTTCCTCTTCTTCGCTGAATGCAGATGGCTCTGCAACTACCTCATCGGCCTTGCCTCGGATAAGTTCAGGAACTTCAGCACGAAGACACGCAGCATCACATCACTTGATAAGGATGGCAAATCAGTCGCAAGGGAGCTGACAATGCCAGCGAAGTTCATACAGGCTGTATATGCTTCGCTAAAACAGGACATGAGCGCTCTTGCCACAAAACGAGGGAAGACAGGAAAGAAGAACGGTAAGCTGAAGTTCAGATCCTCGTATGATTCAATAGAGCTCAACCAGTACGGAGACACCCACTGGATATGCTTCGGGCCGTCCGGCAACAAGCACGGAAAATATAAGAACACCGTGCATATCGCAGGCATAAAGCGGCCTATCCGGGTTTTCGGGATGGAGCAGATCCCGGCAGGCGCTGAATACGCCAACGCGAAACTCGTTAAGAGACCTTCGGGCATATACCTCATGCTGACGTGCTACATCCCGAAGCAGGAGAGCAATACGGAATCAGAGCCGAAGCCGGATCTCGGTATCGACTTCGGGATAAAGACAGCGATAACGACCTCCGATGGAGAGAAATATGATATATCGGTCCGAGAACCGGAACGCCTCAAGGGGCTTCAGCGGAAACTTGCCCGCCAGAAGAAGGGTTCCAGGGGCTGGTATAGCACAAAGCTTCTCATCAGGAAGGAATACGAAAAGCTCGCCAACAGGCGGCGGGCTAAGGCAAACCAGATATATCACGAAATCGTCACAGGAAGAAAGCTCATCGTCATACAGGACGAGAACATCAAGGGCTGGTATAAGGGGCTTTTCGGTAAGCAGGTGCAGAACTCCGCGCTCGGCACGCTGAAGAGCAAACTCATGTCCAGCCTGAACGTCCTTATCATAGATAGATTCTTCCCATCGACGAGGATGTGCCCTGTATGCGGGCATATCCACGAGGGTATCACGCTCTCCGACAGGACGTTCGCATGTCCGGCATGCGGATATGCCGAGGACCGTGATGTGAAGGCTGCCAAGACACTGCTTCTTGCAGGCGAGCATGAGATAGCCTGCACGCTTCCGGAACAGAAGCGTACTCCGGTGGAGCGGATGTCAGACTTCGATG
>CALXLE010000159.1 GCA_944389115.1 uncultured Spirochaetaceae bacterium
CAGTAAGCAGAAGTCCATATAGACCTGCGGCTATACCGAGAAGAGGAATATGTGAAAGAATCCTCGCCATGAATGTGACAATCATCAAAGGGAATGTAACGGTATTGATAGCTACAGTGCATATCAGGGAAGCATCGGTATCATAGTGATAATAATGTCCCAATTCGTGTGCTATAACCCCCTGAACAACCTCGATTCCCTCATCAAAGACATCAAGGGCAATCACGATGTTTCGTCCAGATGAGTAGGCATTCTGGCTGAACGAGTCTGTAACATAGAAGTGTGGACGAGGAAGGAAGAGTCGTCTTATCGGATTGACTCTCCTCAGAACGTCATTGATTCCAAGCTCCTCCAGCTCATCACGGTCAAGGCGTTGTCCTTCCCTTACCGAAGATCCACAGTAGATGACTGTCGCAAGATAACAGACAACAAGAACTGCCATGATGACATATGTTTTCAGTGCTGTTTCAAGTCCAAGCGGATAGAGCCAGGTAAGGAAAGGGCTGTAAGTGTAGAATTCAATGATAGTGCCCCATAATGGAGTCTGTTCTATCCTGATAGCCTCGAAGAAAATCAGATAAAGCCAGAAAGATGCGAGTGCAAGTATAACGATTGACTTCACTCTGAGAAATGCCAGGATCTTTCCCTTGAATATCAGCTTCCAGATTGCTACTGCAATTACTAGAAGCTCTACACTCCTTCCAATCGGATGATAGTTGAATCCTGTTTTGATTGATTCCACTATGAATGCGATTGCCTCCCTATTGAAGATGAAGTCGAGTATCAGGCGAAAGCGCAGATAGGAGTCATATTGAATAGACGGCCATGCAGTATAGGCTAGCAAGATTACAAGAACGAGTATGCATAAGTTCCTGACCTTCGACAGCAAGCCAAGGAAGATGAAGCGCTTTCTAGGAAGCTCAAACTCGTAATCCTCATCAATCTGATAAGCATACTCTGCACCTGTCATATCCACACCTCCACTTCTCAATCAGCAATCAGCCTTTATCAGTCTCTTCCAGCTCCTTCCTGTACTTATCGACAAGATCGTTCACGACGCCCGTGATATTCCCACACTTCTTCATGAGGAAATCGTAGTTATCCTTATAGAACTGGATGGTGACAGCCTTTGTTTCCCGGACAGTGTTGTTTACGGGTCTCCCTCGACCATGTGATTCAATCTTGTTTGCGGCTTTGAGCTTTGAAAGGTTGTATCTCACAGTGCGCTCAGATTTGCCCGATACGTCTGCTATCTCAGGCACTGAGAAGCCAGCTTCATAAAGCTCCCTGATTAAGCCCTGAAACAGATCCTGTTCAGTAGGTTCGTAAGAATCATAATGATATTCTGGAAGCTGTTCTGTCTCCGCAACAAACTCAGGAACGCAAATCGCATCTTCCCTCAAAGTCTTCTCTATTCCCCTGGATGAGACACGGAGCTCCAGCTTCGTTCCTTTAGAATATGAGCTACGCTTCAGAGAGTCATACATCTCCTCAGCTTCTGTCCTGTCAGTAGTACTATCGCCAGATGGAAATGCCTTTTGGATCTTTCCATCGATATAGACTGAATATGCTGGTATTGCCATTGATAACCTCCATAAGAAAGATAATCTCCTTCGAGTTATTTTATCAAATTAAAGTTGTAGTAATACGACAATCACTCCTTCATTGAACTCAATGCTGCGGTCATCTCAACGATATCAGGATGCTGTTTCATATCTTCTTCAATAAGGTGATTGAGGAAGCCGGACTTTGATCCGAAGTGAGTTGATCTCAACTCAACGTATTTCACGTTGTCTTCTTTAAGGGAATATGTGACGACCTTTGTCTTCTGCTTCACTTCGTTCTTGTCCTTATGATTGGATGGTGTATTGTAGGAGGCATCAAGAAAACTTCCTTTTTCTCTGCTCATATTTATTTGCTCCTTTACTTATGGATTTATTGATGTATGTATCTACTCGTTTATTTAAGTCTTTATTCATTGAGCCTGATTCGCTCTATCACCTCGTCTGCAAGAACAATGTAGTCATCGCTGGCTTTGGACTTCACCTCATCCAGAAAAGGATCGATACGCTTTGCTTGGGCTACTTCTATTTTTATTGATTGTCTTATTTTCACACCGAATACGGATGTTTTCATTTCAAATGCAATACCATTGAGCGATTCAAGGACTTCATTGCCAAGACGTGTCCTGGGATTGAATCTGGTAAGAAGAATTCCAAGTATGTCTATCTCATGCTTTCCTTTCGTATTCACAACGCTGATGATTTCAAAAAGGGAAGACAGCCCCTGCAATGAGAATGCGGAGGCATTTACTGGCACAATCACATAGTCTGAAGCATTGAATCCGTAGAGAGACAGTATTCCAAGGGATGGCGGTGCATCTATTATGCAAATGTCATATTCATCCTGATATGGCTCAAGCTTCGAGGCCAGGATTCCGAATGCATATGGCTGAGTCAACCTCCTGTCAGCATCTGCAAAGAGTATGGAGCATGGAATGAGATCGCCCGCATATGTACTTATCCTGACATCCCCGATACTCATATCACTTGTCATCAGCTCAAGAAGTCCTGGAACGTCATCAGGACAGACACCAAGTGCTGCCGTAAGATTTCCCTGGGGGTCTGTATCAACGACCAGGACTTTCTTTCCACGCCTCGTGAATGCGGTAGAAAGGGCAATTGCTGTTGTCGTCTTGCCGACACCACCTTTCTGATTGGCTATCGATATGGTAATCATGAGTTCCTCCATCTTTATTGAGATAAGGATTTCAATAAATCGTTATCCCTTTACATCCATAGATAAACAGACATTGAAGACGGTAGGACAAGATGAAACAGGTGCTCTTTCCGACTATTGCAACGCAGCCTCCGTGTTTTGCATCACGAAGTCGGTGTGCATAGTCAGGATTCAGCCATGTTTACCTTTATATCTGATGATTAAAAGATCTTTCCATCCCAGAGCCAGTCAAGGAAGAGGTTCCAGGGAAGTAATGTGATTCCATCCTCCGTTGTCCTGGAGATGCTGTCCCTGGAGACGACGATGTACTTCTTGAATATCCCTTCTTCCTTCAATGCCCTAAGTCCCCGGAGATCCTTATTCTCATTCACAAGCTTCGTCGTCTTGGTCTCAATGGCAACATCATCACCGATTACGAAGTCCACTTCGAATGATGACTGACGGGTTCTCCAGTACGACAGTTTCTCTTTACGCTTGTTATAATCGAGGTACGCTGATAGCTCCTCAGCAATGTATGTCTCAAACAGCTTGCCGTACTCGGTCTGCGTATCGACAAGATCACCAAGACCGAGAAGGATGCGGACAAGACCTACATCGAAGAAGTAGAAGCGCTCAGTCTCCACAGCCTTTCTCTTCTTCGTCTTAGTATACGGAGGGACTGCAAATCCAATCATTGTGTCATAGAGGATGCCATACCATTCGGTTATAGAGGCTCTGCTCATCATCACATCGCTTGCAATGTTGGAGTAGTTGATCTCCTCGGCATTGGTAATGGCTGCGACCTCAAGGAAGCGTTCGAATTTTGGAAGCTGCCTGACCAGTCCTTCTCCGGCAATCTCTTCCTGGAGGTAGACATTGATATAGGCATCAAGCACATCATCAGGAGTATCTGACAGGAATACGGAGGGAAGCAGTCCATACTTCAGAATCCTGTCCAGTGTCGGCTTGAACTCTCTTATCTCCGGCCATACAAAGGGGTGGAGATTCATCTTTCCAGCCCGGCCTCCAAGAAGATTCACTCCCTGTTCCTTGAGCCTTCTTGCACTTGAGCCTGTGAGAAGGAATCTGATGTCTGTCTCCTCAATCAGGAGGTGAACCTCATCAAGGAGTTCAGGAACTTTCTGAATCTCATCGATTACCACAAGGCCATCATGGATTCCTCTTGTCTCAATCTCGTCACGAATGACACCAGGATCAGCCTGGCACCTTCTTCTTATTCTTGCGTTTAGAAGTGACCATGAAAGCTTCACGTCATCCTGGATCTGATTTGCTATCAGCGAGCTTTTCCCAGTCTGCCTTGGGCCGAAGAGAAAAAGGGACTTGCTCTTAAGTTTGCCCTGAATGTCTATGATGCGCTTTATATACCTTTCCATATATCACCTCTGTTGTCATTATATTATCCTTTCTGCTATTTCTACTAGCGATTTTTATAAAAATCTGTCAGTTGCACTGACTTTATACTGCACTTCGCATCCAGACGTGAATCGAACCACTTACTTGATTCAACTTAACCTTCTCAGTCATAGGAAATCATCGCCGCGTGTCCAAATCCTGCAAGAAATCAAAGAAACTGAAATTCAGAATTGCTTATCGGTAAAGAAGTTGCATATATGCGCTGTAGACGGGGCGAAGCGGCAATCTGATACAAAAACAGCAGTAAACAATCTTTCCAAGTAATGAAAGAGGCTTTCTGTTGTCTGAAATATGACGTTTAATTGTGACAAAAGCATGGCAACGGAGGCCAGTGTAACGGTCAGACTCAGGAAAACAGGCAACAATGTCTCCGAGAAACGCGACAATCCTTCTGTTTTCATCCTGTTCCAGGCACATTCTGCCATTTGAAGAACTACACAAATAAAGGCGTTTACAAGAATAGGTGTTTCACATTGGAAAAACGCTGTTTCACCGACTGACAACTGGTTTTTAAACAAGGTTCCTGGCATTTGCAATCGTATTTCCTTCTTCTGCAACAATGTAAAGGAAGAAGGGAAAGTCACTTAGTATTTCAAGATTATGCCCGATGTTGCCTCTTTTCGGCTGACAATTGAAAGTGCAACATGGTTTCTTCTCCTTGAAACAGGTTCATAGACTCTTGCAATAACTTTTCCTTTGTGTTGAACATGTTATTGCTTGTGGGATTTGCGGAGCTGGTTATTGCACTGGCCTGTCATATATGTGGAGTGGGGTTCGAGCCCCGTCTCTCACGAAGAAACTAACTCCTTACGTTGTTAGGACTTTTTTTATTGCTTTCTGATGTCGATTTCTCGGATTTTACGCCAATCTTGAGCATCCGAGCAGTTGCCCGAAGCAAGAACCTCTATTGCACAACCCCACCTTATGCTTTTTCAGTGTACTCCATGCAATGCAGGTATCAATTAAGATTACATAGTTAATATTCTTAACTAGGATAATCAGAACCGATATTTACTATTCTAATAAAGTTTTTTTTGATACGCACTAATTCATAGTTCATATTTGGGAATTCAGGTTCAACCGGAACCTTTCAATATCAGGATGTAGAAGTTGCAATGTTTTTTAAACCTGTCAGCTATCAATAGCTTTTTCGTCAAGAAGAAACTCTTCTATTCCGATATATAATATTCCCTTCTCATCATACCAAGGAATGATCTCATCTTTTACAACCACAATTTTTCTGAAAGAATCCTCCACCCTGTTCAGAGAATTTGTCTCCTGAATCCTTTTTGCCTCATCATCTACGGAGAACGCAGACTGGATGTAGTAACGTCTGTTTCCCTTGTTTGCAACGAAGTCAATCTCTAACTGGGTACGAATCTTCTTTCCATTTTCATCCTTTAAGTTATATTCGACTACCCCGACATCAACATCAAAGTCTCTTACTATAAGCTCATTGTAGATGATGTTCTCCATAATGTGATTCTCTTCCTGCTGCCTGAAATTCAGCCTCGCATTGCGAAGTCCAACATCAGAGAAATAGTATTTAAGTGGTGTCTCTATATATCTCTTCCCTTTGATATCATAGCGGAAAGCCTTCGACAGAATGAAAGCATCTATGAAGCAATCAAGATATCTGCTGATCGTATTTGCATTAACCTGCACATGCTTGACGCTCTGGAAAGTATTCGAAAGCTTTGTCGGGTTTGTAAGAGAACCAACGGATGATGATATGATATTCAAAAGATCCTCAAGGATGGATTTGTCATTCAGTATACGGTTACGTTCCAGAACATCTTTGATATATACGTTTTCGAAAAGATCCTTGAGATATTTGCTCTTCTCCTCATGGCTCGTCAGATATAGCACGTATGGCATCCCACCATATGTGAGATACTCTCTCCACGCATACCGTTTTTCTCCTTCAAATGCATCATGGAATTCCTTGTATGAGAGGGGGAGTATGTGTATCTCATCGCCTCGCCCTCTGAATTCTGTCAGTATGTCGGAAGAGAGCATATGCGAATTGCTTCCAGTGACGTAGAGATCAACATTCTTCAGCTTCATCAGTCCAAGTATGACATCGATAAACCCGATTTTTGCTTCATTGGCATCAAGATAGGGATTCTGAATTTTTTTTACGAACTGAATCTCATCAAGAAATACATAGAATCTACTGCTCTTATCAGATACCTTGGTTCGTATGTATGCATCAAGTTCAAGAGGATTGCGGTATCTTGCGTTTGCAGCTTCATCCAATGCAAGCTCGATAATGTTCTCATCTGCAATTCCAATTAAATTTAGATATGAATGATACAGATTAAAAAGCAGGAAAGACTTACCACACCTTCTAATGCCAGTAATCACTTTGACCCTTCCGTTATCTTTCTTTGAAATAAGCTTATCAAGATAGCGCCTGCGTTCAATAATCATTTTGCACACCTCTACAAGCAACGTATTTTTGCATCAATCCGCAATTTTAGTTCGAGTTAATTGTAGCATATCACTCTAAAACTACAAGAATACAAAAATATTTTATCGTCTATCCGCATTTTCAATTCAATTTTAGCTGCGAATAAACATTGAGACTGAGTGACCTACTCTCCTCCCTGCCTCACATTGCTATGAGCCTGAGGATGGAGCTTCTTCTCACTCAAGACGCCTGATGGCGTCA
>CALXLE010000160.1 GCA_944389115.1 uncultured Spirochaetaceae bacterium
GAGGAGATAAGAGTCGATGGATTCACCGTCCATCCATTCAGGACATGCCATGACAGCGAGGGCTCTGCAGGCTACCGCATCGTTTCGGACGGGAATGTGAGCGTATTCCTCATGACTGATACAGGTGTGATTCCCGATGAGGCGGCGGCTCTTGCGATGAATTCAGATGTAAAGTTCATAGAATCAAATTATGATGAAGATATGCTGGAGAATGGACCATACCCGGTCCATCTCAGGAAGCGGATAAGCGGAACATACGGCCATCTGTCCAATACAAAGGCCGTTGAGTTCGCAAGAAGCGTATCGCGTCAGGGCGATAGCGTGTATTTCGTGCATGTGAGCGCGAATTGCAACTCTCCCGATGTGCTTAGGCCATTCGTTATGCGCTCTATCCCTTCAGGTATATTCTGCAGGGTATGTGAAAGGGGGGAGACATTCGAGGGGTTCAGGGATGCCAGATAGGAAAAGGAAGAAGGAACAGAAGAAGGAGAACAAGAAGTACAGCTATAAGGAGTGCAGGAAGGTTGTAAGGCCCGATGGCATGATGATGAAGACCGTAAGGGGTTATACTTTCCCTGATTTCATCGATGCAGTAAGCCATCGGTTCGGCAGAAGGGTCTGCTACAAGGTCTTCCGGACAGGAGAGGAGAACGATACTTCATTCAGCCAGCTTGGATGGCATGCTTATGCTATTGCCTCGTATCTGATCTCGAAGGGAATAGAGAAGGGCGACCGCATCGCTATATTCGGCGAGAGCTGCCCAGGGTGGATGGAGATGTACCTTGGAATCGTATCAATCGGTGCGATAGCGGTTCCCATCCTTCCTGATTTCTCATCGGCAGAGGCCCAGCATATCATCAGTGAGAGCGGCGCGAAGGGTGTCTGCGTCAATCAGAAGCAGTTCCAGAAGATCTCTTCGATTGCTGCCAATCTCATGGTCTTCAGAATGGAGGATCTGGTCCATGTCCCGTCAATGAGCGAGGAGTACCAGTTCAGCACTGCTCCTGGCTTTCCGATGAGGAACACGAAGATCAATCCCACGGAGCTGGAGAAGAGGAAGCCTGCAGAGGATGATGTGGCTTCCCTGATATTCACATCGGGAACAACTGGAGCCTCCAAGGGCGTTGTTCTTACACATATGAATATCCTCCGATGCGCAGATCTCGCTACAGATATCTATGTAAAGATAAAGCCAGGATACAGAGCGCTCTCCATACTTCCTATGAGCCATGTCTATGAGTTCACGATCGGGCAGATCCTTCCACTGATGGTAGGTGTCGAGATAACATTCCTAGGCCGTCCGCCTGCAGTCTCTGTCCTGCTTCCTGCTCTCTCGGAGGTCAGACCCCATGTCATGCTCACAGTCCCCCTTCTGATCGAGAAGGTTTACAAGGCTGCGGTGCTTCCTGTACTCCGCGATAACAAGAAGATCTCATCGATGCTCAATAAGCCTCTTGTCGGATCCTTCGTTTACAGGACGATAGGGAGGAAGCTGATGAAGACATTCGGACATAATCTTGTCTTCTTCGGTATCGGAGGCGCTCCTCTGGATAAGGATGTTGAGCTCTTCCTCCATAAAGCCCATTTCCCATATGCCATCGGCTACGGCCTGACCGAGACAAGTCCTCTTGTCGCTGGCTGCGGTTCAGCTCACAGCAGGCAGCATCCTGGATTCGTCGGGGAAATCGTTACAGATGATGATGTCATCCTCCTGGATAAGAACAGCGAGGGCGTCGGAGAGATAGCCGTTAAAGGGCCCAATGTCATGAAGGGCTACTACAACCGTGATGATCTCAATAGCGAGGTGTTCACAGAGGATGGCTACTTCCGCACAGGGGATCTGGGCTTCATCGACAGCCACAACAGGCTCTCGATACGCGGACGCGTCAAGACGATGATTCTCGGACCAGGCGGGGAGAATATCTATCCGGAGCTTATTGAGTCCCTGATCAATAATCAGTCGTTTGTCGAGGAATCATTGGTCGTTCCTGAGGATGGAGGTCTTGTCGCTCTCATCAAAATCGATGTAAACATGATGGCGGAGAAGATGAAGATCTCTGCCATGGAGGCGCATCAGGAGGCTTTGAAGTACATCAAGACGATCAGGGCCGATGTCAACACGCAGCTCTCATCATTCTCCAGAATCTCGGATGTCAAGCTGCAGGAGGAGCCTTTCGCGAGGACCCCGACCCAGAAGATAAAGAGATTCCTTTACGGCAAGAAGGATAAGAATGGAAGCGGAAATGACGATAAATAGGAATACGCAGGATCTCAGGATAGCAGGGATAGACAGCCTCAAGACACCTTCTGAGCTTCAGGCTCTCTGTCCTGCATCTCCTGAGGATGAGGCACGCATCGCATCGTTCAGGCATAGCGTCAGCGATATCATTAAGGGAAAGGATAACAGGCTTCTGGGGATCATCGGGCCATGCTCTATCCATGATCCGGAGGCTGCGATTGATTATGCATCGCGCCTGAAGAAGCTCTCTGACAGTGTATCGGATGTCTTCCTGATTGTTATGAGGACATACTTTGAGAAGCCGAGGACAGCTCTGGGCTGGAAGGGCCTTATAACAGATCCTGACATGGATGAGTCATGCAATATCGAGAAAGGGCTCATTATAGCCAGGAAGCTCCTTCTGCAGATAACAGGCATCGGACTTCCCGTAGGATGCGAGGTCCTCGATCCCATCGTCCCGCAGTATACAGATGAACTGATGTCTTGGTCATCGATAGGGGCAAGAACGACGGAGAGCCAGACTCATAGATCTCTTGCCTCTGGCTTGTCGGTCTCTGTTGGCTTCAAGAACAGCACCTCCGGCGATCTCACAGCAGCTGTGAATGCCGTCAAGAGCGCATCCCGTCCAGCTTCATTCATCGGTGTGGAGAGGGATGGAAGGCTTGCTGTATTCAGATCCAAGGGAAATGACTGCTGCCATCTTATACTCCGTGGCGGCGATAACGGCCCCAATTACTACGAGGATGATGTGGAGGAGGCTAAGAAGATGATGGAGTCTCTCTCTCTTGATCCGAGGATTATCATCGACTGTTCCCATCAGAACAGCCATAAGGACTGGAGAAGGCAGAAGAGGGTTCTCCGGTCCGTGATAGACCAGGTAAGGTGGGGTGAGACGGCAATAAAGGGCTTTATGCTCGAGTCGAATATCAACGAGGGGTCGCAGAAGATCCCAGATGATCTGTCTAAGCTCCAGTATGGCGTGTCCGTAACCGATGGCTGCATCGGCTGGGAGGAGACGGAGCAGATTGTGCAGCATGCGGCGGAGCTGATAAGGGAAGCCAGAAGAAACGGCGGCTCGGTGGAGGTATTATGAAGGCAGGCATATTTCTTGCTGATGGATTCGAGATAGCAGAGGCGCTCTGTCCGCTTGATGTTCTGAGACGGGCAGGAATAGAGACCGAGCTTATCGGCGTTGGCGGCATGGTGATAAAGTCATCCTGCGGTGCAGCCGTTTCTGCTGATATCCCTATAGAGGAAGCCTCGGGCAGCTATGATCTTCTCTTCTGTCCGGGAGGGATGCCAGGGGCTGTGAATCTCTCCCAGTCCTGGGATGTGAACAGGATGCTCTGCGAGACAGCGCAGCATGGCATCATCTCCGCAATCTGCGCATCCCCTGCGGTTGTGCTCTTCCCTCTGGGGCTTCTTGAGGGACATGAGGCGACATGCTTCCCGGGTTCCGCCTCCTATGCTCCGTCGTTCTCTTTCTCATCGGAAGGTGTTGTCGAGAGCGGGAATATAATCACAGGAAAGAGCGCTGGCTGGGCTTTTGACCTTGGATTACGGCTCGTTGCACGGCTGAAGGGCGAGGAAGCTGCTGCGAAGGTCAGGAGCGCCATCTTCTACAAGCTCTGAGCGAATTAAGCGCAATATGGCGGGCTTTCCTTGAAGAGAGTCCGTTTTTTCACTGCTTTCCCACTTGATTCGCAAAATCCATTTCCTTAAAACATAGTAAGAAAATTTCCAGGAGGTGCACCAGTGTATTTTCCAGAAGGATACAGACCGCTTCTAGGACAGCATGAGACCGAGAAGGCTATCAAGGATGCAAAGGATATCTTTGAGAAGTCGCTTTCAGGCTCGCTCAGGCTCTCAAGGGTAACATCGCCGCTTTTTGTCCCCTCGGGATCGGGCATAAACGATGATCTCAATGGAGTGGAGAATCCCGCCAGCTTCTCTGTAAGGAACCTCGGAGGAAAGCGCATGGAGATCATCCAGTCGCTTGCGAAGTGGAAGAGAATGGCTCTTGCCGATTATGGCGTTAAGCCAGGGCGTGGCATCTATACCGATATGAACGCTCTCCGTCCCGATGATGATATCGATGCGATCCATTCGATCTATGTCGATCAGTGGGACTGGGAGAAAGTGATGTTCCCAGCTGAGAGAAATCTGGAGTATCTCAAATCCACCGTCAGGGACATATACAGGGCAATCAAGCGCACTGCGTTCCTTCTTTCCGAGGATTTCCCAGTGCTTGAGGATACGCTTCCTGATGATATTGTCTTCATCCATTCAGAGGATGCTGCTGCCGAGTATCCTGGGCTTACACCGCAGGAGAGGGAGGCAGAGCTTGCCAGGCGCTATGGTGCTATCTTCCTTATCGGGATAGGGTATGGAAACCCGCCACACTCAGGACGCGCTCCTGACTATGATGACTGGTCAGAGGATACAGGGAACGGTCACCATGGCCTTAATGGAGATATAATCGTATGGGATACTGTCAGGAATGACTCGCTTGAGCTTTCCAGCATGGGAATAAGGGTCAACAGGGAAGCCCTCCTTAGGCAGCTTGCTATAAGAGGCTGCGAAGAGAGAAGGGAGATGTACTGGCATAAGCGCCTCATAAACGGCGAGTATCCTCAGACGATCGGAGGCGGTATCGGTCAGTCGAGGCTCTGCATGTTCCTGCTCCATAAGGCTCATGTCGGAGAGGTTCAGGCATCTGTATGGCAGGAGGAGGCAAGGGCAGAGGCCCTCAGCCATTCGACAAGGCTTCTCTAGAGTATAGCGATGTATATACCATCCTCCCATCGATGCGTTCTGAAAGCATAAGATCGACAGATACGATCTGAGAATGCATCTTTGGAATCCTTCCGGGCTTCATATCGCCTCTGACCCTCCGTGCCAGAGTGATGTGGGGCCTGAATCTTTTATTGTCAAATGGCAGCCCAAGCTCTTTGAGGTTTTCCTGAAGTTCATCGTGCAGGCCTGTAAGCGCTTCCGAGTTCTCAATCTGGGCAAACCATAGTCTTCCATCATCGCGTTGGAAAAATCCCAATCTCGCTATATCGACGGG
>CALXLE010000161.1 GCA_944389115.1 uncultured Spirochaetaceae bacterium
TTCTTCTCTATCTTTATATTCTCCCTTATACGGTCGAATATGACGATTGTGTTGTTGAGTGAGTATCCGATGATCGTAAGCACTGCCGCAATCGTCGTTGATGATACCTCAAGGCGGAATATCAGGATGAATGAGAGCATCGCAAGCACATCATGCATAAGCGCTATTATCGATGATACCGCATAAGCAAAGCGGAAACGGAATGCAACATACACAAGGATGAGAGCAAGCGCAAGCAGAACACCTAGCACAGAGTCGCGGAAAAGCGAAGATGAGAACTTCGGCCCGACGAAATCAGCCCTCATTATAACGATATTCTCAGCTCCGAAAGCACTTCCGAGAGCACTATTCACACGTCCCTCTATATCTGACTGTGTCTCATTCTCTCCTGCGTTCACCCTTATCTGGAAGCCCGCATCACTTGCTTCACCGACAGTCTGAACACTGGCACCTCCCACCGGAGCAAGGGCTTCCCTGACATCCTCTATCCTGACATCCACTGTATCCGTAGCGAAATTGACACGGACAGGGGATTCTGAAAGAACAGCAGGGAATCCGAATCCTGCTATCAGATTTGAAGAAGGAAGCAAAGGATCCTTCACAGCTACCTCAGCCCCATGCTGTTCCAACCCTTCTGCGATATCCCCGGAAAGAGGATAATCCTCTGGACTGAAGCCTATTATCTCCACACCAGACGGATCGCGCATAGTGAGCGTGAGAATACCGGATTCAGCTGACAGCACCGCATTCTTATCGCCATCGTATGAGACGGAGAATCCCAGAGGTGCTATACGTACCTCCTCGGAATACCCTGAGCCGAAATCAATACCTGTGACGAATCCCTTTGCGAAGAACATTACGATTCCAGCCAGGACGAATATCGAAGAGGCAGCAATCGCTATATATCTGTATTTAAGTGAATCGAATGGCTTTTTCATATGCGTCTCCTCCACGAAAGCCTCACCCCTTTGAAGCTCTCTTCCTTGACGAAGAAATCAAAGAGGAGATGCGACACGAAAAGAGAAGTGAAGAGCGAGCAGAATATTCCGACAGCGAGGGTGTTAGCAAATCCCTTGACTGTACTTGACCCAAGCACGGAAAGGACAACTGCCGCGATAATCGTAGTCACATTCGAATCCATGATTGTCCAGAATGCTCTTCCGAAACCAAGCTTGACAGTATCGTACGGGCTCTTGCCGCCAGCGAGTTCCTCCTTCATCCTCTCATAGATGATTACATTTGCATCTATCGCCATTCCAAGCGTAAGGACAAGACCTGCTACGGAAGCAAGCGTGAGCGTGAAATGGAGAGCGGACAGAACAGCGATCATCATATAGAAATTCATAATGAGCGCGAAATCCGCGATAAATCCGGCCGGCCCGTAGTATATGACCATGAAGAGGACGATAAGCATAAGACCGAAGAGGATTGCACGGAGAGCTACAGTAACCGCATCCGAACCAAGCGATGCACCTACACCCTGCTGTGATACAACGGTAAGATCTATAGGCAGCGATGATGTGCGGAGCGCTACCGCAAGCGATCTGGCCTCATCCTCAGTGAATGATCCTGAAAGCTGGACATCCTGGCTTATGGCGCTGTTTATCACTGCAACGCTCTTGACCTTGCCATCCATCACAACCGAAAGCTGCTCCCCGACATGACGGGAAGTAAGATCGTAGAAGATCTCACCGCCTTCGCTATCGAGACGGAAATTGACAACAGGCTGGTTATTCTGGGGATTGCGTTCCATGCGTGCGGACTCAAGATGCGTGCCATCGAGCGCGACATCGGAATAGATGACGACAAACTCCCTAAGCTCATCGATACCATATTCATCTTCAGTATAGTATCCAAGAAGCTCTCTGCCCTCAGGAATATAATCAGGAACGATAATCGAGCCATCGGGGCGGAATGCCGCGGCCCTGTTCCCCATATAGGCTCTATTGACCCGGTTCGTCAGCTCCTGGTCAACAAGATGGAACGTAAGCGATCCACGTGACATAAGGAAGGAATCGACACGTTCCGGATCGACCTCGCCTGGGACCTCAATGAGTATCTGATCCGCTCCCTGCTGCCTTATATCGGGCTCTGTAACACCGAACTGATCGATACGGGAAGTGAGTATCTCGATATCATCCGCGAGAAGCCCTGCAAGCTCATTGCCCGAAGGCACATAGCCATGCTGAGCCTCAAAACCAGCGGTATCGGCCTCAAGCACAACCGACATTCCGCCACGGAGATCAAGTCCGAGCTGCAGGACATTCCCGGAGAGCCTCTTGGCCTCCATTATCCTGTCGCGGTAATAGCTCTCTATGACGGAGAAGAGCTCATCCTCGCTTCTGAAGGATGAAAGAAGAGCATAGATATCCCAGCTTTCAGGCTTATCGATACCATTATCTTTCCTTGCATCCTCGGCGTAGCCTATAAGATAACCAAGATCCTCGGGAACAGCCTGGTTTCTGTTGCTCTGCAACATACCGCGCAGGGTTGCTATCTCCCTTGAGGCCTGCCCTCTCGCCCAATCCCTTATATTCTCATTGCTTCCAGCTGCAAGGTTCTTCACGTCCTGGGGTACAAAGCAGTACCACTTCACTGTCGGATACAGAAGCATCCCGCATACAGCAAGAACAAGAACCACAAGCAGCGTACGTCCTAGCTTATTCATAAACAACAAAAACAGGGAATCAAGAAGATTCCCCTTTCCTCCATGAATACAGCAATGCCCATTGGGCAGAGCTATTACTTATCCTCTTTGTCCTCGGACTTCTCAGCAGTATTCTCCGAAGCTGTCTCAGGAGTGATCTCTCCTGCTGGCTTGTTCTCAACTGCCTTGTTTTCCTCAGCCTTCTCCTTCTTCGGAGCCGGCTTCTCCGTTCCCTTCGGAGTTACTGTCGATATAGCGCTCTTATTGAACTCTATGCGTGCGGAATCATCAACCTTGATGATGACAGTATTGTCCTTGACCATGACAACTGTGCCATGGATACCTCCGATTGTGACAACCTTGTCTCCCTTCTTCATAGCGGCAAGCATTGCCTTGGCTTCCTTATCCCTCTTCTTCTGCGGCCTGATCATAAGGAAATAGAAGATAAGAATGATAAGTACGAAAGTAATCATTGTCGTCATCATTGATCCACTAGTGCTATTCATCTGAGTGCAACCTCTACCTTTTTATTGTGATATACGAAA
>CALXLE010000162.1 GCA_944389115.1 uncultured Spirochaetaceae bacterium
AGATGCATATTGACAGATAAGGAGCTATAGATGAAGAAAAATATATATCATTTGACAAAGGTCACATCATATGAAGATGGAGTAGTTCACTCATGAAAGAAGTCTTACAACTGAGTAGTTTACAAAGTGGCTTAAGAAGTTGAAGGATAAACTGGCTAAGGTTGCCATAGCACGCAGGATTGAAAGACTTGAACAGGGAAATTTCGGAGATTCGAAATTCGTTGGTGATAAGGTTTTTGAGCTTCGGATTGATGTAGGGAAGGGATACCGCGTGTATTTCATGGATCGCAGTTCAGAGATTATCATTCTTCTCGTTTGCGGCGATAAGAAAACGCAGAGTGATGATATAAAGACTGCTAAGAAACTTGCTAAGGAGTATGAAGATGGAGAAACTGACTAAATTTGATGTAGCTGAATATCTTGATACTGATGAGCTTCAGACTCTTTATCTTGATGAAGTAGCAAAGGAAAATGATCCTTCTGCTCTTATCAAGGCGATTGATACAGTAGCAAGAGCAAAAGGTATGACAAAGACAGCAAAGGAAGCAGGGATTTCCAGAGAAGGGCTTTACAAGGCACTCTCACCAAATGGCAATCCCTCTTTTGCAACAGTATGCAAGATACTGAATGCAATAGGTTACACTCTTGTTCCTACACGTATTGCAAAGAAAACAGAAATTTGACTTTGAATAGTTGACTAGTTTTTGACGAAGAAAATCTTCGGAAATATAGATAACTGGGAGAAATGAGAGAAATATATGGGTTTCTGAGAATCAAAGCTACTATATATAGTGTGAGAACATATGTTACCATTGCGAGGGAATAATCCCAAATTGAATAGGTTTAAGAAGTCGTTGTAAAGCATGTGCTTGTTTTATGACGGCTTTATTATTTTGTGTCAGTCATCTGATATACACCCGCAAAAGGTAACACTTTGTTCGGCCGACTGGTGACACTGGGCCGTTGTACTCAGAAAGACTATCCCAGCTGCGTTTTATCGTCCGATTCGCAAACTGTCTTGATGGAATTCAATTGTACCCATTATCAGTTTATTGGACAAAAATGCGGAATTACGCATAAATATCTTGTTATATTCTTTTGGCAGATGTTATAAAGATTGATGTGAAAGACAAATAAATCAAAACCCGCAATTTTGTCTATTATGGAGAATCCTATGATCATCAGAAGAGACGCATACCTTGATAAACTTATATCAAAGAAGCAGAACGGACTGATAAAAGTCATAACAGGAATCCGCAGGTGTGGGAAATCCTATCTGCTTTTCAATCTTTTCAAAGATCATCTTCTTGATAGCGGTACTGATCGTTCTCACATAATAGAGTTGGCTTTCGATTCATATGAGAACAAAAAGTACAGGGATCCCGAAACTTTCTATCAATACATGAAAGAGAAGATTTCGGACTCTGGCCTGTATTTCATCCTGCTTGATGAGATTCAGCTGCTTGAAGATTTTGAGGCTATACTTAACAGCCTGTCACGATTGCCCAATACTGATATATACGTAACAGGGAGCAATGCGAAATTCCTTTCAAAGGATATCATTACGGAATTCAGAGGTCGCGGGGATGAGGTGCATATGTATCCTCTGTCTTTTTCGGAGTTCATGAGTGTCTATGATGGAGACAAGCGTGACGGCTGGAATGAATATATGGTTTATGGTGGAATACCGCTTGTGCTGAATCAGAAGACTCATGAGCAGAAGTCAGCATTTTTGAAATCCCTGTTCACTGAGGTCTACATTACAGATATTCTGGGCCGGAACAAAATCAGGAACAGGGAAGAGCTTGAGGAACTCCTTGATATCGTATCATCAGCTGTTGGTTCGCTTACAAATTCAAATAAGCTGGCACAGACATTCAAAAGCATAAAGAATAAGACGATAAACAAGAGTACTATCAAGAAATACCTTGATGCACTCTGTGATTCATTCTTGCTTGAGGAGGCTAAACGTTATGATGTCAAAGGAAGGAAATACATAGGCACTCCGCTGAAGTATTACTTTTCCGATATGGGACTGAGGAATGCCCGGTTGAATTTCAGGCAGATTGAGGAAACACATATTATGGAGAACATCATATACAACGAACTCAGGATGAGGGGTTATGATGTCGATGTAGGTGTCGTCACTGCAAATGAAGTCACCGAATATGGAAAGAAAATCCGCAAGCAAAGGGAAATCGATTTCGTATGCAATATGGGATCGAAACGATATTACATCCAATCAGCTTTTGCTCTTCCTGACAGAGCGAAGATAGAACAGGAAGAGAAGCCGCTTCTGCTTTCAGTGGATGGTTTCAAGAAGATAATAGTCACAAAGGATGCCCCTGCTCCTCTTTATGATGAGAGAGGGATCCTATCTATGAGCATTTATGATTTTCTTCTGAATAAGGACAGCCTCAATTTGTGATGAACTGAAGCAAGAATCCATGACGCAGTCAAAGAGTCTTACAGTGAATCAGGGCAATATAGATTCAGATTGAGAGTAGAGGAAGTGTGCCAGGCTCAACCTCTGATTCAGTAAGAAAACTGTTGTAATACAGAAACCTGTCTTATTCTGACTAAATTACTCCCATAGTCATCTGTTCCTGACTCCGTTGAGTTAAGACTACCATCGATACTGCATATCCGTAGTTCAGTCTGATTCACGGGCTTAAATAAGACGAATTACATACCGAAGATGATGGTAATATATATTTGCTAACTAGGTTCGTATAAGTCATCAAGCGTCAGCTGGATATAGCTTTTGTCATCATTCTCAAAACCGGATGCAGATATCATCCCCCATTTTGCCAATGGTATCGGTATCTCTGATAATTGCCTGCGTTCTTTCTCTGCCTCTACTTGCGGAAGCGGATGGGCCACGAATTTAGCATCATATATTTCATAGCCTTCTGCAGTTTTCAGCGCAACATCGAATTCTCCGTTTTGCCTGCTTATCCTGTCGTCATACCAGTATGTTCCTATATCAAGGATATCAAAACGTATGCCTTTTCTTACAAGAAGCGCAAAGTATTCTCTGCACGCTTCCTCAAAACGCCTTGCAATGAAGTCCTTTATGCTTTTCCCGATAAAGTTTTCGTAAAAGGCTGAAGGATTTGTCATCATCAGTTTAGGATTAGGGTAGATGTATGTGAAATAGAACCGCAATATGGGATCTGTTATCTCATAGAATACTTTTGCTTTATCTTTTTTGTTTATAGGCTGTATCTTTCCTATTATTCCTAGCTCTATGAGCATTTTAAGCTCTCGGTTCAGTACGCCGGATGCATCTCGTCCTATTACATCTTCAAGCTCAGAGTACTTTTTCTTGCTATTGCTTATGAGTGCCAGTATTGTGATTCCATGAGGAACTCTTGCTGCTTCCATATCAACAACGGCCTCTGCATAGGCTCTGACGCTTCCAGATAGCGGTATTATTGTTTTTTCAATGTTATCTCTGAGACTGAGCTTTTCATCTAGCAGTGATAGCACATATGGAGATCCTCCGAATACAGAGTATATCTCCATCTGTTCATAATGGTTTTTCTGCGGGAAGAATCCAGCAGCGTCATAATAGTTGAGAGGACCTAGCTTCATTATACAAGTGAATCTTCCGAACATTGGGTTCTCTTCTTCTAAAAGCTCTTCCATAACATTCAGTGCAGACCCTGTTATTACCAGTATGATATTCTCTGATAGATTATCCACGATGCCTCTCATGTATGAATCAACTTCGCCTTTTTTTGCATACATCTTCAGATCAGAGTACTCATCAAAGATGACAATCACCCGTTTCCCAAGCTGATTGATAAAGGAAAAAGCATCAGGCAGAGATAAGAATGAAGGAAGAGATGGAATTGATATGGCTTCTCCTATGGATTTTGAGAACTCCACCATGTTCTGCTCAAGTGTTACCCTGTGAAACTCATGATAGATTACAGTAGCATCATTTACGGCTTTCAGAGCTTCACGTATCAATGAAGTCTTGCCTATGCGTCTTCTCCCATAAAGGAGTATTGTGGTTCTTTTATTGTTTGCAAACTGATTATGAAGTGTATCAATCTCTGTTTTTCTTCCTATGAACATGAGCTCTCCAATTGCGAGAAAATATTCTACTAGAAAATTTTCTAGTAGAATTGTAGCTCATTATATCATTCATTACAATATTGTTCCTTTCGGAGGAATGCTGAACGATAAATTGCTGGATATCTTCACTTTGCTTTAACGCCATAGATGTGTATTATATTATTCTCTTTCCTCAAGCTTACAATATTGCAGTTATATGCTATCCCTTCACAAACTCCTTGTATTTTACGCCATAGCATCCCGGCCTAAAATCCTGCTTCTTGGTCCAGAGCGGGCCAGTTCTCCTCATCCAAATCTGGGATTTAGACAGCATCCTGGGGGCTTGAAACCACCTGTGTATTGGCGTGATATTATGTCAATTGAAGAAGGCTTGCCATGCCCATACCAGAAGAGATCAGGGGGATGCGTCCGAAAGGACTTTTCAAGGCAACTGAGGTCAGGCTCATCAGTGGTTACTATTACGGGTATGAGATCTCCTCGAAGCGGGACGGGAAGAAGCACGGGCTCCAGAAGACCCCCCCCCGGTAAGAGTGCATAGGAAAGATTTTATCTGAGGAAGGCTTCATGCCGAACCGGAATTATGCCGACACCTACCACATGGCGCAACGTCATGACCAGTACAGGTTGCTGTACGTCTTCGATAGGACATCGGAGGCTTCGGTGTTCTATCGTGTCATTCCCCTGCAGGATCGTCGACAGGTCAGCCCTCGAGGAGAGGCTGCGCTTCATCCTGCCTCTCTAGGACAATACGACGATGATCCCCCTGGCATTCGACAGCCAGGAGAGTGATAGACAAGTCTGGCCTGAAGGAGGAGTACTCTGCCTAGGAGATCATCAAGAGGGGCAACAACATCTACAAGATCTTGGAGTATATCTGCCACGAACAACTCACGGAGATGACCGCGCAGGATGAACAGATCTTCACCAGGCTGAGCATTGTACTATAGGCCTAAAAAGCAAGGAGTTTGTGTTTAGACTGAGTGACACCATAGATAGCGTATGGAACGATGAAATCAGTGAGTGGGGATAATTCCAAATAATAGCTAGCAATGCCGATGGCCATATATAATCCATATGTGCCAGGTTTCATTGCTTGTTGATCTTTTCATAACCTTACGATAAACAGAGCATGCTTTTCAGCTATCGCGTTTTGATATACTCTTACTTCACCATGAGAAGAGTATGCACAGTGACCTTGGTCATTATTCTGCTTTTTGTTTTTCTCATATCCTGCTCGAAGGATTCTGCGGCGGATTCCGCGATTGCAGAAACATCTCCGTCTTCAGTCCGCATGGCTGTTGCTGTAGATCCTGATGGTCTCGATCCTCAGATGAGTGCCAGTGCAAGTACATTCCAGGTTACAAGCAATATATATGAGACTCTCGTGACAGTCGATGAGAATGGAAATATAGTGCCTTGCCTGGCTGAGAGCTGGATTATAGCTGATGATGGTCTTTCTATGACATTCACGCTTAGAAAAGATGCGATGTTCTCAGACGGAGATGCCTGTGATGCAGATGCTGTCGCTTCATCTTTCATGAGGCTTATATCACCTTCATCAGCAAGAAGCCAGGATTATAGCTTTATTTCCTCTGTGGATGTTATCGATGAATTCACTATCCGCTTCATGTTCAGCAGGCTTGATGTTACTGCTTTGGCACGTTTTGCGTATCCATGGTCGGCAGTTGTGGATGCGGCACATGCCGACAGCCTGAGGACAAAGCCGGTAGGCAGTGGCCCTTACATGCTTTCAAGCTGGACTCCGCAGCAGAAGCTGATTCTAGAGAAGAATCCTTATTATACTGGCAAATGCAGTATTGATCGCATCGAATTTGTCATAATGAGCGATATGACAAGCGCAGTCACTGCTATGAAGAACGGACTGCTCGATATAATCCTTATTACAGGAGATCTTGCAGAGCTTTTCGAAGGCGATGATGACTTTACTATCCATGCACTCCCGACAAATGGACTTCAGCTTATGGCTATGAATAACAAAAGCAAGGGTCTTGATGATATAAGGGTGCGTATGGCTATAAACCATGCAGTGGATAAGAAAGCACTTATTGAGGCTGTCTGGTGGGGGTATGGTGAACCTATAGGCTCCCACTTCCCAGTTGTTCTAAGTGAGTATATCGATATGAATGGAAGATATCCTTATGACCCTGACAAAGCCAGAGAGCTTCTTGCGGAAGCTGGGTATGGAGAAGGTGATCTTCATCTCAGGATGTTCCTTCCCAAGAACTATCAGGAGTATGTGAATGCTGGTCAGGTAATTGCTGATATGCTCAGGAGTGTTGGCATCGATGTCGATATCCAGATTGTTGAATGGGCAACCTGGCTCAGCGATATCTATAACGGCAGGGATTATGATCTTACGGTTGTTGGGCATACAGGACGGCTTGATTCATATTCGCTTCTTTCACGTTATAGGAGTGATGCTTCAGAGAATTATTTCAACTATGCAGATGATGAGATGGACGATCTTCTTGATGAGTATATCGTAGAGCCAGATGCTGATAAGCGTACTGAGATAGCTCATAGAATGGAAGAGATCCTTGCGGAGGATGTTCCTGCTCTGTATATCCAGGACCCTATACAGATATATGTCACAGATTCGTCATTGGATGGATTCCGGACATATCCTATCAATATATTCAGGATGGATCTTCTTGAATATAAGCAGGAACCTGATCTATAAACCATGCATATGAAATGCTGGATTTGCGCTGATGGGAAAGTATATAGCTAAGAGGCTTCTTTCATCGTTGGCTGTGATGGCGATAGTAAGTCTTGTGGCTTTTGCAGCTCTCGAATTGATACCAGGCAATGCAGCTTTGGTAGCTGCTGGTACAGAGGGTAGCTCATCGTCTGTCGCATCCCTTTCTGCTGAATTCGGTCTTGATCGTGGATTCGGTGAGAGACTTCTTCTTTATTACAGGAATTTCCTCTCTTTTGATTTCGGCATATCAAGCTATTTCGGAGAGAGCGTATCGACGCTTATCGGTCAGCGTCTTGGTGTAACGTTCTCCCTCGCATTCTTCTCGATACTTATTGCATTCATATTTTCTGTTGCGCTGGGATCTGCCGCAGCTCTTGGAAAAGGAAAGTTCCTGGACATATTCTCAAGGACCGTTGTACAGCTCTTCTCGAGTATGCCATCTTTCTGGCTATCCCTGATTTTCCTTATAATCTTCTCTTCAATGCTGCATCTGGTCGATGTCGGCGATTACGTTTCTCCTTCAGTCAGCATCACTGGCTATATCTCCTCGATAATCCTGCCCGTCATTGTCCTTGCCATAGGTGAGACAGGGCCTCTTCTCCGTCTTGTACGCGCTAGTATGCTGCGGGTAAAGAATGAAGATTGGTACAGGATTGGCAAAGTCAGAGGAATACCTAGGATCAGGCTTATAACTGCATATGCGCTTCGTTATGCTCTTCCAGGGCCTCTTACGCTTGCTGGAAGCGAACTTGCGAAGCTTCTTGGTGGAACGGCGATTGTTGAATCGATATTCGCGCTTCCCGGTCTTGGGCGTCTTTTCCTTACAGCTGTCGAGATGAGAGACATACCTTTGGTCGGGGGTATTGTCATATTCGTATCATTCCTTGTTGTGCTTATGAACTTGCTGACAGATCTTGCCCTTTTCTTCTCGAATCCGGCAATGAGGAAAGCTGGAGGTATGGGGTTATGAGGAAGCACAGTATTTCATTCATTATAGGTATTGTGCTTGTTGTATTCGCATTTGCCCTTGCTTCTGCCTCGCTTGTACTCATGCCTTATGATCCGGAAGCGATGGATATATATAATCGCTTTCAGGGACCATCACCTGCACACCTGCTTGGCACAGATCATTTTGGACGGGATATCCTTTCGCGGATAATGAGCGGAAGTCTCGTAGCACTCTCAGGGGCACTTGTCTCAGTCATGCTCGGAGCTTTATCCGGCATCGTGCTTGGAACCATCTCTGCGCTTTCCCCTAAATGGATCGGCAGTATACTTCAGCGTGTCATTGATGCTCTCATGGCGTTCCCAACGATATTGATTGCTCTTGTTCTTGTCGCGATAGCAGGGAAGGGGCTGCTTCCATCGGTTTTTGCCATAGCGCTTGCCATGGTTCCAGTCTTCTCACGCCTGGTATATACGATGATGCTTGAAACAAAGGAGAAACTATACGTCAAGGCCGCTGTAAGTTATGGAAGCGGATGGCTGAGGATTGTTGTTTTTCACATGATCCCTTCGATGGCTTCCCGTCTTATAACGCAGTTCACGTCGTCCATAGGAAGCGCTATTCTCCTGGAATCATCACTGTCATTCCTTGGACTTGGTATACAGCCTCCATCCTCAAGCCTGGGAATGATGCTAAGCGAAGCGAGGAGCTATGTCCTGACATATCCTTATCAGGCGATACCATCAGGAGTAGTCCTTCTTATCATTGTTCTTGGCTTTAATCTGCTTGGCGACGGGATAAGCGAAGTCTTTGCAAGACGCAGGGGGATGCGGCATGGCTGAGCTTCTTTCTTTCCGTTCGCTTTATGCAAGTGATGAGCGCCATGTTATACTTGCAGGCCTTTCGCTTCATGTTGATAGAAGTGAGACTGTTGCTATCGTCGGAGAGTCTGGCTGTGGAAAGACAATGAGCATAGGTGCGTTGCTTGGTATCCTTCCCGATGATGTTTCCATTACCGCAGGATCGATTGTTTTCGATGGTGAGGATGTGCTTTCATACAGCGGCAGGGAACGGAAAACGCGGCTATACAGCCGTATCGGCTTTGTCCCTCAGAATACAAGCGATTCGCTCTATCCTCTAATGACAGTTTCAGAAGTAATGACCGATGCCTATGCACATAGCCATCCGGATGTAGGCAGGCGGCAGGCCAAGGAAAAAGCTGCGATGCTTCTCTCTTCGCTCGGAATCGAAGATACGGGAAGAGTGCTATCCCTCTATCCATTTCAGCTTTCAGGGGGTATGAAGCAGCGCATAAACATTGCAGCGGCACTTATGGATGATATAGATCTTCTTGTTGCCGATGAGCCTACCAGTGCTCTTGATATCCACATCAGGAGGCAGATAGAGACACTGTATGCATCATTGTCTGGCCGTGAAGGGCTTTCCATGCTTGTTGTAAGCCATGATCTTGGATTCGTGCATTCCATAGCAGACAGAGTGTATGTCATGTACGCAGGACGTATTATCGAGGAAGGTAAGTGTGATGAAATATTCTCCGCTCCCGTCCATCCATATACGAAAGCGCTTATAGAACTCAGTAGAATGAAGACAATGGACAGAGCTCATGATCTTCCAGAGCTTGGCCGATTGGCTTCGGCTGTGGACAGAGAAAGTCCTGCATGTGCATTCCTTCCTCGCTGCTGCTGCCGTAGGGAATCATGTGCTGTGTCTGTAGAATATGCTTGTCTTTCGGATACCCATTTCGTGAGGTGCGTATTATGAGCGTTCTTTCCTGCATGAATGTGTCAAAGATCTTTCAGGATAATGGCTTTGAGGCATTGCGAAGCATTTCGATAAGCATCGAAGAAGGTGAGTCTGTCGGAATTGTAGGGGAGTCCGGAAGCGGCAAAAGCACTCTTGGCAGTATCATCGGTGGTCTTGATAAGCCGACAGATGGAACTGTTTTCTATCATGGAACTGATATTTCCAGCTTCAAGGGCAGAGCTTTCCGTCAGTTCCGGCGTTCTGTACAGTATATATTCCAGGATCCAAAAGGCGCGATGAACCCGTATTTCACGCTCCGCCGTGTCCTTATCGAGCCTTTGAGAATCAATTTCCCTGGAATCGGTAAGGCGGAGCTTGAGAACAGGGTTGAAGAGATGGCTGGAAAGGTCGGCCTTCCTGCTTCTATTCTTGATGCGCATCCTTATGAAGTATCAGGAGGGGAAGCACAGCGTATTGCCATAGCAAGAACTCTTCTGCTTGAACCTGAGGTCATAATTGCTGATGAATGCGTTTCATCTCTCGATCTTTCAATCCAGGCAGAAGTGATTAATCTTCTGCGGCATGTCAGGACAGAGACGGGTGCTTCTTTTCTTTTCATATCGCATGACCTTGATCTCGTGCGCTATTTCTGTGACAGAGTCTATGTAATGCTTCATGGCCGTATTGTTGAATGCCTCGATTGCAGACATATGGAGGAAGAAGCAGCAAGTGAGTATACAAAGATGCTTCTGGAGGATGCCTATGGGAAGAATTAAGGTTGTCGTAATAGGGGAAAGCGGCGGGACACCTCTTGCCGGCGGGGCAACAAGCTGTTATATGGTGGAGGCTGAGGGATATGCGGTTCTTCTTGATATAGGATCGGGAGCGCTGTCTCTTCTGCAGAAGATACGCCCCTTCGATTCAATCGATGATATCATCATATCGCATTTCCATAGTGATCATGTGGCTGATGCAGGAGTTGCAATCTATTCCCGGCTTATTGCAATGCAGCTTGGCCGCCATGTGCATCCCTTGCTTTTCCATGCAATGGAGAAGCGAGAACTAGAGATTGCTCCATATTCTTCTGCTGTGATCATAGATGAAGGCATTCCCGAAAAGATCGGACCATTCTCCATAAGCTACATAAGGACCAGACACCCTGTACCATGTCTCGCTATGAAGCTTTCGTATGGAGGAAAGAGTGTTGTATATACTGCTGATGGCGCATTCTCTGAAAAGATCGCAGAATTCTCTTCTTCATCTGATATCCTGATTGCAGAGTGCTCGTTCTATCCTGGTACTGGAAGCCAGGAAGCAGGGCATATGGATGTCTATGATGTTGTGAAGCTGGCGGCAGCTGCCTCTCCAGGAAAACTTATCGTGTCCCATCTTCCTGTCTATGGAAATCGCAATGAGATACTCGACTATATAAAAGGACGCTGGAATGGGGAAGTACTCCTTGCGCATCCATTCCTTGAGCTTGAAGTGTAAAAGATTTCCTCGGCTTCCCGGAATTTTCTTCTTTATATCGCGATCATTAATGTCTTAATGGATTTATCAAAAAAAGTTTATTTTCGCTCCATGCGGCCGTCCGCTTCAGGCTTTGCAGGGAGCTGCTGCAATACAGAGCATAAAAGCTTTCTCTTATTCAGGTTTTCTCAAGCATATTTCAAAGTATGCTTTCTGGTCTATAGATCCTCTCATAGAATACTGCCTTATGGGCAAAACGATGAAAGGGCTCTATACCCATTTTGAGATTCATGTGTTTATCGGCTGCATTGGGGACAAACAGACCGCAATGTGTCTGCTGTGTTGTCCTCGATTGGTAGGTAGGCCTTCCTGATTCTGCGCGGCAGTCTCTCCATCTCATGCTTCAAGGATAAGACCTGCCAGGGTGAATATGATTGCCGGGATGAGCTGCATGAACTTCATTCCGATCCCTGCCGATTGCCAGTGAGAGGCCGTGAAAGCCAGCGTTGTGCAGAGCGATTGTCACGATTATGAGGACAGCCAGGCTACGCCTCAGCATTGTTATTCCTTTTCTCTTTTTTGTGGCTCAACGGTGATGGGAGAAGATGGACAGGCTTTGAACTGGACTTGTTCTGGAGATTAAATCGTCTTACCGATGATTGTAGGCAATGTCATCAGCAGCGTTCCGATGACAATGAGTACAAGTCCCCAGGCCGACTTCGTCGTCAGCCTCTCTCCGAAGACGATCCGGGAGAAGGCGATGGAAACGAGGATGCTCAGCTTGTCTATTGGTACGACAACGCTTGCTAGTCCATCCTGCAAGGCTCTGTAGTAGCATAGCCAGGAGGCTCCTGTAGCAAAGCCCGAGAGGATGATGAAGCCCAGTTCCTTTTTTTCTATTCTGCGTACTTGAGCTCCCTTCTTCTTTATGATGACGATGAGCCAGGCCATGACGAGAACGACAGCCGTGCGTATAGTGGTGCCGAGATTGGAGTCAACGCCTTCGATGCCGACCTTGCCTAGGATGGAGGTTAGGCTGGCGAAGAGGGCGGAGAGGAGCGCGTAGACGAGCCAGGAAGCGCTACTGGACTGTCCTGTGGACTCCCTGCGCTCTACCATCATGATGGTTCCTACGCCTATGAGGACGATTGCAGCCAGAGCCAGCGTCGTGATACCTTCGCCGAGGAAGACCAGAGCGAGAACCATGGTAAGTACCGTGCTTGACTTGTCGATAGGGACGACCTTGTTGATGTCGCCAAGCTGGAGCGCGTGGAAGTAGCACAGCCAGGAGACTCCCGTAGCAAGACCAGAGAGTATAAGGAAGGTCCAGCTCTTCACTCCGATCTGGAATAAGGCACCTTCTTGTGCTGTGATGGTCGCCATGAGGCAGGAGAAGAGCAGAACGACGATTGTTCGGATCGCGGTGGCAACGTCACTGTCGCACTTCCTGATTCCGCACTTGGCCAGGATGGCCGTAAGTCCAGCAAAGAATGCCGAGGCGAATGCGAAGAGGAGCCACATATCACGCCTCCTTTCCTAAGTGGGGGAAGCCTTGCCTGCTCTCAGTCTTTGATCGTTGGTAAAGTTTGCCGAGCGTCGTGCAGAAGGTTTCCAGTTCCTTGTCGTCCAGCTCGCAGATGAGCCATTCATAGAATCCGGCCTCGAGGTCTGTCTTGGTGTCCTTCACTGCCTCGCATTTCTCTGTCGCGTATAGGTGGCTTCGCCTTCTATCTGCGCTATCTGGCTCCTTCCGCAGAAAACCCTTGGATACCAGATTTGCTACACGGCGTGTGATGGCGGCCTTGTCCATGCAGAGCAATGAGGCGACCTCGCCTGGGGTGATGCCAGGCCTCTTTCTGATAATGTGCAGCATGTCGGCCTCGCCCGAGCCGACACCTTGCAGCGCCATGGATGTCCTCACGTAGGAGGCAGCCTCCCTTGCAATCTTTGTGATCTGACGATGTGTCCTGTCCATTTTTGTTTGTTGTACCTACAACAAATCTGGATGATAGCTCTATCTTGTCAAGCATGCAAGCTTTTCCGCACGATTTTAACTTCAGTTCAGTTCTTGCACGAAAAAGCGGAAAGGTGAAGATATCGGGCCATCCATTTCATGAGCTGCGCTGCATCTATCGCTCTATTACGCCGAAGAGGAGCATCGACAGAAGCTCTCCTGCCGAGGTGAGCATATCGTGGATGTTTTCTGTCTTCTTGCCATCCGTGTAGGATGTGAGCAGGTCCTGGAACAGGAAGTCGATACTGCCCAGATAGCGGCCTACCTCTGAGCTGTCAAGGCCATTGCGCAGTTTCATGCGCGCAAGCTGTGTGCCTATGAAGTCCATGTTAAGCTTTCTGATTCCGCGCCTTGCCTCGTCCATCGCCTGCGCCAAATGGCGGGGATGGTGGAAGACGGCGCACTCGAAAAGCGTCTTGCCCGAGATTTGATTGGATATGCCTCCTCCTTGTGTAATAATGGCACATTGTACCGCTATCGGGATAACAGCAGATGCTGCTGTTTTTTGTATGATGGTAGTTTCCTCGGCGAGGTCACTGTATAATCCTCATCAAGGAGGATGTGTATTCATGAGACCCAGGGCAATCCATGCATTATTCCCAAAAGGAAGGTATAAGGCTCTCACATTCAGCTATGATGATGGAAGGGAAGAGGACAGAAGGCTGGTATCTATTTTCAGGAAGCATGGTCTCAAAGCAACGTTCAATCTCAATTCAGGAGAGGCAGAGACCGATCCGAGACTGCACCTTGGCGACGAAGCAGAGCATGATGGCCGATGTGGGGATCACAGAACCTACATTCGACAGATATGAGAAAGCATTGGAAAATCTGTATATAGTAGCGAATATCCCTGCATGGTGCCCTCAGATCAGAAGTAAAAGCGCAATGCGTGCAAAGAAAAAGCGCAATCTTATTGATCCTTCTATCGCGATTGCCGCTATGGGTGTCAAGCCAGAATGTTTCTACACAGATCTCAGGAGCTTCGGATTCCTTTTTGAAAGTCTTGCTATAAGGGATCTAAAAGCATATACATCGGCATCAGGCGGCTCCGTATCGTACTATCGCGATAGCTATGGACTGGAAGCGGATGCGGTACTGCATCTGGATGATGGCAGGTATGCAATCATAGAATTCAAACTTGGTGCAAAAGGGATAGAGGATGGTAAAGCCCATTTAAAGAAGCTGAAAGAGCTTATTGCAAAATATAATGAGGGCAATTCCCAGACACCGCTACGGCTACCGGATCTTATGATTGTAATTACAGCTGGAGAAATCGCTTACAGGGATGATGAAGTCCTTATCATCCCTTTGGCGACTCTCAGGCCATGATTATGCTTCAGAGCTTTGAGAATATATCCCAGTAGCCCTTTGCGAAGAGCACAAGGATTATTAAGGGGAGTATCCACTTTATGTATATCCTCAGCCCCTTCGGGAACTTTATGCCATCTCCCTCATCTGCCTCTTTGATGAAGTTCTTCCATCCCCAGCCATAGCGGTGGGCGCAGAAGAGCACGAGGAGGGTGGATCCAAGCGGGGTGATTGTGCTTGAGATTATGAAGTCCTCGAGATCAAGCACGCTTGTGCCATCGCCGAGAGGCATGAACGATGTGAATACACTGTAGCCGAGGATTGCAGGGAGTGATATGAGCGTGACGATGATGAAGTTCACAGCAGCGGCTCTTTTCCTCGTCCATCCGAGGTTATCCATCCAGAATGACATGATATTCTCGAATACTGCCATCAGCGTTGTCATGGCAGCGAATCCCATGAAAAGGAAGAACAGGCTTCCCCAGATTCTGCCTCCCGCCATTCTTGAGAAGATGTTGGGAAGTGTCTCAAAAAGCAGTCCCGGTCCAGCACCTGGCTGCACTCCGTATGCGAAGCATGCGGGGAATATGATGAGACCGGAGAACAGGGCCACGAATGTATCGAGTGAGATGACTCTTATTGATTCTCCTGTGAGTGATTGTTCCTTGCCGATATATGAGCCGAATATCTCCATCGATCCGATGCCGAGGCCGAGTGTGAAGAATGCCTGGCTCATTGCTGCGAATATGGCTTCCCAAACGCCGGCTGCCTTCAGCTTCTGGATATCAGGGACAAGATAGAAGGCAAGCCCCTCGGATGATCCGGGGATCATCAGGGAGTTCGCGGCGAGGATTATTATGAGGATGATGAGTGCTCCCATCATGAACTTCGATGCTTTCTCGACACTGCCCCTCAGTCCGCCGGAGCAGATGAGGAACCCAATTGCAATCGCAATCGTTGTCCAGATGAACTGCGTCAGTCCGCTGCTTCTGAGTTCTGCGAAGAATGCAGGGGATGTCTCTGCCGTCATTCCCTGGAGATTGCCCGCAATCGATGAGACGAAGTAGTAGAGAAGCCAGCCGGCCACTACTGTGTAGTAGGACATCAGTATATAGTTGGCAATCATTGCTACAGGTCCATACCAATGCCATCTGGTCCCTTCCGGCTCAAGATGCTTAAGAGCAAGATGGATATTCGTCCTTGATGCCCTGCCGATGGAGAACTCCATGATCATTACTGGAAGTCCTACCATTACGAGGAATGCCAGATATATAAGTACGAAGGCTGCGCCTCCATACTGTCCCGTTATATATGGGAATCTCCATACATTCCCCAGTCCGATTGCGCATCCAGCAGATAGCAGTATGAATCCGAGCCTGGATGCGAGTGTTTCCCGTTCCTGCATGGTTGGGATACTATCACTAGAATCAGAGCTTGGAGAAGATGTCCCAGTAGCCTTTGATGAAAATGGCACCGATTATGACCGGAAGAACCCATTTCACATAGACCCTGAGCCAGGATGGGAACTTCATGCCTTTTCCAGTATCGGCCTCGCCTATGAAGCTGTTCCAGCCCCATCCGCTCTTATGCGCGCAGAATATAACGAAGAGAAGAGACCCAAGCGGCATTATCGTACTGGATATCAGAAAATCCTCGAGATCCAGCACTGCAGTCCCTTCTCCAAGCGGCTGGAAGGATGAGAGAACGTTGTAGCCAAGTACGCAGGGTATCGAGAGGAGGATCATCAGTGGCAGATTGACGGCGACAGCCTTCTTCCTTGACCAGCCGTGGTTATCCATCCAGTATGCAATGATATTCTCGAATACAGCGATGAGCGTTGTCATCGCGGCGAATGTCATGAACAGGAAGAAGAGGGAACCCCAGATCCTTCCGCCTTCCATGTTGGAGAAGATGCTTGGAAGCGTTACGAAAAGAAGACCAGGCCCTGAGCCCGGGGTTATCCCATAGGAGAAGCAGGCCGGGAAGATGATGAGGCCGGCGGTGATAGCTACGAATGTATCGAGTGCGATTATCCTTATAGATTCACCTGTCAGCGACTGCTCCTTGCCGATATATGACCCGAAAATCGTCATTCCTCCCATGCCTATGCTGAGCGTGAAGAAAGCCTGGCTCATTGCAGCGAATATGACTTCGGACAATCCGGCTTCCATTGCTTTCCCGATATCCGGGACAAGATAGAATGCCAGTCCTTCCTTTGCTCCTGAAAGGAGGCAGGAATTGACTGCCAGGATGATAAGGATCGCCAGAAGACAGATCATCATGAACTTCGAAGCCTTCTCAACGCTGTTCCTGAGACCTCCAAGGCAGATGAGGAACCCTGCGGCAATCGCTGCGGCCATCCATGCAATCTGTATCCCGGGTTTTGCCTGGAGATCGGAGAAGAATACGGCCGATGATGCTGAATCGAGCCCTTGCAGCGTCCCTGTGAGCGATGATGCGAAGTAGTAGAGGAGCCAGCCCGTGATTGTCGTATAGAACATCATCAGCAGGTAGTTGCCTGCGATTGCGACCGGCCCGTAGAGATGCCATTTCGTTCCCTCCGGCTCGAGCTTTCTGAGCGCAAGGGAGATGTTCTTTCCCGAGGCACGTCCCAGGGAGAATTCCATGACCATGACCGGCAGTCCGATTATGACGAGGAATACTAGGTATATGAGCACGAAGGCCGCTCCTCCGTACTGTCCTGTAATATAGGGGAATCTCCATACATTCCCAAGCCCGATTGCGCATCCAGCGGAAAGCAGTATGAATCCGAGCCTGGATGCGAGTGTTTCTCTTTCAGCCATACGAGGAATTATAGGCCGAAGCGGCATAATATGCCACCGAGGCAAAATTGCTTGCTTTTTGTCTTTTTCGTTGACCTATGCAGGATGCTCATTTACCCTGAATACAACAAAAGGAGAAAACCATATGAAGAAAGTTCTGATTGCAATGCTTCTGGCACTGGTCGCTGTCGTGCCAGCCATGGCTGCAGAGTCAGTGAATGCCTATACGACGCTTGAGGAGCCGCTTGCAGCTGCTCTCTTTGCCCGTTTCCAGGAGGAGACTGGCATACAGGTTAATTTCGTACGTCTCTCGGGAGGTGAGTGCGTAGCGAGACTTGAGGCAGAGGCTTCCAATCCGCAGGCATCGATCTGGGTCGGTGGTGTAGGCCTTGACCATATCACGGCAAAGGGCAAGGGACTTACAGAGCCATATGTAAGCCGCTATTCAAGGAATACTCCTGCGCAGTACCGCGATCCTGATAACTACTGGATCGGACTCTATGTCGGACCACTGACATTCGTCACGAATCTCGATAGGGCAGCAGAGCTTGGCCTTGATATCCCGCACTCCTGGGAAGATCTTCTCAAGCCTGAGTACAAAGGATATATCAGAATGGCCAATCCGAACTCCTCTGGAACGGCATACAATGTCCTTACAACCATGATCTACGTTCTCGGTTCTGAGGATGCCATGATGGAGTACATGACCGCGCTCGATAAGAACATCGACCAGTACACAAGGTCAGGTTCCGCTCCTGGAAAGAGCGTAGCTACAGGTGAGATTCCTATTGCTATCGGCTATGCGCATGACCAGGTTAAGCTCAAGACCGCAGGCGCAAATGTTGAGATCACAGCTCCGTCAGAAGGAACAGGCTTCGAGCTTGCATCGATGTCCATCGTCAAGAATGGACCGGATCCTGTGAATGCAAAGAAGCTCTATGACTGGATTATCAGCGACGAGGATGCGCAGAAGATCTTCACAGAGTGGTATGTTGTTCTCGTAGCAGATGGAGCTCCAAAGCATCCGGATGCGCTCTCAATCAATGACATCAAGACAGTAAACCAGGATTTCGCATGGGATGGAGATCCTGAGAACAAGGCCCGCCTGCTTGACCGCTGGACAAGCGAGATTGGAAATAAGCGCGGCTGATTCCTTCTCCCTGCCCTCCGGGGCAGGGAAATCCTCCAGGATTGATAGATGTTCACAAAGAAGAAGATAATCCAGTTCCTCGTGATTGCGCTTCTCTTCATTTCCGCGGTTCTCTGGATATACCATCAGCTTTCAGTATCATTCACCGAGTATGCCGATGAGAGGAATTACAGGGAGATAGAGCTCTTCGCGGATACAGCTCCATCAGAGCTGGATGAGGACAGCGCCACTGAGTGGCTTGCAACGGTTTCCGATATGATACCGGGTGCAAGAAGCGCATACCTTATATATGACGAGGACCTTTTCGATTTCGTTCCGCTTGCAGGAAGTCCTGCCATCCTTTCGCTCTTCGAAAGCGAAAGGGAGAGCAATGCCTTCGTCCGCGCTCTTGATAGCTGCTACTATCTTGAGCCGATGGTGATGAGTACGCTGTATACCGTTGATTACTCGCTTGATAGCGACAGTCTTGTATCGGAGGCGGCGCCAAGCCAGCTGTACTTCATACCTGTTGCCGATGAAAGCGGTGCATTCACGATCGG
>CALXLE010000163.1 GCA_944389115.1 uncultured Spirochaetaceae bacterium
GCATGATTGTAAAATACCAGCATGTCCGCAAGAAGGGGTCATATACGATACACAGCCATTGCAGTCACCCTTATAGTAATCCTCATCGCAGTGGCTGCCGCATCCATCCTGCTCAGATTCAGCTCCGTAGCCGCATCGCTTGAGCTGGACAGACATATTATGATGTACCTTGAGGAAAAGGATAGGACAGAGACCTTCCCTATCTGCCTCCATTCTGTATCAGGGCCTGTGATGACGGAACGGACAATCAAATGCCCTATCCTAAGCGACAGGCTGCATCTGGCAATGGAAGCTCTGCTTCTCGATGAGACTGCAGAGGATCTTGCAGACGGGCTGATTTCATATATACCCGAGGGAACAAGACTCATCGGGATTTCAGTAAAGAATGGATATGCCTTCGCGGATTTCTCAAGAGAGCTTTCGGATGCCCCAGAGGAAGCATTCGAGGAGATAGCTCTCACAATAAAGGCAAATACCGATGCAAAGCATATCCGGATAATGATTGAAGGAACGCTTCTGGATTCAGAGTGTGAAGCGCTCGATTGATACAGCCTTGCCTGTAGATGCGTCAGCTGTGATTATAACCCCCTGGATATTGCCTTTGCCATCGGAGACCTCGCTCTTCATCGGAAGCTGCGTCATCTGGCGCTCAATCGACTTCGCTGGATCAGAACCGATAACTGCATCAAGCACACCGGTAAGACCAAGGTCAGAGATATAAGCAGTTCCACCCGGAAGTATCTTCTCATCGGCTGTCTGCACATGGGTATGCGTTCCTACAAGCGCTGTCACCTTGCCGTCGAAATAGAATGCAGCGGCTTCCTTCTCCTCTGTACTCTCAGCATGGAAATCAATGAAGATGAGCTTGGTTTCCTTTGGAATATTCCTCAGGGCCTCCTGTATGCGCTTCATAGGATCATCAATCGGGGCCATCATCATACGTCCCTGTGCGTTTATCACAGCAAACGAGAGTGAACCTTTCTTCCTGATCGTATAACCTTTGCCATGGCATGGCTCTGGATAGTTTATTGGGCGCAGGATATCCTCTGCAGAATCAAGCACTGGGATAATATCATCCTTCTGCCAGATATGGTTTCCGCTTGTTATGACATCGATGCCCATTCCCTTGAAAGATCTGTAATCCTCCGCAGTTATGCCAAATCCACCAGCGGCATTCTCGCCATTGGCAATAACGATATCTATCTTATGCTCTCTGACAAATGAAGAGAGCCCCAGGAAAAGGGCTCCCATTCCGGCTTTGCCTGAGACATCTCCTATCATCAGAACACGTACCGTATCACTCTTCACAAATTACCTCGCATACTCTGTGAATCTGGTCTCTCTTATGATTGTGACCTTGATCTTGCCCGGATACCTCAGCTCAGCCTCGATTCTCTCAGCTATGCCTTTTGCGATTGTCCTAGCCTGATCATCTCCGATCTTCTCGCTGTTCACCATGATTCTGAGCTCTCTGCCTGCCTGGATAGCGAAAGCATTATCGACACCATCGAAGCTCTTTGCGATTCCCTCAAGGGATTCAAGGCGCTTGATGTAGTTATCGAGGCTCTCACGTCTAGCACCGGGACGGGCTGCAGAGATTGCATCCGCAACCTGTACGATAACAGACTCTATGCAGCTTGGCTCGACATCATTGTGGTGAGCAAGAACGCAGTTGATGACCCTTGGATCCTCTCCGAGGCGCTTAACAAGCTCACCGCCAATCTCTGCATGGTTGGCTTCGCTCTCTGTCTCAGCACCCTTACCGATATCATGGAGGAGACCACCGCGCTTTGCAATCTCAGGATCCGCACCGACTTCTGAGGCAATCATGCCAGCAAGTATTGCGACTTCCTTTGAGTGCAGAAGCACATTCTGCCCATAGCTCGTTCTGAAGTGGAGTCGACCAAGCGCACGAATCATCTCAGGTCCCATGTTATGGATACCGAGATCGAACACGACCTTCTCTCCCTCATCGACAATTACGCGGCCAACTTCCTTAGATACCTTGTTGACAACCTCTTCGATGCGGGCCGGATGGATACGCCCATCCTGGACAAGACGCTCAAGAGCAACCCTGGCAATCTCCTTCCTGACAGGATCGAAACAGGAGATAACAACAGCCTCAGGAGTATCATCGATGATGATATCAACACCAGTAAGCGTCTCCAGGGTGCGGATATTCCTACCCTCACGCCCAATGATCCTTCCCTTCATCTCATCGCTTGGAAGCGATACAGAAGCGGTAGTAGTCTCCCCGGAAACCTCAGTGGCAAGACGCTGGATTGATGTCACGATGATATCACGAGCAACCTTATCGGCCTGAATCTGAGCCTCCTGCTCGATTTTGTTGACATAGACCTGCCCATCATGCTCAGCATCCCTCTTCATCTCCTCGATGATGAGATTCTTTGCTTCCTCACGGGTCATCGATGCAACACGCTCAAGCTCCGAACGCAGATTCTCCATCGTCTCCTCAGCTTCTTTCTCTTTTCTGCCGAGGGCTTCATCTCTCTCTCCAAGCTGCTGCTTTATCTTTTCAAGCTCTTCCTGCCTATGATCAAGATTTTCCTCTTTCTGCAGAAGCCTCCTCTCGGATTTCTGCAGCTCAAATCGTCTCTCTCTAGCTTCCCGCTCCTGCTGCTGCTGTTCTTTCAGAAGCTTATCACGGGTTTCAAGGAGGATTTCCCTGGACTGAGCCTCTGCCTTTGAGACAGCCTCATCCGAGATCCTCTGAGCTTTCTGTTCTGCCGAAGTCAGCTTTGACTTGGCATATATCCAACGGGCAACAACGCCAATTGCAATACCTAAGCATAAACATAGGAGAGAAATCAATAATGTTGCCATATATTCATTCCTCCTCTCTGACTTAATATTCTGATATTGCCCCAAAGCGCCGTAGCTGTCAATGCAGAACTACCTATCCGGGGTTACCTCCATACTGTCATCATACATTTCTGGAGCATTATTTAGAACAGAAAACACAGAAACTATATATAATCTTTGCCCTTGGCCATGCCTTAACAAAGTCACTGCCTTCAATACAAATGCCCGAAGAAATCATCCTCGGGCATCGCATTCTGATTATTGTTAAAGATAAACTTCCCTATCACGTATTTTTCGCAGGAAGTTCCTCTCCATTGAGATATGTATTCTCACCCCAATAAGAACCACCCTTTATAGTTTCTGCATATTCAGAATCACAAGCTGTATCAAAAGAGATTGATGCCTCGTTGCTGCCGTTGCTGGATATATATACTGTACGTGCATTGGCATTGGCCCCTGCCTTAACAGTCAGAACGGATTTCTCAACCGTACAAGACGTATTATATGCATAAGCAGACCCACCCCTGTTTCCAACAACAAGAGCTGCAAAAGGAACTTCATCCCCGGATCCCCATTGATCATTAAAATAATAATAGGATCCCGTATATTTTCCCGTTGTTGAAATACTGCTGTTGATAATTTTAGCATTACCGCCTCTGACAACCAGTCCCTGCCGGTCACCCGTGATTTTTGAGTTTCTGATAGTAAGATTACCAGGTACATTAATCAGTAATCCACAACTATCATTATCATCTTTTCCTGTTGCAATAAGCTCAGAATCAATAATTTCTATATTAATTGAGACAAATGCATCAGAATCGTATTTTTTAGCATTTGTTGCAATTGTGTATACGCCATTTGCCCTTATAGTTGAATTATTGATTTTCAATGTAGCCCCTGATGGAGTTTTATCTTCAGAACCAATTGCAATCGCACTTGAATCAGCGACCAAATCAACATTGGTCAATTCCAATGTACCATTCTCTTGAATACCGATACAGCCATAACGACCATAAGAATCATTTTTCTCAGATGGATAGGAAGCTTCAACATCTCCATCTGAAATTGATAAACTTACTCCATTGCCAATTGCCATAGATCCGTCCACATCAAATGCAATCTTATTTCCATTCAGATCGATATTATATGACCTTCCTTCTTCCAGATTCATAGGACTTGTTATATCAATATCTGATGTAAGACGAGCATTTCCAGTTGTTTCAAGCATTGATTCAAGATCCTCAGAAGAACCTACATCATACGGTGTTGTATCATCCTCAGGTGGGAAAAATGGTATAAACCTATATTGCGAACAAGATGAGGCAAAAATACCTAAACAAATAACAATGGCTAAACCTAAACGAGTCTTTTTCATAAAACCCACGCCCTCCATTGATACCAGTATGCCCAATACCGGGGGGTGGTAGTCAAGAATTATGTAACATATCCTACAAAGATTATCGGAAACATCATATCGGGGCAAATAAAAACCGCCACACACGGTGACGGCTTCAGGAAAATGTCCCTGTCGTTCTGCTTCTACTGAAGCATGGCCTTACTTTGCTTCGGCCTTGTCGGCTTTCTTGTCAGCCTTCTTTGCAGCCTTCTCTTCCTTCTTTGTCTTCTCGACAAGCTCGAGTATGACCATCTCAGCTGCATCGCCAAGTCTGTTTCCAGTCTTGAGTATGCGGGTATATCCGCCATTTCTCTCTGCGAAGAGAGGTCCGATTTCCTTGAAAAGCTTGTTCACAACAGTCTCATCATAGATGTAGCGTGCTGCAACACGGCGATTGTGGACAGAATCTGTCTTGCCGCGTGTGATCAGCTTCTCAGCCATCTTCCTTACCTCAAGTGCCTTAGCCTTGGTTGTCTCGATCCTCTCATATCTGAGAAGGGAGGTAACCATGCTGCGCATAAGTGCTTTGCGCTGACTTGATTTGCGGGAAAGCGCATTGAATCCGATTCTATGCTTCATTGTTTTCCTCTTCCTTGTTCTCTGGAACTTTGATAGACGTCTTTAATACACTGAAGTCTGTCATGCCGAGTGTAAGACCCCACTCCCTGAGCTTGTCCTTGATCTCAGAAAGCGACTTCTTTCCGAAGTTGCGTGTCTTGGCAATCTCATCCTCAGTCTTCCTAGCCAGATCTCCGATGGTCTTTATGCCGGCATTCTTGAGGCAGTTGGAGGAACGGACAGTAAGCTCAAGCTCCTCTACAGGAGTATTGAGAAGATCCCTGATCCTAGCCTCTTCCTCGTCGGCTTCCTCGGTTGTGCAGATCTTACCCTCATCGAAGTTGATGAAGATCGTGAAGTGCTCCTTTACGATCTTTGCAGCTTCGCCAAGCGCATTCTCCGGAGTGATAGTCCCATCTGTCCAGATCTCGAGAGTGAGCTTCTCATAGTCATTCCTCTGGCCAACCCTTGTCGGCTCGATAGAGTATCTGACTCTCTTGACAGGAGAATAGAATGCATCGATTGATATCACTCCAGGCTCCTCAGAGTACTTCTCGTTGAGCTCGGAAGGAACATAGCCCCTGCCAAGGTCAATCTGAACCTCCATCTCAAGATCGCAGTCATCCATCATCGTGAAGATGGGAAGGTCAGGATTTGTCACCTTGACCATATCGCGCTCGAAATCCTTGCCGGTGATGACACCAGGTCCCTTGCAGGGGATTACAAGCACTGTACCCTCACTCTCCTCAGGCATGCTGATCTGCAGTTTCTTAATGGCTGCAATGATATCGCTGATATCCTCCCTGACACCACGGAGCGGCTCAAACTCAGATGTAACCATATGAGGCTCGCTATGATCCGCATTGCCGAATGTCGTGAAGCGGATTGCTGTCACGGCATAGCCCTGGATTGAGGAAAGGAGAACGCGGCGGAGCGTGTTTCCAACCGTTGTTCCGAATCCCCTCTCGAACGGATATGCGACGAACTTGCCGTAGTCGGATGTCGAGACGGTGTGATCTGATGTGATCCCAGAAGGTCTCTTGAATCCCTTGAGAAGATTTTTCCTAGCCATTATTGCTCCTTATTACACAGCTGCGGGAAAACCCGCAGTCAATCAGACACGGCGTGTCTTGCGAGGACGGCAGCCGTTGTGGGGAATCGGGGTAACGTCCCTGATTGTGCGGACCTTGAGTCCAAGAACACCGAGTGTCCTTATTGCGCTCTCACGTCCAACACCTGGCCCCTTAACGAATACGTTCACTTCCTTGAGGCCGAAATCCATCGCCTTCTTTGCCGCAGTCTCGCACGTTGTCTGTGCTGCATACGGAGTAGACTTCTTTGCGCCACGGAATCCGAGTCCGCCAGCAGAAGCCCATGCTATCGCATTCCCTGTAAGGTCTGTAACTGTGATGATCGTATTGTTGAAGGTTGCCTGGATGTAGACATTTCCCTCAATGACGGTCTTCTTTGTCTTCTTCTTTACGTTAGCCATTTCTCACCTGCCCTTACTTCTTCTTGTTCGCAACAGTCTTCTTGCGGCCCTTTCTGGTCCTGGCATTGGTCTTTGTCCTCTGACCTCTGACAGGGAGTCCCTTTCTGTGCCTGAGTCCCCTGTAGCAGCCGATATCCATCAGTCTCTTGATGTTAAGGGCAACTTCAGTGCGGAGATGTCCCTCGATCTTGTAGTCCTCTTCAATGACCTTTCTCAGAAGAGCAAGCTCATCCGATGAGAGAGTATTGATTCTGACATCCGGATCAATGTTCGTCTTCTTGCAGATATCGGCAGCAGAAGTCCTGCCGATACCATAGATATATGTAAGTGCTATCTTAACTGCCTTATTCGGCAGGTCAACACCCGCTATACGTGCCATTCATGGCCTCCTCTATTTCTGTCTCTGCTTGTGCTTCGGGTTCTCGCAGATAATGCGCACAACACCAGCACGTCTGATTACCTTGCACTTGTCACAAATCGGTTTGACACTAGCTCTAACTTTCATAGCCTAAGCTCCTTAGAATTTCTTGAGTCTGCGCTTCTTTGCGTCCACGAATCCCTCATGATGATGCATCTTCATCAAAGCGTCAAGCTGTCTCATCGTCTCGAGGTCAACGCCTACAAGAATGATAAGCGAAGTTCCGCCGAAAAGCATAGCAACATTCTGCGGGAAATCAAAGAACATCTGGATGAGCGTAGGGATCAATGCGATGAACGCAAGGAAGATAGCGCCAGGGAGAACGATGCGGTTAAGAACCTTTGTAAGGTACTCCTCAAGCTTCTCATTCCTTACTCCAGGGATCGAGCCTCCGTTGTCGCGGATATTCTTGGCCATCTCAATCGGGTTCAGGCTGACCTGCGTATAGAAGAATGCAAACGCGATGATCAGTGCTGTATAGATGATCAGGTACGGAGCACCCTGAGGATCAAGGAAATCCGCAATAGCCCTGAGCCACCCGATATTCGAGTTATAGCCGATCTGCAGAGGGAACGAAAGAAGTGTCGATGCGAAGATTACAGGGATAACTCCGGACGGGTTGATCTTGAATGGGATATAGGAGCTCTGAGAGCCATACATCCTTCTTCCAACAACTCTTCTTGAGTACTGTACTGGAATCTTCCTCTGTCCCTTCTCCTCATAGACTACGAGAGCAATGACGAAGAAGAACATGATCACAACAACAATAAGACCAACAGGATTCATCATTCCGCTTCTGATTTCCACGATCATTGTATAGACCGCAGAAGGAATGCGGGCGACGATACCTGCGAAGATCAGGAGAGAGACACCGTTTCCGACGCCATACTGCGTGATCTTCTCACCAAGCCATACCATGAGCATCGAGCCTGCTGTTACAGAGATGATCGACACGATTGTGAATGGAACAGTGCCAATCATGATCGCACCAGGGATGCTGCGTGCATAGACGGATGCGGCAAGCGACTGGATTACGCAGACCAGGACAGTCCCGTAGCGGGTATACTGCTGGATCTTCTTAGATCCCTGCGGATCCTGCGCGAGCTTCTTAAGCGAAGGAATGACAAGCATCAGCAGCTGCATGATGATCTGAGTGCTGATGTATGGCATTACGCCAAGCATGAATATCGAGAAGTTCGCGAAAGCACCGCCGGAGAAGAAGTTCAGGTAATCCGTAAATGAGTTCGAGAATTCCTCGAAGTATGAAAGAACAGCTCCAGGATTGATGCCTGGGATCGGGAGAGCTGCTCCCACCCTCGTTACCGCAAGGATACCGAGAGTGAAGAGTATCTTCTTCCTTATGTCTTTCATTCTGAACATTTCTACCAGAGTGTTTGCCATGACAGTCCTCTTACTTGATCTCGCCGCCTGCTGCCTTGATCTTCTCCTGAGCAGCTGCAGAAACCTTCACACCCTCGATAGTGAGCTTCTTTGTGATCTCTCCATCGGAAAGGATCTTTGCCTCCGATGTGTGACCCTTGAGAAGTCCCTTCTCCCTGAGTGTCTCATCAGAGACTGTCTCACCCTCAGCATAGACTGCATCAAGAGTGAAAAGAGAAATTGCCTGTCTCTCGATCTTGAATGGGTAGTTCGAGAAACCGCGGCGGGCGATGCGCCTGTAGAGAGGCATCTGTCCGCCTTCGAATCCGAGACGGACTCCACCGCCGGAGCGGCTGTTCTGTCCATCATGGCCACGGCCGCAGGCTCTTCCCTTGGAAGAAGCTCCGCGTCCTACTATAGTCTTGCGCTTTGTAGCGCCAAGAGGCTTTACAATCTGTGCCATTTCAGACCTCCTCCACCTTTACAAGATGGGAAACAACGCGGACCATGCCAAGATTGACAGGATTGGCCTCGCGTACAACCGAGCTGGAGATCTTGCCCAGTCCGAGTGCCTTAATGGTCTTCCTCTGGACGGGGAGAGTTCCCGACAGCCCCCTTACGAGTGTTATCTTGATCTCCTTATCCATAATCAGCTCCACATTTCCTTAAGAGTCTTGCCTCTTGTCTTAGCGACAGCACCTGCATCGAACATGTGCTCGAGAGCATCGAATGTCGCCTTTACTGTATTGATACCATTCCTGGAACCAAGGGACTTCGAAAGGACATCCCTGATACCAGCTGCATCGCATACGAGACGAACTGCTCCGCCTGCCTTAACTCCAGTTCCCGGAACAGCCGGGCGAAGGAGAACAGATGCGCTCTTGAAATTGCCGACGATCTCGTGAGGGATAGTCGTACCCTTAAGAGGCACTGTGATGATGCTGTTTCTAGCCTTCTCTGTAGCCTTTCTGATTGCATCGGTGACATCGTTGGCCTTGCCGAAGCCATATCCGACACGGCCGTCGCCATAACCGACGACAACAAGCGCTGAGAACGAGAAATTCTTACCGCCCTTTACAACCTTGGCTACACGATTGAGCTTGACGAGCTTCTCAATAGCTCCGTCTTTGACTTCTCTATCTTTTGCCCTATCCATACGATCTCCTAGAACTTGATCCCGGCTTTTCTTGCGCCGTCAGCGATACCCTTTACGATACCATGGTAGATATAACCATTGCGATCGAAGACAACGCTGTCGATATTCTTCTCAAGGAGTCTCTTTCCGATGATCTCTCCAAGCTTCTCAGCATTGGCAACAGTATTCCTGAGTTCCCTGAGATCGGCCTCGACGGTGGAAGCTGAGGCAAGAGTCCTGCCAGCCATATCATCGATAACCTGGACATACATATGGTAGTTTGACCTGAAGACAGTCATCCTCGGCCTTGAGGCGGTCCCGGATACTCTCTTCCTGATATGGGCCTTCCTCTTGAGGTGCCTTCTTCTTTTATCAACCATTCTGTTCATACTCTAAACCGCCTTATTTCTTACCACCGGACTTACCGACCTTGCGGCGGATTGTCTCGTCTTCGTACTTGATTCCCTTGCCCTTATAAGGCTCTGGGCCTCTGAGGGAACGGATTTCAGCAGCAACCTTACCGACCTGAGCCTTGTCGATTCCACTGACGATGAGCTTAGCAGGACCATCAGCGGTGATTGTGATTCCCTTAGGAATGACATACTCAATCGGAGTCGAATAGCCGAGAGCGAATGCAACTATCTCGCCCTTGACCTCTGCCCTGTATCCTACACCATTGATAAGAAGCGATTTCTGATATCCCTGGGATACGCCTACAATCATGTTGTTGATCAGCTGGCGATAAAGCCCATGATATCCTCTTGACTCCTTCTCATCATTGTATCTGGTGACAAGAACTTCATTATCCTTGACCTCAACCTTTACCTCAGGTCTCGTCATTGTCGAGAGAGTGCCCTTCGGACCGGTTACGGTTACATTAAGCCCATCGACTGCAACTGATACCTTCTCAGGGATCTGGATGGGGAGCTTACCAATTCTAGACATCGATTCCTCCTTACCAGATCGTGCAGATCAGCTCACCGCCGACCTTGGCTTCCTTAGCCTTCTTGCCGGTGATGACACCTGTCGATGAAGAGACAACCACAACGCCGATTCCGTTATATACGGAAGGCATATCCTTGTAGCCGCAGTATACGCGTCTACCAGGTGTGGAGATACGCTCAAGGCCGTGCAGGACAGGAGTCTGGTCCTCTGTATACTTGAGGAAGATCCTGATGTATGTGACATCGTCCTTGGTAACCTTCTTGAAGTTCTTGATGAAACCCTCGTTCTTAAGGATCTTGACGATCTGAAGCTTAAGATTCGAGGCTGTTACATCTACCTTCTCATGCTTAGACTGACTAGCATTCCTGATCTTAGTCAGCATATCTGCAATTGGATCACTAATTGCCATACTTAACTCCTACCAGCTCGACTTGGTTACGCCAGGGATCTGGCCTTCGCTGGCCAGCTTTCTGAAGCAGATTCTGCACATGTCAAACTGGCGCATATATCCACGAGGGCGTCCGCAGATCCTGCAGCGGTTATAGCTGCGTGTCGAGAACTTCGGATCCTTCTTAGCCTTTATAATCAGAGACTTCTTTGCCATCTTCTATTCCCTTCCTTACTTTGCAAACGGCATGCCAAGAGCCTTGAGAAGCGCAAAACCCTGCTCATCGGTCTCTGCTGTCGTTACGATAGCAATGTTAAGGCCGCTGATCCTCTCGATCTTGTCATAGTCGATCTCTGGGAAGATTATCTGCTCGGTGATGCCGAGAGAGTAATTCCCGTGTCCATCAAAAGCATTCGGGTTAACGCCCTTGAAGTCCTTGACGCGTGGAAGAGCGATACAGATAAGGCGCTCGAGGAAATACCACATATTGTCACCGCGGAGGGTAACCATGGCGCCGATCTCCTGACCTTCCCTTACCTTGAAGTTTGCGATGGACTTCCTGGCCTTTGTCTTGACAACATGCTGGCCAGTAATCTGCTCAAGCTCCTTCACAGCAGCATCGAGAAGCTTCTTGTTTGTTGTAGCCTCACCTACGCCTACGCTCACTGTGATCTTCTCAAGCTTCGGGATCTGCATCACAGACTTGAAACCAAAGTCCTTCATAAGCTGAGGTGCAACAGTCTCAGTGTACTTCCTCTTGAAATTCGGTACGAACTTTTCCTCTGCCATATTAGAGCACCTCTCCTGTCTTCTTTGCATAACGGACTTTCTTTCCGTTCTCGATCCTGTAACCTACTCTTGTAGCCTTGTCCTTAGAGACAAGCTGAACGTTGGAAACATGGATCGGAGCCTCGATTTCCACGATGCCGCCCTTGTCCTGCTGAGTCCTCTTCTTCTGAGTCTTCATAACCATGTTGGCACCCTGGACGTA
>CALXLE010000164.1 GCA_944389115.1 uncultured Spirochaetaceae bacterium
GCTTGCGGCGGAAGGCATGCTGTCCGGAATGCTTGCCAAGAACGTAGTTTGTCTTGACAACACCGACGCTCTCCGGGGTCATGATCTCATATGTCAGTGAGTTTGCCATCATGCCATGCTGATGGATCCCTGACTCATGTGCGAAGGCATTATCTCCGACAATAGCCTTTGACGGGAAGATCTTGACTCCCGTAGTGGAGGAAAGAAGGCGTGCCGACCTGTAGAGCTCCTCCGTCTTGATATTCATCTCGAGATCATAGAGATCGGGGCGAGTCTTTATCGCCATAACAATCTCCTCGAGCGCTGCATTGCCAGCTCTCTCTCCTATTCCGCAGAGCGTACACTCCACCTGCCTAGCCCCTGCTCTTACGCCTGCCAGCGTATTCGCGACTCCAAGTCCGAGATCATCGTGGCAATGCATCGATATGATGGCCTTATCGATATTGGGAACACGGTTCACGACATCGTTTACCATCTTAGATATATCATCTGTGGATGCATAGCCTACGGTATCAGGGAGGTTTATCGTCGTTGCACCTGCATTGATTGCAGCCTCGACGACACGGCACATATAATCGTGGTCCGTACGTGTAGCATCCTCGAGTGAGAACTCGATATCAGGACAGAAGGAACGCGCATAAGCGACATTCTCCTTCACCCTTTCGAGAGCCTCTTCCCTTGACATGCGGAGCTTATACTCCAGATGGAGATCCGAAGTTGCAAGGAATACATGTATACGCGGTCTCTTGGCAACCTTCACTGCATTCCAGGCAGCATCGATATCCTTTCTGACGCAGCGCGCGAGCGAAGCGACTGTGACATCGCTTACTGAACGCGCAATCGCCTCAACGCTCTCCGCATCTCCCGGGGAGGAGATGGCAAAGCCTGCTTCGATTATGTCGACCCCTAGGGCCTCAAGCTGCTTCGCGATCCTGATTTTCTCCTCCAGGTTCATACTGTATCCCGGAGCCTGCTCACCGTCCCTGAGTGTTGTATCGAATATATAAAGACGCTCTGCCATCTTCTCTTCTCCTGTATTGTTATTTCTTCAGCCAGCTCATCAGAGATCTCAGGCGTGCACCTGTCTTCTCCAGAAGAGATTCCTTCTCCATTCTCTTCGTTGCATTGAAGAATGGGCGGCCTACCTGGTTCTCAAGGAGCCAGTTGCGTGCGAATGTTCCATTCTGGATGTCCGTAAGGATGTCCTTCATGGCCTTCTTCGTCTCATCTGTAACAACCCTTGGCCCTGAGACATAATCACCGTACTCTGCTGTATCGGAGCAGGAGTACCTCATGTATGAAAGCCCTCCCTGATTAATGAGATCGACAATGAGCTTCATCTCATGGCAGCACTCGAAATAAGCCATCTCTGGCTGGTATCCTGCCTCAACAAGTGTATCGAAACCGGCCTTGATGAGATGGGACACGCCTCCGCAGAGAACAGCCTGCTCACCGAAGAGATCGGTCTCGGTCTCTTCCTTGAATGATGTTACGAAGATTCCTGCCTTGCCGGCTCCGATTGCCGCAGCATATGCAAGCGCGACCTTCTCGCTGTCTCCGGAAGGATCCTGATGAACTGCGATAAGCGATGGAACACCCTTTCCCTCCTGGTACTGGCTGCGGACCGTATGACCCGGTCCCTTAGGAGCGATCATTATGACATTGACATCCTCTGGTGGCACAATCTGGCCGAAATGGATATTGAAGCCATGTGCGAATGCCAGGTACATTCCCTTCCTGAGATAGGGCTCGATCGATGTATGGTAGAGCTTTGCCTGCTTCTCATCATTCACGAGAATCATAACGATATCAGAGCACTTGACAGCATCCTCAGTAGTCATGACCTTGAGACCAGCTTCCTCGGCTCTGGCCCAGCTCTTCGAGCCATTGTAAAGTCCAACGACAACATCAACTCCGGACTCATGGAGGTTCAGGGCATGGGCATGTCCCTGGCTGCCGTAGCCGATGATGGCGACTTTCTTGTTTTTGATCACGGAAAGATCCGCATCCTTCTCATAGTACATTGTGCTCATTGTGCACACCTCCCTAGTTTATCTATCTTCCTCATGGAAGTCAGTTTCGGACAAAGCCCTCGAACCACGCTCGAGAGCGGTTATGCCTGTTCTCACCAGCTCGACAATGCCATATGGCTCAGCAAGCGAGAGAAAGGCCTCAAGCTTATCGAGAGAACCGGTAAGCTGCATGGTCATGGTCGTGGGCGTTACATCGATTATCTTGGCCTTGAAGATCTCCGCAATGTCGGTGATCTGGCTTCTTGTATCCGCATCGGATCTAAGCTTGACCAGTACAAGCTCGCGCTGCAGCGATCTGCCAGGAGCCATTTCATAGACCTTCCTGACATCCACGAGCTTCTCAACCTGGCGGATTATCTGCTCAACTATCTGCCTGTCGCCTGTTACAACGATCGTGATGCGGCTCGTCTTTGGATCCTCTGTCTCGCCGACAGAGAGCGAATCGATATTGTATCCTCTTCTGGAGAAGAGGGCGACAACGCGCATCAGGACACCTGACCTGTTATTGACAAGTATAGCCAGGGTATAGCTGTTCTTCCTATCGAATACCATTCCGCCTCCTTACGAAAAAAGCCCGGGCATCTAACTACCACGGGCCTCTGGACATCATCAGAACTCTGAAACCGTGGTTCAGCATGTAATGACGATGAGAGATAGAAGGAGAGCTGAAGAAACAGAATTGATGATTGTATTCATTTCCTAGCCTCCTTTTGTTCTGGATTTACCTTCTTATACGGCAATGGAAGGGTGATTGTCAACAAATCATGGATAGAAATTGCATGATTATCCA
>CALXLE010000165.1 GCA_944389115.1 uncultured Spirochaetaceae bacterium
GCGGAAAGAGCTATCCGCTTACGATGATACAGCACTGGCCGATCCGTGTTCCTAGACCTGTTGCCGATCATCTTGATCTCAAGGTTCCTCTCATCACAGGCCTGAGGGTCATCGATACGCTCTTCCCTCTTTCCAAGGGTGGTACGGTCGCCATTCCTGGTGGATTCGGTACGGGAAAGACGATGACACAGCACTCAATCGCACAGTGGTGCGATGCGGATATTATCGTGTATATCGGCTGCGGTGAACGCGGCAATGAGATGACGGATGTTCTCCGTGAATTCCCGAACCTGATAGATCCACGCACAGGGCTTTCGCTGATGCAGCGCACAGTCCTCATCGCGAATACATCCAACATGCCAGTATCGGCCAGAGAGGCATCGATCTACACCGGAATCACAATGGCTGAGTACTACCGCGATATGGGATACAATGTCGCGATTATGGCAGATAGCACATCCAGATGGGCAGAGGCTCTCCGTGAGCTCTCCGGGCGTATGGAAGAGATGCCTGCAGAGGAGGGTTTCCCTGCATACCTGCCGACGAGGATAGCCCAGTTCTATGAGAGGGCCGGCCATATGAAGACCCTTTCCGGAGGCGATGGCTCTGTATCCGTTATCGGAGCGGTCTCTCCTCCAGGAGGAGATTTCTCAGAGCCTGTGACGCAGCACACCAAGCGTTTCGTAAGGGCGTTCTGGGGGCTCGACAGATCGCTTGCATCTGCCCGCCACTATCCTGCGATCTCATGGCTTGACAGCTATTCGGAGTATGTCGATGAGGTCCGCGACTGGTGGAACGGCCATAGTCAGGACAAATGGTCCGAGAACAGAAGAAGGATAATGGAGCTCCTGCAGAAGGAAGTGAGGCTTCAGCAGATTGTGAAGCTTGTCGGTCCGGATGCGCTTCCTGACTCGCAGAATTTCATACTTGAGGTATGTTCCCTCTTCAAGACAGCATTCCTCCAGCAGAATGCCTTTGATGATATCGATAGATATTGCTCTGTCGAGAAGCAGGTTAAGATGCTCGGAGTGATCCTCCATTACTATGATCTCGGAAGCGAAGCAATATCAAAAGGCGTTCCTCTCGTGAAGGTCAGGAGACTGCAGGTTGTCCAGGATATCGCGAAGATGAGATTCACCGTTTCCAATGACAGCGCCGATGATATCGATAAGCTTGAGCTTAAGCTTGAAAGATCGATGATGCAGCTTGGGAGCTTATATGATGAGTGATACTATGGCAAATGATAGGGATTCGCTACTGCAGAACAGCGAGAAGGCACTTCTCTCCGGTCGTGAGTACAGGGGGGCATCGAAGATCGATGGACCGCTTGTATATATGCGCAATACGCATCCGGTAGGGTATGGTGAGCTTGTTGAGATAGTAGCCCCCGATGGATCGATAAGGTCGGGTCAGGTTCTCGATACTTCCGATGATGCTGTATGCGTGCAGTGCTTTGAGGGAACCGACGGGCTCTCCCTTCCTGGCACGAAGATGCACTTTCTCGGCGAGCCTCTTACCCTCGGTGTCTCCGAGAAGATGCTCGGGCGCGTCATGAACGGTCTGGGAAAGAGCCGCGATGGGGCAGCAGTTCCTGCATCGTCCGATGAGCGCGATGTCAATGGCACTCCGATGAATCCTACGGCACGCGAGTACCCGAGGGACTTCATCCAGACAGGAATCTCCGTGATCGATGGCATGATGACCCTTATCCAGGGACAGAAGCTGCCTATCTTTTCAGGGAACGGCATGGAGCATAACCAGCTTGCTGCCCAGATTGTGCGTCAGGCTAAGGTCCGTGGAGGCAAGTCCGATTTCGCAATCGTATTCGCTGCTATGGGCGTCAAGTATGATGTCGCGAAGTACTTCATCGATTCCTTTGAGGAAACCGGCGTTCTTGATAACGTCGCGATGTTCCTCTCCCTTGCAGATGACCCCTCCCTTGAAAGGACGATTACCCCGAAGTCAGCGCTCACGCTTGCTGAGCACCTTGCCTTCGACTGCGGAAAGCAGGTTCTTGTCATCATGACTGATATGACGAACTACTGTGAGTCCCTTAGGGAGATTTCGACGCAGAGAGGAGAGATCCCTTCAAGAAAGGGCTATCCCGGCTATCTGTATTCGAATCTTGCGGAGATCTATGAGAGATCTGGAAAGCTCATCGGCAGAACAGGCTCAATCACACAGCTTCCGATCCTGACGATGCCAAATGATGATATAAGCCATCCGATACCTGACCTTACAGGGTACATTACAGAAGGTCAGATCGTATTCGACCGCAATATGCATGGAAGCGGGATCTATCCGCCGATCAATGCGCTGCAGTCGCTTTCAAGGCTGATGAAGGATGGAATCGGAGAAGGAATGACCAGAGCCGATCATCCGCATCTATCGAATCAGCTCTTCGCTTCGTATTCGCATGTCCAGGATGTGAGGAACCTCGCATCTGTAATCGGCGAGGAGGAGCTTACCGAGCTGGATCATCACTATATGGAATTCGGGGAGTTCTTCGAGAAGAAGTTCGTCTCTCAGGCATACGATGAGGATCGATCCATAGAGGAGACTCTCGATCTTGCATGGGATGCGCTCTCGCTTCTTCCTTCAGAGGAGCTTCAGAGGCTGACCGAGGAGGAGATCTCCGAGCACTATAAGGGCTGATTATGAATGCGCAGATAGCACCGACAAGAAGCAACCTGATGAGGATTAAGAATGAGCTTGCATTCTCCAGGACGGGATATGATCTCCTGGACCAGAAGCGTTCCATCCTTGTCTCGGAGCTTCTTACGCTCGTCGACCAGGCCGTGGATTACCAGAATAGGGTCGAAAGGGCCCTTCAGGATGCTGAGACTTCGCTCCAGGATGCTATAATGCATATGGGGCGGCTGAGAGTCGCGAATCTCGCAGGAGCTGTAAGCATCTCATCATCCATAATGCTTTCCTCAAGAAAGGTGATGGGTGTAGCGCTTCCGAAGGTCTCTACGGAGTTCTCCGGGGCCGGCCCGTTCTTCTCTCCGGAGGGAACGAGCATGATCGGAGAGGTGGCTGTAAGCCGTTTCAGCGAAGCACTCTCGCTGATGGGGCAGATGGCAGAGCTCAAGGTCTCGATAATGCGTCTCTCAAGGGAGGTCAAGAAGACAATCAGGAAGGTCAATTCCCTTGAGAAGCTTGTCATTCCTGACAGGGAGGAGACCGTGCGTTACCTCACAGGCCGCATTGAGGAGGCCGAGAGGGAGAATTTCGTGCTTATGAAGGCCGTAAAGGATAGAATGGAAAGAGCAAAGGAGGACGGCAGATGAAGGTGCCATACAGCAGGATACTTGTTTATCTGGACGGCAGCGAGGGATCGATCAATGCGCTTATGTACTCGATCATACTCGCAAAGAGCACCGGTGCGGAGCTTCATGCTGTCTATGTCGTGAATACGAAGGCCCTTGGCGATCTGGTCCGCTCCCATATCTTTGTCGATCAGGAGAAGGCCGAGTATCAGGAGGATCTGAGGAAGGATGCTGCAAGGCATATAAGGCATGCGGAGAAGCTCGCATCCTCAAAGGATCTCGATATAGTTACAGCTGTGATTGAGGGCTCGCCGCATCATGTGATCCTTGATTACATCAAGATGCATGGCATCGATGTGCTTGCTATAGGCCCTGTTAATGCTATACGCTCTAGGCGCGATGAGCTCACGAGCGAGAATGACAGGATGCTGAGGACCGCTCCTTGCCCTGTCCTTGTTGTCCGTGAGTCCGATGATATCTGGGAAGAATTCGGGGAGGTATGATATGACACTGCTTGAAGCGCTTGATAAGAATCTGATAAAGGTCCCGCTCTCATCTGCCGATGGCAATGGCGTGATCGATGAGCTTGTCTCCCTATTTGCCAGGGAGAGAAACCTCGCCCCATCCGAGGAGAAATCCATCTCCGAGGCAGTCAAGGCAAGGGAACTCCTCGGATCTACTGCGATGGATAATGGTATCGCTATACCGCATGCGCGCATCGAAGGACTGGACAAGTCCTCTGTCGTAATCGGCATCTCAAGGCTTCCTGTCGCATTCGGAGGCCCTGACGGGAGTGGATCCAAGGTATTCTTCCTTGTCCTTGCCCCGAAGGATAATCCCTCGGAGCACGTCCAGATACTCTCTTCAATAGCAAAGGCCGCTTCATCCCAGCTCTTTGTCAGGATGCTCCTGTCATCAAAGACAAAGGATGATGTCTATCAGCTATTCTTTGAATGAATAAGGGCCTTTCCTGATGTAGAATCATATCAGGAGGGCTTTATGAGGATAACCTTTCTTGGAGCCGCCCGCATGGTAACCGGCTCCTCTTTTCTTCTGGAGCATAATGGGTTCTCGCTTCTTATCGATCTAGGGCTGGCACAGGGAAATGATGAGGAGAGAACCGGCTCGGAGCTTCCGTTCTCCGCCCAGGATATCGATGCAGTTATACTTACACACGCGCATATCGATCATTCAGGCCGTCTCCCGCTTCTTGCGAAGGAGGGGTATAGCGGCCCAGTATATGCCACCGAGGCCACATACAGGCTCTCTTCGATAATGCTTCTTGATAGTGCACATATCCAGGAGAGCGATGCGTTCTGGAAATCACGGAGGTCGATGAGGGAGGGTGGGGCTTCTGTAGAGCCGCTTTACACGGCAGAGGATGCAGAGGCTGCACTGGGCCTCTTCCAGAGCGTGCCGTACTGCCAGCGGATTTTCCTTCGTGACGATATATCTTTCATGATGATCGATGCCGGACATCTTCTCGGATCTGCATCAGTGAAGATCTTCTACAGCGAGGATGGCGAGGAGCGGTCCAATGTCTTCTCCGGTGATATCGGGAACACGGACCAACCGATGCTGCGCAACCCCGAATACTTCGATACCGCGGACTATGCTGTGATGGAATCGACATATGGGGATAGACTGCATGAGAAGCAAGAGGGGACAGAGAAGGATGTACTCAGGAAGAGGGCGGAGGAACTTGCTGAGATAACGGACAGGACGTTCAGGCGCGGCGGCAATCTCATAATCCCATCATTCGCTGTCGGACGTACACAGGAGATTCTCTATCTTTTCAGGATAATCATGGAGAACAGGATTCTTCCATATGAGATACCTGTCTTCGTTGACAGCCCGCTCTCGGTACGGGCCACCGCAGTATTTGCCTCATGCCTCCGCGATGATTACTTCGATGATGAGGCAAGAGAGATGATTGCCAAAGGTGTGAATCCTATCCTATTCCCATCGCTGACTGCTGTTATCGACTCGGAGGAATCAAAGAAGCTCAATCAGAGGAAGGAGAGCGCTGTGATAATCTCCTCATCCGGTATGTGCGAGGCAGGCCGCATACGCCATCATCTTAAGCACAATATATGGCGCTCCGATTCAACGATACTCTTTGTGGGCTATCAGGCTGAGGGAACGCTTGGCCGTGAGATCGTGGATGGTGCTGAATCAGTGAATCTCTTCGGAGAGGAGATTATGGTAAATGCCGAGATTGCCATACTCAAGGGAACCTCAGGCCACGCAGACAAGAACGGCCTGATAGAATGGGCTTCTGCTTTCTCTTCAAAACCCAGAGGCATATTCGTCGTGCATGGCGAGAATGAGACAGCCCAGTATTTTGCATCGATGATCTCCTCTTCACTCGGGGTGAGAGCATATGCTCCTGAACTCGGCGAGAGCTTTGTCCTTGGAGAGAAGTTCCCTGAGCATGGAACCGTTCCTCTCAGGCGCCATTCCGCCCAGATGATAAAACCAAAGCTGCGCGAGCTTACGGAAGCAATGGATGAGTTCGATGGTATAGTGGCGAGGATAAGAGCAAGAGCGGACTCTGCAGATCTTTCAGATGAGAAGGGGGCAGAGAGGCTTGGACGGGCTATAAAGCGCCTTACAGACGAGCTTAAAGAGATCAATAGAAAGTGGAATGGCAAGCCCTGAAAAATCATTTCCATGCAGAATAAAGAGATAAAAAATTCTTGTAAAAAAGTTTGGAAAAGTGCTTTACAAAGAGTGGAGAAGTGTGGAGAATACAGCCTCGGTGCTGAGGAAGCCGGAAGAAAGAAAACGGAAGGCGGCTTTAAGCGCTTGACAGCGGCGGGATAACCTGCTAACCTGTCATGGCATCCGCGAAGGGATGCGGTTCTTTAGGACTTTGAGCGAAGGGAAAGAGAGA
>CALXLE010000166.1 GCA_944389115.1 uncultured Spirochaetaceae bacterium
GAGGCATAGCGCCTCTTGTAGTCCCTTACCGTGTAGGTGTTGAGACCGGCGAGCTGGGCTGTCTTCTTGTAGCCAAAGCCCTCTTCAAAAAGCTTGAGGCATTCCTTCCTCTTCTCTGAGGGAATCCTGTTCTTGGATCCCCGGAGGGATTTGCTCTCTTCCATGTTTTTCCCTCCTTAGGACCCGCCCCAGCTAGGCTGAAGCGGGATTGTCATCAAAGACTTTCAGGCAATAGGAGTACAAGCAGTCTTAATCTCACCAGAGACAGTATTGCATGTCCAAGTGATTGTTATGTCCTCAGAAGTACCTGCTTCGCCAGCTACAGCTGGATCAAATGTATAGGTGATTCTTGGCATATCTGCTGCTGTATTGCCTGCTGTCTGAGCATCATATGTCTTACCGGAACTCCAAACTATCTTATATTCCCACTTAGCTGCTGAATATGCAGTGTTGGTCTTAACATCAGTCGGGATCTTCGTTACGGATACAGACGATGGATAGTCAGCAACGACCTTGATTGCAGCTGTTGTCTTGGTTGCAGCATCTGAATACGGAGATTCAGCTTTAAGCTTGATATCAACAGATGTAGTTGAGGTTGTCACATCCTTTGTCTCAACAGTATATGCTGCTGCTTCAAGAACGTTCTTGGAAGCATTTACATAGCCAGAAGCATATGTTGCTGTCACTACGAAGTCACCCGGCTGAGGATCAGCACCAACGATGAATGGCATGTCAACTCTTCTCTCAGCCTTGAGAGCTGTGATGTAATCATCCTTGATGCCAGTGATCTCCATTGCACCAGATGCAGCTGTATCATACCATGTTGATCCTTCATTTGTGCTTACGAGCTTGCCATCGGCATTCTCCTCAACACCATCGATGGAACCGATAACGATATCAGTGTTTGGCTCAGTTGTCTTGTACCCATATGCAGCATCCTCATCCTTGACATATGTATATGTCATAGTGAATGCAGCTGTATCACCTGATGCTGCGAACCTGTTCTCATTGCCATCACCCTCAAGAGGAGATGTAAGCGTGAACTTGAGTCCGCTGTCGATCTTCTCAAGGTAATACTTCGCAAAAGAAGTTGACTCACCTGCTGGAGTATAGACCTTATAAACCTCTACCATCTTATCGCCATCGAATACTCCGTTGTTGAAGTACTTGACTGTTGAAGAAGCAGGTACCTGAGCGTATACAACCTTTCCTGACCACTCATATTCGCTGTAGTCACCAGGAGTTACGTTCTCGGAATATGTCACATTGATTCCTGTTACCTGGTATCCTGCAGGCTTTTTGTCAGGACCGAACTCGAGCGTTACATCAGCTCTTGCAGTTCCGTTCGGCTTATCAGCACTTAATGCCTGATTAAGCTTAACTTCAACTGAGTAATCAGCATCGGCAACAAGAGCAAGTGTCTGAGCAGCACCCTGGCTATCGCGGTAATTAGCAACTACGGTGAAGTCAGATGCCTTCGCCTCTTTAACCTCTGCGCCAGCACCACTTGCAGCTGTCGTGATTGAAGCAGGTGCAGTAACTGTAAGGCTGTCGATTGCATAAGCAACAATAGCTCCATGTGCAGTGAAAACGCCACCCTTGGAGTTCGTTCCAGCCTCTGCTGTGATCTCAGCACCGTTTGAAACACCACCAGTGCCAACAGACTTAAGCTGTACATTCACACCTGTAAGCTCTTCCTTTGAGCCATCTGTATAGATGACTGTCACAGAGAACTTGGATGCGTCGAAAGGCTGTCCTTCGAGGAATACGCCGTTCTGCTTGATGTCTGCAGAAGCGACATACTTAGGCAGATTAAGCGCAGGCTCAGAGCAGCCAGCAAATACGAGAAGCGCAAGAACGATTCCCGTGATAAAGATTGATTTCTTTTTCATCTCTCAATCCTCTCCTTGTAATTTCTGTTAATCATCCTACCCCCCCCCCGGTATCGAATTGTCAAGAGGATTATTGAGAAATTTAATCGAAATCTGCGTAATTTTTGGTCTACTTCAATAAAGACAGCGGTGTTTCGATGAAGAGAACGAGTGGCGACACCCCTTTGAACGAATAGTTCCTATCGAAGACATAGGAGAGAATATTCACAGTCTTCGGAGCAGCATCCTCGGGTATGGCAGGGTTCTCAGGATCGTCCGACGGATACGGAATGAAGGCCATCTCCGAGCTGCTTCCGGATGTTACACGGCAATAGCTCATAGCCTCCCCTTCCCCATCATATTCCATGAAGATAGAAAGAACGATATCAGAAGAGGCCCTGCCATTATATCCATAGAGAATCATGTCAGTTGCGGAGTATATCCTTATATTGAATTCGCCCGTTACGGCTTCCGGCATTGCCGATGATAGTATTGATCCATCTACTGTACAGGTGCCGCTGAGGATTGATGACCCGTCGACAGGCTCGAAATCATACAAGGGCTCTCCATTCGCTGAGAGATCAAGTCCGCTCAGGGAAAGCGGCATAAGAACTGCCTTTGATACAAGAAGATGGCCGTTCTCCATCTTCCAAGCCTTATCACGGAGAATCGCCTTATCCCCTATCTGAAGATCGAAGGAATCCTGTGCGTAATAATCCTTTCCCATGAAGCTCACAGAAAAAACATCGTCGGCCATTCCGATATCCGCATAGACAGAGATATCAGGATCCCATGAAGGATCTGCCATAAGAGCCTCTGAATCTATTACTGGTATAACACCATCAGCTGAGGCAATCTCACTGTTCCTGATGAATCCTGAGAGCTCTGCGAGGAATCCAAGTGACTGTTCCTTTATCTCCGTCATGGAAACGGCATTCTTCACTGCTGGATTCCATGAACTGGTCGGGGAGCAGGACGCGGCAAGCAATGCTGCGAGAATAAGGCATAATGGGAATATCTTTCTCATATGGATCTATCCTCTCTGCAGTCTATCGAGACCTGCATTATCTCGCCCTCTTTTACAACTGCAACTTCTGAATCAGAGAAGAGCTTCGTATAGTTCCCGTTCTGGGATGAGTAGAACGTGCACTGGATAAGGCAGAGCCCCTTTTCCAT
>CALXLE010000167.1 GCA_944389115.1 uncultured Spirochaetaceae bacterium
TCCTCTTTTGGATTTGCACTTTCGTGCATATCTTGAGGATAAGTCCTCGATTAAAATGGCTCACTCTAAATCGGTCTCTGGCTCAATGCAGTTCGGTCTGATGGCTCTCATCCATCGTTGTACTCAAGCAGCGAAGAGTCATCCAAACACCATAAGTATATTGATTTTCAGACAGCTCAGGGAGCAGCAAATAACAGTATAAGTAATAAGTCTGGCTATAATTGCCGAGTCCGTCTCTGCCGTTATGCAACAGATGCAGATTTGATGAATTGAATTATATATCAGGAATGATAATAGGCACCCCGAGGAGAGATCCAGAGGGTGCCTGTCTTCTTTATGGAATCAGCTGATTAATTCAGCAGTTGGTTCTTCGACAGACCATATCTCTATCTCCAAGAATCCCAATACTCCTGACATTTACAGCTGTTTCTATCTATTACTGTATTTGACAGCAATAGCTCTCCATTTATTTATATTATGCAGTCATGAAATCTGATATTAGCCTATAATATATACAGAAAGCGAGGGTGGTATCCATATCCGGATATGGCCGCCAAACACCAGAGGACAAGGAGATAAATGCATGGAGACGGATTTCAGAGCAAGCATCAGAAAGGCATACGCGGGTATCTGCCGCGAGATAATCGAGAAAGGCAGCATATGCCATGATCTGGAGAAGAAGATCGAGGATATCAGCAAGGCCCTTGCGGACTGCAATGAGACGCTGGCAGCCGCGGCTGAGGATAAGAAGAGGGCGGAGCAGAAGCTTGCGGTCGCGAATGAGCTTCTCAGCGAGAGCGACGGAAGCAGGCTTCTATTCGAGGATATGGATCTTGCCGGACTCTTCTGCATGTTCGAGACCATGACAGGCTATAAGGCACTGAAGGTCGCGGAGCTTCTCGGTGTCTCCGAATCAGGCTACAGGAACTGGAGAAACGGCACGAATAACGAGCGTCCATATAAGCGCTACTGGAACCGTTTTGCCGAAGTGATTGAAAGAGAGACGGAAGGCCTCATCTCCCTCGACGCATTCATGCATTCGATAGGCGTAACCGAGATGAAGAGGGCTGCCGCAGGGCAGAGATCCATCGAGGATGAGGCAGATGACCTTATCGATTCGCCGGACGAGGACTCAGCGCTCTTTGGCCAGATCATAGGAGCTGCGAATGGTACCAGCGCAAACAGCGAGGAGGTATTCTGATGCAGGGAAAGCGCAGGATGGAATCCTATCATTCCTTCTATACCGACAGGGAGAAGCGCGAGCTGATTTCCGATTTCCTCAAAAGGCGGAAGACAACGGGAATCTCCCTTGCTGACTACTCGGTTATCGCCAATGTCCCGAGATATACGATGAGGGACTGGTACAGGGATCCTCGGTACAATCCCCAGTGGCAGGAGCTCCGCGGCGTTAAGCCGGCAAAGGCCCCTCTGAAGAGCGGCGAGGAGGCAATCAGGGATTTCATTCAGGAGAACCGGGAGACAGGCATATCGATGCATTCGTATGCTGCCAAGGTCGGTATTCCGTATTACACCCTCCGCTACCACTGGAGGAATCACCGGAACGGAGGCAGGGTATGAAGCAGGAACGGATCGTCTCCATCCTTCCTTTCGGCATTACAGCCGAGAGGATTGCCGCTGTCGTTGCCGAGAACATCGGTGCAGGGAAGAAGCTACGTGCATGGAAGGAGCAGGGCGGGCAGGATGGCATCCCCATCAATGGCCCACAATATTCGATCTCCATGGCTTCCTCTGATGGCATCTATGCAATGAGGATCGCAGACAGGAAGACCGGAGATAACGAAAGCCTTGCCATAAAGGATGACATCATCGTCATGGAAGCCCATACAAGAAGCAGAAGGCTATGGCTCCCTTCCGAGCATTCCCTTGCGTTTCGGATACTCAGGAAGGAGTGCCTTATTCCTGGTGCGGAAAGCATTTTCCGCTTCAAGGATGCACGGCCTACCGTCCTGGATGAGGATCTTGCCTTCCAGATGGTTCCATACATCAACGGAGCGAAGGATACAGCAATGCCTATCGTGCTTCTTTCCCTTTCGATGGCCTCAGGGAAACCTCTGGTGGATGCAGGGAAGCTCCAGTCAGACCTGCGCGGGATCGCACATGTCATGTATCCAGAGACCGAAGATGTTGCCTCATATATCAGAGATGCGACAAAAGGCGAGAACGGCAGAAGCAGGATGCCATATAACGGCGCCGCCCTCCTGTTTGTCTCAGGAAAGAACAGACGGATCTTCTCCCTGAATACCTTCTGTGACCCCGAAGCCGCTGTCCCGGCCATGCTTGCTGAGCTCAGAAGCAGGGTCAACACCGACGAGCGGTACCGGCATATGTCATATGACCGGGTCCTTGCAAAGGCTGTCAGCGCTGAGAACAGGGAGCTGAAGAGCGAGAAGGCCCAGATGTCGGATGCGATTGATGAGCTGAGAAGCCGCATTAAGACAACGGATGACGAGGAGCTTGAGAGGCTGTTCGACCGGCTAACTGATGAGCTTGAGGAAACGAAGAAAAGGAGAGCTGAAGCAGAGGCCGAAGCTGCGAGATGGAAGAGCCTCGCTCAGGGCGCCAATAAGGAAAACGGGCTACGGGATATAACCATCCATACGGATGAGGAAGATCTCTATCCATCGGAGATAAGGGATGCAGTCCTGTTTGTACTGAAAAGCCATCTGGAATCGCTTAAAGCGGGCGAGCCAGAGATTGAGAAGGATAGGATAGGTGCTGTCCTCGCTTCCATCATGCGGTCTAATAAACCAGAAGGGGCAGGGGATGAACTCTTCAATGGCATAAAGAACACCCTTATTGCTGAAAGAGCCTTGTCAGAGTCTGACATCTCAAAGCTCAGGAAGCTGGGGCTTGTCGAGAAGCCGGGCTCTGATGGGAAGCATTACAAGTTCCTCCTCAATGGGGATGAGCGGTACGGGATCAGCCTGTCAGTCACCCCAAGCGACAGGTATTCGCGCAGGAACGAGGTGCAGCGCATAAAGAACCTCCTCTTTCCGAGGTAGAGATCAACAGCAGGAGAAACGCAATTGTCTAGACGCAGATATCATTTCATTGCAGCATTGCTGCTGCTTGTCATCCTTATCATTCCTTCATGCACGAAGGATCTTTCCCTTATCGGCACATGGATGTCAGATCCGGTGTCGTTCACTGACAGCTATGGAGAGGAATATAAGGAGGAGAGGATAATACTCTCATTCACGGAAGGCGGGCTCACGATACAGAAGGGAGGATTCGTGTCGGAGAAACATCCATACTCCTTCCATGAAGGCAGTCTCTGGATTCTCGATCCGCTTGATAAGGACCTCGGAAAGGATGGTATGGCCCGTTATCCTCTCGAAACTGGACGTTCCAGCAAGATCTTCCATGCCGATTTCAGCGCTCTTCCGTTTCTTGCTGGCATAGGGGATACCAGATACTGCAAGACATCAGAGGAACTCTCTCTGGTACCATCCGGCGAGAATCCTCAGCATAAGCATGAATGGGAGAGGTTAGACAGCAAGGATCCGTCATGTCTAGAGAGCGGAAGAAGGCTTTCATGGAAATGCGAGGGATGTGGCAGGGTCTCATATGATGCCAGCTCTGGAGAGTATATCCCAGAGTCCGATACGGTCATCCCGGCACTCGGGCATGAGATGGATTATACGGTCATAAAGGAGCCCTCGACATGCAACGTCTCAAGCAGGCAAGGGCGCGGCATAAGGATGGGGACCTGCCTCCGCTGCGGATATTTCGGAGGAGAGGAGGATTTCTATCTCTCTCATGTGATGACCGGTATTCCTGTCCCAGCGGTAATGCCGTCCTGCGAGAAGCCGGGCTATGAGGCCCATTATGTCTGCATCCAGTGCGGCGGGATGTTCCTTACGCCCGATGCGGAAGGCGCATGGCAGAACATGGCTCTTCAGATTGAACCGCTCGGCCATGACTGGATATATGAGACTGGAGAAGAAGGCTATGTCCATTACGCCCGATGCAGCCGCGAGGGATGCCGCTTTGCAGATAACCCCATCCCGGAGAACCATGTGTATTCTCATGATATGAGGCACTGCGCTTTCTGCGGCGCAGAGGAGAGCTATCAGGCGATGGTTCCTGATGTCAGCATCGATCATGGAAAGGAGATGGTTTATAGCCTTTATGGACCTCTTCCTGAGAATCTTGTCCTTCCGGAAAAGAATGCATCAACGCCAAGAAGCGGAGATGATCCGTCGCTTGCGGAAATCTATGTTCTTCATGGAATCAAGGCTGATGCAATCAGGGATGGCAGCAATGTCAGAGCCGTATGGATACCACGCTCATATACGATGATTGAGCGGGGCGTGTTCTCGTCCTGTCCTGAGCTAACGGATATCTATTTCGAAGGCACTGCGGATGAGTGGGGTAGCATCCTCGTTCCAGGAGAGGATATCCTTTCCGAGACAGGAAATAAGACCCTGTTCCACAAGGCAGGCGACCGGAATGAGCATATCCCGTTCAGGATCCATACGGGGATATCCAGGGATGAATTCTACAGCAGCGTTAGATTCGGATCCGGAAGATAGCGGGCGGCTAAGGCTCTATGAGGCGTACAGAGATGATCCTCTTGTGAGGTTCAAGGATTCGATCGTAAACGCAGTAAAGGAAAAGAGTAGTGGAAGAGAATAAAAAGAGATATACATTCAGAGGCTACTGGAACCAGGTGTATTATCCTTGGGCGAAGAAGAGTCTCAAGCCTGATTCCCTTGCCGTGAAGATTCCCGTCATGGAGAAATATGTCCTTCCGTTCTTTGGACGAATGAAGCTTGATGCCATAGATGAGGATACCATCATGAAGTGGCATGAGTATCTTGATGCCCTTGTGAACGATAAGACAGGAAAAAAGCTTTCCGAGTCATATATCCGCACGATCAACAATCAGTTCGTCGCAGTGCTTTCAAAGGCAGAGGATGAGAAGCTGGTGGTGAAGAATATGGGTACTTCGCTCGGCTCTGTCGGAAGCCATGCCCCAGCAGGTATCAGGTACTGGACTACCGACATGTATGAGGCGTACAGCAGGACCCTCAAGGAAGGGATAGCAAAGACTGCCTCGGATCTTGCCTTCTGGTGCGGGCTGAAGCGTAACGAAATCCTCAGGCTGCAGGCGGAGGATATCTCTGACGATGGAAGCTGCATCGCAGTACGTAATCTCCGTCCAGTCCGTCCTGGCTGGACCGGCTCTCCGGTTGTTATCTCTTCTCCTTTCGAGGAAAGGGAAGTGGATGTTCCTGTCTTCATCCGGAGCGAGCTCCTGAGAGCAAAGAAGCAGGCCGAAGCTTCAGGGGTAGACAGGGTATTCAGTATCTCGAAGACCACGCTTACAAGATTTGTTTCCGATGCGGTCAGAGAGTCCGGGATGCCAGCGCTTGGGCTCGAGGGCTTCAGGGACAGCCATATCATCATACTCATCCGCTCTGGCACAGAGCCTTCGGCTATCGCGCATCACGCAGGAATATCGCTTCAGGCACTTGAGAGGAGATTCGGCTCATTCTTTCATGAAGGGCAGCAGATATCACAGAAGGCTGTTGATGCGATTCGTGATGATGTCATTAGAAGCAAGAAGCATGTAAAGAAGAGAACTGAATCAGTTGTTCTAGCAGCTGTGATAGATAGGAAAAAGCAGGGTAGAAGTACAATCCCGGAACGCAAAACAACATCTAGCCAGCGGAAGAGGCAAGGCTCTGTAAGAAAGCAGATAGCCGGGTATCTTTATGCAAGGGATGTTTCTGAGATAATGGGAGTCGCTGTTCCTACTGCCTATAAGATCATAAGGGAACTGAACGATAAGCTTGCAGCCGAAGGATATATAACTGTTTCAGGACGTATCCCGGAGGATTATTTCAGAAAGCATTGCCCTGTATGAAAGATCTAAGAAGCTGACGATATTGTTTTTCTAAGTGATGCCATATCTGTTTATTGCTGTTTCTAATATCGAATGTTTACATTATATGCCAATAGAATTGCAATAAACAGCGAATGAATATAGAATCAGATACAAAGCAGTGGTCTGCCTGGCATGGGGCTGTCCATGCCGATATGTTGGAGAGTTAACCGAATATGTTCACAGGAATCAAGAAGTTCTGCCACGATGCAATCATCTGGACGCTTATCTTCATCCTCGGGCCCGGCTCGCTCGTCGGGTGTACAAATGACCTCTTCGGCGTCAACACGCCTGTCAGCGTCTCGCTTGATAAGACCCTTATCGAGTACGATTCCCTCAGCTATGCTGATTCCACGCAGGTGCTTACCGCCGAGGTCCTTCTCAAGGGCGGAGGAACCACTACTGATGTCCGGTGGGATATCGAGGCCATAAACGGCCAGCAGAGCGCTATACAGGTGCTCTCCACGGCAAGCGGACGGCTCCAGTTCCTTATAAAGCAAGCCGGAGAATACCGCATATCAGCAATAAGCACCGTGAACCAGGAGCT